>JALHPN010000192.1 GCA_022842465.1 Polyangiaceae bacterium | reverse complement strand
CCGCGCTCGGGGCCGCCGCCGCGATCCACGAGGCGGTGCGCGCGGCGGGCGCAGGGGCGCCGTTCGGCCTCGGCGACGTCGCCGTCTCGGTGCGTACCCGGGAGGGCCGCTTCGAGGGCGGCCGTCTGCCGCCGCTGCCCGGCGGACGCTTCGATCTCGTCGTCCTCGGCCAGGTCCTGAGCGAGCTCGACACGACCCTCGAGCCGGAGGCCCGCGCCTCGCGCCACGCCGACATCCTCCGCGCGCTCCTCGCCGACGTGGTCGACGAGGGAGGCTCGCTCGTCGTCGTCGAGCCGGCGCTCCGCGAAAGGGCCCGCCACCTCCACGCGGTTCGCGACCGGCTCGTCCTCGGCGAGGCTCCCCCGATCCTGTTCGCGCCGTGCCTCCATGCGTCTTTCTGTCCCGTCCTCCTCGCCGAAGGAGACTGGTGTCACGAGGATCGCGGCGTCGATCTCCCGCCGTGGCTCGTCCCGCTCGCGCGCGCGGCCGGCCTCCGCTTCCAGGGCCTGACGTTCTCGTATCTCGTCCTCCGGCGTCGAGGGCCGACCCTGCGCGAGCTCGTCGCCGCGCGCATCTCCGTGCCCGGCGAGCGCGTGCACCTCCGCGTCGTGTCCGATCGCATGCCGAGCAAGGGCAAGGTGGAGCTCTTCGCGTGCACCGAGTCCGGCGCGCGGGTCCGCCTGCGACGCCTCGACCGCGACACGGCGGAGGCGAACGCAGCCTTCGACGAGCTCGGTCGTGGTGACGTCGTGACCCTCGCGGGCGCGCCCGAGCCCGACGGGGCGCGGTCACCGTTCGACGAGCGGGGGCGACTCGGGCAGCACGCAGGCGTGCTCGTGCACGCGGCTCGCCGTCCGCAGCGCTCGTGATTCGCGGGTCGCGGCGCGCGCGTCAGGAAGCGTCATTTGCGACGATGTGCAGCCCGACGAACGCTGCCGAGCATGATCGTCGACAGAGACTTCCGGCGCGGTCGCGCCACCACGCTCCTCGTCGCAGCGACGGTGCTCGTTGCAACACGGCCCGCCTGGGCCGACATGGATGACGACACGGACCAGTTCCACCCCGACGTCTTCGCGTGTGAAGACGCGCTCGCGAAGCTCGAGGCCTGCTGCCTCGGCTTCGTGGCAGACCGGCTGCGGTGTGTCCGTCTCTCGGTGAAGGACACCAGCTGCGGCTACGGCAGATACTGGAGGGAGGAGCCCGTCCTGTCGCCGTCGGACGCGGCCTGCATCGATGCTCGCTCGTGCGAAGCCCTCGTCGCCGACCGCGTGTGCGCGCGGGCGCTCGCGGCGACGAGCCGTCGTGAGAGCGGCGCGTGGGAGCATGGTAGCGCCTTCGCGGACCAGCCGCAGACGTCCGCGCCACGCTCGCCGGTCTGCCCGTGAGGCGGTCGCGCTCGTCTCGATCGGGCGCGACGCTTCTCGTCGCGCTCGTTGCCCTCGGTGCGGCGCTCACGCCGGCGACGGCGCGCGCCGAGGCGCCCCCGTTGCCAGACCGTCCGCTCGGCGATTCGAGGATCTTCGTTCGCGTCGCGGCCGGGTACGGAAGGGGAGAGCTCTTCCTCTTGGACCCTTCGTCGCGACCGCTGCGGGAGCTCTCCCTCGTCGCCGATCTCGGCGTTCGGATGGCGCGCCACGTGGCTGCCACCGGCGGGCTCGCGATCCAGGCCGGGCGCGCCGACGGGGGCGTCTCGACGTTGCGCGTCGCGCCGGGAGCGACCGTGGAGGGCGCGATCGGGCCTCTCGTCCTCGGAGCAGGACCGCACGCAAGCTGGTTCGGCTTCTTTCGGAAGGGTGGCTCGTCCGCCGGCGAGCCCTACGACGTCAGCTCCATCGTGTCCCGGCTCGGTGCCGGCGTCCACGCGACGAGCATGCTCGAGGTTCCCGTCACCCGGCGCTTCGCGCTCCACGCAGGCGCCCGCGCGGACGTCGATGCGTACGTCGCGCTGTCGAGCACGACACGCTACTTCGGCTCCGCCTTCGCGTTCGTCGGAGGGACGTTCGGCGCCCTTTGACCCGTCTGCGCTCGACCGCCAACCGTTGACGTCCACCGCACCCGCAGGTAGGTCCCCGCTCGATTCGACGCCGGCCAGCGGGGGGGCAACGCCGCGGGGAGGCACGTATGAAGGGGCTCTATGCGATTTGCGACACGAAGCTGCTCGAGGCGCGGAAGGTAGAGCCGATCGCCTACGCGCGTGCGATCCTCGCGGTTCACCCGGCGGCGTTCCAGCTCCGCGCGAAGGACATGCCGGCGCGTGAGATCCTCGCGCTTCTGCGCGTGCTCGGCCCTCTCTGCCGTCAGGCGCGTGTCCCGCTCGTCGCGAACGATCGCGCCGATCTCGCGGCGCTCGCCGGCTGCGAGATCGTGCATATCGGCCAGGAAGACCTGCCGTACGAGCTCGTGCATAGGATCGCGCCCCAGCTCGACGTCGGCATCTCGACCCACACGCCCGACCAACTCATGCGCGCGCTGGCCTCCAAGCCGCGCTACGTGGCGTTCGGCCCGATCTTCGAGACGGCGTCGAAGGTGAACCCGGATCCGGTGGTCGGGCTCGCCGGTTTGCGCCAGGCTGTGGAGATGGCGCACGCAGCCGGCATCCCCCTCGTCGCGATCGGCGGCATCACGCTCGCGACGGCCGCGGAGGTCGCGAAGGTGGCGGACGGGTGCGCGGTCATCGCGGATCTCTTCCCGGTCGGCGCGACCCTCGACGAGGTCGTGGAGCGCGCGCGCGCCTTCCAGGAGATCTTCGCGGGGTCGAGCGGCACGGCGGCCGCCGGAGCCACGACGTGACGTTCGCGGTCGTCGTCCCCTGGGCGTCCGCGTGAGCCTCCTCCTCGCTGGGCTCATCTGCGCGGGCGCCAGCGGGGCGATGGCCGTCGGACGATGGCTCGCGAGGCGACGCGAGGGCGAGCTCCCGGCGGACCCCGAGACGAAGCCCGGAGACGCTCCGAAGGCGTCCGGGGCCGACGAGGACGGCGCCCAGGACGACGGTGGGAAGCCGGCTCCGCAGGCGAAGACGCGGGGGAGCGCCGCCGCGGCGAGGACGACCGCGAAGCGTGCCGGCGCCGCGACGTCGCCCCCGCTCGACGGTTTCCCGTGCCAGCTCGGCGACGTCGTCATCCGCGTCACGGGGGAGGAGGCGTGGCTCGCGGGTGCGCTCGTGTTCGAGGAGGAGATGCCGATCTCCGCGCTCTTCGTCGCCCCCGACGCGGGCCACGACACGGCCCTCTACGTGAGACCGAGACCGCGCGCCGCGATCGCTTGGCTCGAGCCGCTCGATCCGGGCGCCGTGCTCGCCCTCGGCGAGCCGCCGAACGCGGTGGAGCATCGCGCGATCCGCTTCGACCGCGTCCGCCGCCTTCCCGTCCGCGCGAGGCGCGCGGGCGTCGGCGCGCCCGACATCGGCGACGTGGTCGTCGTCGCCGAGTACGCGTCGGCCGGGTCCGAGCGCCTCCTCGTCCTCAAGGGGAACGCCGGCGTGCGCGCTTTCCACGGGCACGAGCTCGAGGAGTCCGCCTACGAGGTCATCGCCTCGGGCGACTCGACGATGGAGTGATCAGAGCATCCGCATCCGGGTGAGCATCGCCTCGACGACGAGCTGCGGCGCGCCGTTGCCGGCGAGCTGCTCGAGCGCGCCGAGGGCGAGGGCGCCGCGGGCGGAGAGGAGCTCGGCGTCGCTCCGCCCCGCGCGCGCAGCGTCCGCGGCGCGCTGCGCATAGGCCGCGGCGAGCGCCGTGACGCGCGCGGGGAGCCGCTCCTTGTCCTTCTTGGCGTCCTCGGCCAGCGCGAGGACGCCCTCGAAGGCGGGGGAGGCGACGGCGTCGAGCGCCCGCTTCACGAACGACTCGCGGGCCTCGCTCTCCTCCGGGTCGGCGAGCGCGTCTCCCGCCTCGACGCTCCCGCCGGCGAGGCGTGCGATCTCTCTCGCGCGCTCGGCTTGGACGCCGCGCCCTTCGAGGAGCTCCGCGACGAGGTCGTCCGGGAGCGGCGCGAAGCGCACCTCGAGGGTGCGCGAGAGGATGGTCGGCAGGAGCGCGTCGCGCTGCGAGGTGAGCAGGACGAAGTGCGTTCGAGAGCCGGGCTCCTCGAGCGTCTTGAGGAGCGCGTTCGCCGCCGAGATGCTGAGCTCGTCGGCGCGCCGGAGGATGAAGACCTTGGCGCGCCCTTCGTGGGGCGCGTAGGCGGAGCGGGCGAGGACGAGGGTTCGGACCTGATCGATCGAGATGTCCTGCGTCTCCGGGCTCCGCCGACCGATGGCGCTCGGCGGATAGAGGCCGCGCTCGAGGACGATGACGTCGGGATGCGTCGGGGTGCGCTCGCCCTCACGCGGAATCGCGCGGAGGCACGCCGAGCAGGCGCCGCACGCACGTGGCTTCGGCGGCGTGGGCGTCGCGGGCCCGCCGAAGAGGCTAGGCCCGGCGTCCGCGCTCGCCGTGCGCGTCTCGCACACGAGCGCCTGCGCGAGCCCGAAGGCGGCGAGCTCCTTCCCCACGCCGTCAGGCCCGGTGAAGAGGTACGCGTGGTGGACACGCCCGCTGCCGAGCGCGCGCTCGAGGATGCAGAGGGCCGTGTCCTGCGCGCGGAGGCGCGAGAGATGATCCGGCCCTGCGCTCATCGCGGCGCCTCGCCTCCTCGTCGCGGCTGGACGTGCGACGGGATCCGGAAGGCCATGAGGAGGCCGCGCCCGAACGCGATCGTGACCACGGCGGCGATGCCGGTGCCGAGGAGGCGCGGCACCGAGCCTCCCCCTCGCGTCGCGACGGCGAGCATCGCGACGTAGGCCGCTGCCATCGTCATGATGACGAGGCCGCCGATCGCCTCGGAGCGGCTCATCGCGAGCTCTGCGCAAGCCGCGCAGCTCGGCGCGCCGTCGACCTCGTGGGTCGCGCACGCGTCGCACATCGCCTTGCCGCACGACGAGCAGGTCGCGATGCTCTCGGCCTCTTCGTGGACGGCGCACGTCACGCGGCGGAGTGTATCGTAGGACCGGCCCATGCTGGGGGATCTGTTCGTGGTCGGAGGGGAGACGGACGGCGGCCGCGGGCTCGTCGCGCTCGTCGCGCACGTCCACGGCCACCTCGGCTGGCTCGCGGCGGCCTCGCTCGTCCACCCCGCGGTCGTGCTGCGGAGGGTCGAGCGCCGGGCGCACCTCGCCGTCGCCTCGAGCGTGGCGCTCGTCACGGGCGCTGCCTCGCTCGGCGCATGGCTCTACCCTGCGTACCGGGAGTCGCTCCGGGCGCTCGTGTTCCTCGACGCCCGGGCCCTCGGGCTCGCCTTCGAGCGGAAGGAGCACCTCGCCTTCGGCGCCGTCTTCCTCGCGTGGTCCGGCGCCGCCGCCTACGTCGCGGCGGGGCGCGCGAACGCGCCCGCCTCCGTCACCCTACGCCGCGCGAGCCATCGCGCGTTCGTCGCGAGCGCCGCCTTCGCCGTCGTCGCCGCGGTGCTGGGCACCCTGGTGGCCGCCCGCCACGCGTTCTGAGGTCACTTCCCCTGGAAGGCCGCGGCGCGCTTCTCGAGGAAGGCCTTCATGCCTTCCTTCTGGTCCTCGGTCCCGAAGAGGTGCGCGAAGGCCTGGGTCTCGAGCGCGTTCGCGACGTCGACGGGGATGTCGGCGCCGCCGAAGAGGACGCGCTTCGCCTGGGCGACCGCGACGCGGCCCTTCGAGGCGATCTTCGTCGCGACCTTCTTCACCTCGACCATCAGCTCGGCGGCGGGGACGACCGCGTTGACGAGCCCGATCCGCTTCGCCTCGTCGGCGCCGACGAGGTCGGCCGTGTAGCAGAGCTCTCGCGCGCGGCCGATGCCGACGCGTCGCGCGAGTCGCTGCGTCCCGCCGAAGCCGGGGATCACGCCGAGGTTCACCTCGGGCTGCCCGAGCTTCGCCTTGTCGCTCGCGTAGAGGAAATCGCACGCCAGCGCGATCTCGCAGCCGCCGCCGAGCGCGAAGCCGTTCACCGCGCCGACGACCGGGAACGGCGCCCGCTCGATCCGGGAGCACACGCGGTGCCCCGTCTCGGAGAAGGCGCGGGCCTCTTCCGTCGTCATCCCTGCCATCGCGGCGATGTCCGCCCCGGCCGCGAACGCCTTCTCGCCGGCCCCGGTGAGGATTGCACAGGCGACGGACGGATCCGCGGCGAGCGCGACGAAGGTCGCCTCGAGCTCCGCGAGCAGCTCCGCGTTGAGCGCGTTGAGCTTGTCGGGACGATTCAGCGTGACGATCGCGATCGCGCCGTCGCGCTCGGAGAGGACGGTCCCAGCCATCACGCGCTCCTCTTGCCGGCGGCGTCGTAGACGTAGAAGCCGCGGCCTGCCTTCTTGCCGAGCCAGCCTGCGGCGACGAGGTTCCGGAGCATCGTCGGCGCGCGGTACTTGTCGTCGCCGATGTCCTTGTGGAGCACGTCGGCGATCGCGAGCACGGTGTCGAGGCCGATGAGGTCGGCGAGCTCGAGCGGCCCCATCGGGTGGTTCAGGCCGAGCTTGGCGCCCGTGTCGATGTCCTCCGCGCGACCGACGCCCTCCTGGAGCGCGAAGCACGCCTCGCAGAGCATCGGGACGAGGATGCGGTTCACGAGGAAGCCCGGCGCGTCGTTGCTCGTCGTCGTCGTCTTGCCCATCTTCTCCGCCGCGGCCTTCACGGCGGCGTAAGTGGCGTCGCTCGTCTGCACGGCGCGCACGATCTCGACGAGCTTCATGAGCGGCGGCGGGTTCATGAAGTGCATACCGATCACGAGCTCGGGCCGCTTCGTCGCGCCCGCGAGCTTCGTGAGCGAGATGCTCGACGTGTTGCTCGAGAGGATCGCCCCCGGCTTCATCGCCTCGTCGCACGCGCGGAAGAGCTTCAGCTTCAGCTCGACGTTCTCCGTCGCCGCTTCGACGACGAGGTCGCACGCGGCGAAATCGGCCGGGCCGCCGGCGGGCCGGATGCGCGCGAGGAGCGCGTCCTTGTCCTCCGCCTTCAGCTTGCCCTTCTCGACCTGCTTGCCGAGGATGGCGTCGATCTTCCCGCGGCCCTTCTGCGCGAGCTCGATGCTCGCGTCGGCGAGCACTACGTCGTAGCCCGCGGCCGCGGCGACCTGCGCGATCCCGCCGCCCATCTGCCCTGCGCCCAGCACACCGATCGTGCGAATTTCCATGGTCCCGACTCCGTTTCGGCGGCAGCATTACCACGTGCCGCGCGCCAACGCTGCTGTCGTCCTCGCGCTCGCGCTCGTCACCGGCTGCGCGCGGCCGGGGCCGGTGGACCGCGCCCAGCAGCTCGTGCGGCTCCACCGCGAAGAGGAAGCGCGGAAGACGCTCGCGGCGCACCTCGCCGCGCACCCGGACGACGTGCCGGCGCGCCGCATGCTCGTCCGCGTCCTCGCCTGGACCGGCGACCTCGAGGGAGCGAAGCGCGAGGTGAAGACGCTGGAGGCGCAGCTGCCCGGCGATCCGGTCCCGTGGATCGAGCTCGGGCACGCGTTCGAGATTTCCCATCGCTTCGACGAGGCGCTCGCGGCCTACGACACCGCGGCGAGCGTCGCCCCCTCGTCTCCCGCGGGGCCGCGCGAGGGCGGGATGCGGGCGGCGCGCTGGGGCGAAGCAGAGGACGCCGCGCCGCGGCTCGACGAAGCCGTCCGGCGTGGGGCGCGCGACGCGGAGGTGTTCCACGTGCTCGGCCTCGTGCGCTTGAATCTCCGCGACTACGACGGCGCCGAGCGCGCGTACCGCGAAGGCCTCGTCCACGATCCGAAGAGCACGGAGAACCTCCTCGGCCTCGCGACCGTCGCGGTCGTGCGAGGCGATCCCACCGCGGCCCTCGAGGCCTACGACCGTGTCCTCGCGCGGAAGCCCGACTTCGCGGCCGCCGAGCTCGGACGCGCGTGGGCGCTCGCGAAGCTCGGACGCAAGGACGACGCGACGCGCGCGCTCGATCATGCCGAGGAGCTCGGCGCGCCGCGCGTCAACGTCGAGAAGCAGCGTGCGCACCTCCGCGGCCATCCGTAGAAAGGGGCGTGATCGCCCTTCGCAGCGCGCGGCCTTTGACTCCACTCGCCCCCGACGCGATCATGGCATTCCCATGGCCGAGCCAAGCTTCGCGATGAAGGAGCTCCTCGAGGTCTTCGAGGACCTCGACACGCTCCTCAAGAACCCCGAGGTGGGCGCCGAGCTCACGGCGCGCGGGGTCAACGTGAGCCTCGCGATCGTCGCGGCCGACGCCGTCCGGGCGTACGTCGAAGGCGAGCGCGCGAGAGCGGCGGAAGACTTCGAGACGGTGGCCGAGGAGATCGCCTCGCGCCTCCAGGCGAGCAAGTCGGGAACGAGCGGGGAGGGGAGCCCATCATGAGCGACAGCGGCAAGTCGGCGCCTTTTCCGGGTGCGGTCCCGACACTCCGGACCGGGCAGGCGCATCCCCACCCCGACCCGATCGGCGGGCGGGCGTACTCCGCCGTGGAGCTCATGCCGGGCTACCGGGTCGCCGTCCTCGATCAGCGGAGGCTGCCGGCGCTCGAACGCTACGAGATGCTGGTGCGCGTCGAGGAGGTCGCCGAGGCGATCCGCGGGATGCTCGTTCGTGGCGCTCCGGCGATCGGCGTCTGCGCCGCGTATGGGATGGTCGCCGCCGCAGCGAACGCGCGCGGCGACGCCTCCTCCTTCCTCGAGGCAATGCGCTCGGCCGACGCCATTCTCCGCGCGACGCGGCCGACGGCGGTGAACCTCGCGTGGGCGCTCGACCGCATCATGCGCGGCCTCCCCGACATCGCGACGATGGACCCCGTCCGCCGGACCGAGCGGGTCGCGAGCGACGCCCGCGCCCTGCACCGCGCGGAGGTGGCGGCGTGCCGCCGTATCGGCGAGCTCGGCGCGCCGTTCGTGACCGAGAACGCGAACGTGCTCACCCACTGCAACGCCGGCGCGCTCGCGACGGGGGGCTACGGGACGGCGCTCGGCGTGATCCGCGGCGCGAGCGACGCGGGGACGAAGCTCCGCGTGCTCGCGTGCGAGACCCGGCCGTATCTCCAGGGGGTTCGGCTCACCGCGTACGAGCTCCACAAGGACGGCATTCCCGTCGAGGTCATCTCCGACTCGATGGCCGCCCACTTCATGCAGAAGAAGCAGGTCGACCTCGTGGTCGTCGGGGCGGATCGCGTCGCCGCGAACGGCGACGTCGCGAACAAGATCGGCACCTACGCGCTGGCCTGCCTCGCCGCCGCGCACGGCATCCCGTTCTACGTCGCCGCGCCGTGGAGCACGGTGGACCTCGGCTGCCCTTCCGGCGACAGGATCCCTATCGAGCAGCGCGACGAGCGCGAGCTCACGCACTTCTCGCTGCCCGACGGCGGGACCGTGCCGCTCGCGCCCGAAGGCGTCCGCGCGCGGAACCCGTCCTTCGACATGACGCCGGCGCACCTCGTGACGGCCATCATCACCGAGCGCGGCGTCGCCCAGCCCGCGTCCGCGTCCGAGCTCACGCGCCTCGCCGCCGTCCCGTCGCCGCCGCAGCCCGTCTCTTCCTGACGCTGCGGGGGGCTGCGCGACGGGCGCGTCGACTCTGCCGTGCTAGCATCCCCGTTTCTCTTCCGGAGGTCGTCTTGGCTCGGCTCGCGCCCCTCTTCGCCGTCTCTGCCCTCGTCGCCTCTGCCACGTTCGCGGTGTCGCTCGCCGGGTGCGGGAGAGACGAGCGCGCCTACGAGGATCCCGCCGCCGTCGGCTTCGGCACGGACGCGGGGACCGGCGGCGGCGAAGGCGGCCGAGCTCCGCTCGCCGAGTGCGAGGAGTCGACGCGTGATCCGCACGTCATCACGCAGGACAACACCCTCTACCAGTTTCATCCTCCGGACCTCACGTTCACGAACCGCGGCATCATCGCCTGTCCGACCGGTGGCGCGCAGCCGACCTCGATGGCGATCGATCGCCAGGGCATCGCGTGGGTGCGCCACTCGGATCGGACGATCTGGAAGGTGAGCACGAAGACGCTCCAGTGCGAGCCCACGGCGTGGCAGCCGCCCGAGGAGTCGTTCGGCCAGTTCGGGATGGGCTTCTCGAGCGAGACGAAGGGGAGCTCGAACGAGGTCCTCTTCCTCTCGGACACGGCGGGCGCGGGGCTCGGGCGCGTGGACACGTCGAGCTACGAGTTCCGCTTCGTCGGCAGGTACACCGGCGCGCTCGCCGACCGCGGGAGCGAGCTCACCGGCACCGGCGACGGGAAGCTCTACGGCTTCTTCACGACGTCGCCAGCGCAGATCGCGGAGATCTCGAAGGGCACCGGCGCGGTCCTCGACGCGAAGGAGCTCCCCGGAGTCAGCGCGGGGGACGCGTGGGCGTTCTCGTTCTACGGCGGCGACTTCTACGTCTACACCGCGGTCCCGCCGGCGCCGGGCGGTCCGCCGCTCGCGACGAAGGGCTCCACGGTCACGCGCTACCGCCCGAGCGACGGCTCCGTCACGGTCGTGAAGGACGCCCTGGGCTTCACGATCGTGGGCGCCGGCGTCTCCACCTGCGCCCCGACTACGCTCGTTCGTTAGGTCGCCTGGATCGCGTCTCAGCGAAGACAGTCGTCGGAGAAGTCCACCCCGCACGGAGCGCCACCGTCGGTGTCCGTGACGGGCCCCTCGAGCGCCTGAACCGCCGTGACGCCGGCGCCGAACGAGAAGGCATCGCAGAACTGGTCTTTGCGATCGAGCGCGCTCGCGCGCATGACGTCGGCCGAAGCGCAGATCTGCGGCTTCAGCGCGGCGAAGGCGTCGCTGCTCTTGCACAGAGGGATCGTCGTGTCGAAGGGGCTCGGGAACAAGCCGAGCGCGGTGATGAGGTTTCGCGTGCTCAGGCGTCCCGCGAGGCGCCCTCGCTCGAGCCGCCAGACCCCGTCGTTCCGCAGGCGGCCCGAGACGACGCCCTCGTCGATCCGAACGGCACGCGGGCCACTCGCGGTCATGTAGACGAGGGGGAAGCTGAGACGTCCGACGAGGACGCCGTCGGACACGTACGCGTCCGGATCGACGAAGCGCGGTCGGGCCGCCGGATCCGCGCCACCGAGGGTCGTGGCCCGATCGATCGTCCACACGTCGCTCCCGTCGAACGAGGGAACGCTCCGCCCGCCGTCGCCGGGGGCGTGGCCGTTCGACGCGAAGACGGCCAGCGAGACGCTGGGGTCGTCGGCCTCGCCGTTGTAGCCGTCGAGCTGTAGCAACAGGCTCAAGTTGCCGACCGAGATCTGAGCGTTCAGATACTCCTCGTCGAAGATCGACTGGAAGCCGGAGAAGCGTTCGATGAGGTCGGTCACGGCATTGTCGAGCCCTCCGTCACGATCGCATCCCTCGACCGTGCTCCTGCATGCGGCCGCTCCCGGGCACGTGCACAGGCCATCGAGATCGAAGCCGGGAGCGACGCCCGCATCATCGGCGCCGAACTCGACGCCCGAGACGGCGAGCGTGAGGGAAACCTCACCGCCGCCTGGGCTCCCGGCGGCCCGGCGCTCTGGCCAGCGCTCGAGCGTGCACCCGCCGTCGGGGCCGCCCTCGGGCGGTTCGCTCGCCCGATCTGCCGAGGCGTCGGGGCCTGGCGAAGGGTCCGGACCGGGCCCGAAGCCGTCGAGCGGGAACGCCAGCGCGCACGCGGTCATCGAGGCGCAGAGGGCAAGGATTCGTATGCGCGTCATGGGTGGCCGGCGTCGTGGACGCCGTCGACGCGCACGCGAGGGAGATGCTTGCCGTCCTCGAAGGTCGTCAGCCACGCGACGAGGCGCTCGCGCACGTTGGTCCTGAGGTCCCAGAGCCTGCCGGCGCTCTTCGCCGAGACGAGGACGCGGACCTCGAGCGTTCGCTCCTTGCTGTCCGTGACGTGGACCTTCTTCGTCCGGCCGTCCCACTCGGGGTGAGCGGTGAGGATCCGGTCGAGCTCGCGGCGGAGCGCGTCGACCGGCAACGTCCAGTCCGCGTGGAGGAAGACCGTGCCGTGGAGCGCGGACGAGGTCTTCGTCCAGTTCTCGAACGGCTGCTCCAGGAAGCGCGTCATGGGGACGACGAGGCGCCGCTCGTCCCAGATCTTGACGACGACGAACGTGAGCGTGATCTCCTCGATGACCCCCCACTCCTTCTCGACGACGACCTCGTCACCGATGCGGATCGGCTGCGTCGCCGACAGCTGGATGCCGGCAATGAGGCTCCCGATCGTCCGCTGCGCGGCGAAGCCGAGGACGACGCCGGCGAGGCCGGCGGAGGCGAGGAGCGAGAGGCCGACGTTCCGGACGACCTCGAACTGGAGGAGCACGAGCGCGGCGGCGAGGATGCTGATCGCGATGTTCACGACCCGGCGGAGGACGCGCACCTGCGTCGTCAGCCCGCGAGAGCGGACATCGAAGCTCGACTCGCCGGGCGCGGTCTCCGCCGCGCGCTGCTCGATGATCTTCGAGAGCACCGCCACGACGCGGATCACGATCCACGCGGACACGATGATCGTCACCGAGCCGAGGAGCCTCGACGCGACGAGGACGGAGACGGCGGAGAGTCCGAGCGGCTCGAGGAGCGCCCGGAACGCGACCACGGCGAGCACGAAGCGGCCGGGGGTGCGGAGGTGATCGAGCAACTCGTCGTCCCACTTCGGGGGGGTCCGGTCGACGATGGTCTTGCCGAGCCGCCAGAGGACCCAGGCGAGGCTCCGCCCGAGCGCGACGGCGATTGCCAGCGCGACGAGGAGCCCGATCCATTGCCACGCCTCGAGCGTCCAGAGCTCGACGCGGAGCGCCTTCGGGACGTGGAGCTCGAGCCAGCCTGCGCCGTGCTCCTCGTGGAGCTTCGGTACGCGCGCGACCGTGGTGGCGGAGAAGACCCAGACCTGGTCGCCTCCGGCGGCGACCCGCGCGAGCGTGATCGGGACGTCCGCGCCGTCGCTCCGGACGACGCCGATCCGCTCCGCGCTCGGACCGTCCTCCGGCCGTCCGGCGGGCTCGTCGGAGAGCTGCGCGGGCTCGAGGACGAGGGTGCGGTCGACGACCTCGTGCAGCATGCGCGCGAGCGCGGGCCCCCGCGCCACGCGCTGCGACGGTGGGATCTGGCGGAGGTCGAGGAGCTCGGCCGCGCGCTTCTCGTCGCCTGCCTTCACCGCCTCGAGGAACGCGGCGACGGCGCGGCGCGGCGTGCTGCGGTCGAGCGGGCCTGTGATCTCGTCCGCGCGGGCGCCCCGCGTCCCGAGGACCCAGGCGATCACGAAGGCGGCGAGGAGGGCGAGGCGGCGGGGCAGCACGACCCCGCCCTCCTACTCGGGTTCCGGCCGCGAGGGGAGAGGCGGGTTGACCCCCCGGGGACGCGGCGCTACCTCACCCCCGTGAGCTCCCAGGAAACGCCACGTTTTGCGCCGAAGCCGCCCTGGCTGAAGGTCCGCGCGCCCGGCGGCGAGACGTACACGAAGCTGAAGAAGACGTTCCGCGAGCTCGACCTCCACACCGTGTGCGAGGAGGCGCGCTGCCCGAACGTGGGCGAGTGCTGGACGGAGGGCACCGCGACGGTGATGCTCCTCGGCGACGTCTGCACCCGTGGATGTCGCTTCTGCGCGGTGACGACGGGCAACCCGCGCGGAGCGGTCGACGGGCGCGAGCCCGAGCACGTCGCGCGGGCGATCGCGCGGCTCGAGCTCCAGTACGTGGTCCTCACGATGGTGGACCGAGACGATCTCCTCGACGGCGGCGCGTCCCACGTCGCGCGCACGGTGACGCGCCTCCGCGAGCTCCGGCCCGACATCCTCGTCGAGACCCTGCTCGGCGATTTCGGCGGGCACCTCGACTACGTCGACACGACGATCGACGCCGCCCCGCACGTCTGGGCGCACAACATCGAGGTCGTGCGTCGCCTCCAGCGGAAGATCCGCGACGTGCGCTGCAGCTACGAGACGTCGATGCGCGTGCTCGCTCGCGTGAAGGAGCGGGATCCGTCGCGGATCACGAAGTCGTCCATCATGGTCGGCATCGGCGAGACGGACGACGAGGTGCTCGAGACGATGGCGGACCTCCGCACGGTCGGGGTCGACCTCGTGACGCTCGGCCAGTACCTCCGCCCGACGCCGAAGCACGTCGAGGTCGACCGCTTCGTGACGCCGGAGACCTTCGCGATGTACGCGGAGGAGGCGCGGAAGATGGGCTTCGCGTTCGTCGCGAGCGCGCCGCTCACGCGCAGCTCGTACAAGGCGGCCGAGGTCTACGTGCGGAGCATCCTCCGCCCAGGGGATCCCGAGGGCGCCGAGCAGCTCATGAAGGAGCGGCTCGCCGAGGCGCGCGCCAAGGCCGCGGAGCTCGACGGTGAGGCCGCTTCTCCGCGGACGACGAGCGAGCTCGCCGCCCGTGCCGCGGCTGCGCTCCTCCTTCCCGCCGACAGTCTCGTGCGACGATGACGCGCATGCGTGGAGGTCTCGTCGCAGGCACGGCACTTGTGTTCGGACTCCTCGCGTGTCGCGAGCGCCCGCGCGTGGCGGTCCCGGGGCCGACGACGGCGCGCCCGGATCCGGCGCGCGTGGTCCTGAGCGGCCCGGCGACCGCCCCCCGTCCGAGCCCGCGCGCGGCGGGCGATGCGCTGCCCGAGGTCCGCTTCGCGAAGCCGGGGACGCGCGTCGCGGGCGGTCCGTGCACGCGGATCCTCGTCGCCGCGGCGCGGGGGAAGGTGACCGTCGAGACGGAGTCGATCACCGGTCCGCCGACGAAGACGACGGAGCTCGCGAAGAACGACGTGCTCGTCGCGACGCACGCGACCGCGGTCGTCGTGCGCGGGGACACAGAGGCGGTCGTCGCGACGACGCCGACGGCGGGCTGCGCGATCTACGACCACCCGCCGACGGGTCAGGTCGTCGTGAAGGGGACGGCGGCGCCGGAGCTCCGGTGGGCGAAGGGCGCGATGCGCGCGCACCTCGACGTGACACCGGCCGCATCACCCGATCTCTACCTCGGTCGGCTCGAGGGGACCGCGCCCGTGGCCGAGCACGCGCACGTCGCATCCGCGGAGATCCTCGTCGCGCTCGAGGGCGCGGGCACGTTCACGATCGACGGAGCGCCGACGCGTCTCGTCGCGCCCCGCATCGTCGTCGTGCCGCCCGGGGCGAAGCACGCCTGGACGCCGGAGGCGGGCGTGAAGCTCGTCGCGCTCCAGCTCTACGAACCGCCCGGTCCGGAGCAGCGGTTCGTCGCGCTCGACGCGGCCGAGCGCGACGCCGGCGCGGCGCCCTAGCTCGAGCAGAGCTACACGCGCGAGATCGCTCGAGGTCGACGCTCGAGCTCGTCCCACACTGTGGGACCCATTTGGAGCCGGGTCCGCGCCAAGTGAGGGCCGCGTGCTCAAATGGGAAAGAACTTCCGCGGCTCCTGCGTCGTACGACGAGAAAGACTCCATGATGAAGCCCCGCGCCCTTCTCGTGCCTTCGGTCCTCGCGGCCTCCTGTGCCCTCGCTGTCGTCGCCCTGCCGGGGACGGCCCGAGGGGAGCGGGTGGTGGCGTCGCCGCGCGTCGTCGACGACGCGCCGACCTTCGGCGGCCTCGAGATGGATCCGGCGGGCGGGATCCTCCCCGGTGAGATCGTCGTCGACGTGAAGGACGGGCTCTCCGACGCGGAGATCGCGAAGCTCGGCGCCGAGTACGGCGTCGGTCTCCACGACAACAGCCCCGACATCAAGGACGACGACAACCTCGCCGTCGGCTCGGTCGATCCGTCGCGTGCCTCCGAGGTGATGGCGCGCCTCCGTCGCGATCCGCGCGTCGAGGGCGTCGAGGAGAACGCCGTCGCCCGCGCGTACTTCACCCCGAACGATCCCAAGTTCGCCGAGCAGTGGCACATGGCGCGCGTCGGCGCGGAGCAGGGCTGGGAGTACGCCTGCGGCGAGGGCGTCACCGTCGCCGTCGTCGACACCGGCATCGCCTGCTACGACGACAAGGGCTTCATGAAGGGCACCGACCTCGCGGGCACGACCTGCGTGGACGGCTACAACTTCGTCGGCAAGAACACGATCGCCGCGGACGACCAGGGCCACGGCACGCACGTCGCGGGCACGATCGCGCAGACGACCAACAACGGGATCGGCGTCGCCGGCCTCGCGCACTGCGCGAAGCTCATGCCCGTGAAGGTCCTCTCCGCGCGCGGCTGGGGCACGATGGCGGACGTCGCGGAGGGGATCCGCTGGGCGGCCGACCACGGCGCGCAGGTCGTGAACCTCTCGCTCGGCTCGTCGCAGAAGAGCGGCGTCGTGCAGAAGGCCGTCGTCCACGCGATGGCGAAGGGCGTCGTCGTCGTCGCCGCCGCCGGCAACTCGGGCGGCTCCGTCGGCTACCCGGCGGCCTACGACGGCGTCATCGCCGTCAGCGCGACGGACAAGAACGACGCGATCGCGTGGTTCTCCTCGCGCGGCCCCGAGGTGACGATCGGCGCGCCGGGCGTCGGCGTGACGCAGCAGACGATCTGCGAGGCCGGCAAGAACAAGTGCGAGCAGTGGGGCGTGTTCAACGGCACGAGCATGGCGTCGCCGCACGTGGCGGGCGCCGCCGCGCTCCTCGTCGGCCAGGGCATCACCGATCCCGCCTCCGTGAAGAAGGTGCTCACGGCGACGGCGACGCCGAAGGAGGACAGGAACCTCTTCGGCGCCGGCATCCTCGAGGCGAGCAAGGCCGTCATCGCGACGCACTGGGCGCACGTCGGCGCCCGCCTCCTCGCGCTCCTCGGCCTCTTCGCCGCCGTCGCTCTTCGGATCAAGAAGAAGGGCGGCACGATGGAGAAGGGCGCCGGCAAGTGGATCGGCGCGCTCTTCGCGGGCGTCGGCCTCCTCCCGTTCCTCCCGCTCACCGGCATCCCCGCCCGCGCCGGCGCCCTCCGCTGGGTGGCGGAGCTCGCGATGCGTCCGTTCGGCGAGTGGGACCTGCTCTTCGCGCCGAGCCTCCACAAGTGGCTCCTCTTCGCGAGCGCTGGCCCGGCGATCGCGCTCACGGCGCTCTTCTTCGGCGTCCGCCGCCTCCGCACCTTCGCGGGCGGCTTCGCGCTCGGCAGCGCGGCGCTCCTCGTGACGCTCGCGGCGTCGGGCGAGACCTGGTTCGCCATGGGCCCGTTCGCGATGCGCGTCTTCGAGCTCGCGAACGTCGTCGTCCTCCTCTGGCTCGCCCGCATGTCCCTCGACGCGAAGCGCACCTGACCCCTAGGACGTGTCCCTGAACGGGCTCGGTCTTCCCGTGCCCGTGCCCGTGCCCGTGCCCGATCGGGTCCGAGCGGAAGTTGCTGTGCTCACTGCACGTCCTTTCCATGGGTTCTGCGGTGTGTTCCATCACGCGCATGGTTCGCCGCCAGCTTCGCGATGAGCAGTGGTCGAGGATCGAGCGCGTGCTGCACTCGCAGCGGCGCACGGGGCGACGCGGGCGGGACGACCGCAACTTCATCGAAGCGGTGCTCTGGTGGCGGCGCACGGGCGTGCCCTGGCGCGATCTCCCGGAGGAGTTCGGCTCTTGGAAGACGGTGTTCAACCGGTTCGACCGGTGGTCGAAGGACGGCCGATGGACGCGGCTGTTCGAGGCCCTGCGCGTCGATCCGGATGATGAGTGGCACTCCCTGGACAGCACGATCAACAGGGCGCACCAGCACGCCGCCGGGGCGAAAGGGGGGGCGCCGCGAACGGGATCGGGCGCTCGCGCGGGGGTCCTTCGACGAAGGTGCACCTCGTCGTGGACGCGCTCGGGCTCCCGCTGGCGTTCGAGGTCACCGAGGGTCAGCGCAACGACATCGTTCCAGCGAAGGAGCTGGCCTCGCGTGCCCAGTCGCGGTGTCTGATCGCGACAAGGCTTACGATGCGAGCGCGTTCCGAGCGTCACTCGAAGCGGCTGGTTGCACGCCGGTGATCCCGTGGAACCGGAGCCGCGCGACGTCACGCTCGTACGACAAGGAGCTGTACAAGGCGCGGTCCGAGATCGAGTGCACGTTCAACCTGCTGAAGCAGGCGCGGCGCTTCGCGACGCGCTACGAGCAGACGCTTCGCAACTACGCGGCGGTCGTCGCGCTCGGGTGCGCCATGCTCTGGCTACGCATCTGACCCGGTGCGCGGCTCTTCGCAGGGTATCCGTTCGTCGAATCGCGTTCCTGACCGGGCCTCGTCGATCGCGTAGCTCTCGTTCGCGGAGGTCGCGATGGACGAGGCGGTGCGCGAGACCTGGGCGAAGCGGGTCGCGCGAT
>JALHPN010000191.1 GCA_022842465.1 Polyangiaceae bacterium | reverse complement strand
CCGCGCCTGCGCCCGCGGGGGCGGCCGCGCCCGCCACGGGCACGGGCACGGGGATTCCGGCGGCGGGGAACCTGCCGAAGGGGGCGACCGTCGGCGCGTCGGGGAAGGCGCAGGGGGACACGACCGCGCTCACCCAGTTCGAGAACTCCCTCGAGTTCGAGCCGCGGAGCCCGAACTACAAGGTCGCGTTCTCCCTGGAGGACGCCGATCTCGCCGAGCTCGTGCGCGTCATCGGCCAGCTCACCGGCAAGCGCTTCATCTTCGGCGGCAAGGTGAAGAACATCAAGGCGACGGTCTACTCGCCGCAGAAGGTGACCGTCGCGGAGGCGTACCAGGCCTTCCTCTCGATCCTCGAGACGAACGGCCTCACCGTCGTCCCCCACGGACGCTTCCTCAAGATCGTCGAGACGAACGGCGTCGCCACGCAGGGCACGCCGATCTACGGCGCCTCGCAGGGGTCGCCCGGCGAGGATCGCTACGTCACCCGCATGCACCGCCTCGGGCACATCAGCGCCGACGACGCGGCGAACGTGCTCGGCAAGTTCAAGTCGAAGGACGGTGACGTCACCGTCTACGGCCCCGGCAACATGATCATCGTCACGGACAGCGGATCGAACATCCGCCGGATGATGACGATCCTCGAGGAGATCGACGTCGGCTCGAGCGGCGACCAGATCTTCATCGAGCCCATCCACTACGCCTCGGCGCAGGACGTCGAGAAGCGCATCAACGAGCTCTTCGACGTGAAGAGCGGCGGCGGAAGCTCGACACCGACCAGCGCGCCGAAGGGCGGAGCACCTGGCGCGGGCGCGGCCTCGGCGAGCATCGGAGGCCCCTCGACGGGCGACCTGCACGTCGCGAAGGTGGTCTCCGACGACCGCTCGAACACGCTCATCATCGTCTCGACCGAGCGCGCGTACCTCCGCATCCTCGAGCTCGTGAAGCGCATCGACGTCCCGCAGACGGGCGAGGGTGAGATCCACGTCCTCCCGCTCCAGCACGCGGACGCGACGGAGCTCACGAAGACCCTGAACGAGATCATCACCGGCGCGGCGGCTCCTGCTCCGGGCGGCACCGCCGGGCGAGGCGCGCCCGCGCCGGCCGCAGGGGCGCAGCCGTCGGGCATCTTCGAGGGCGGCGTGAAGGTCTCGGCCGACAAGGCGACGAACTCGATCGTCATCACCTCGTCGCTCCGCGACTTCGGCTCCCTCCGCGCCGTCATCAACCGGCTCGACCAGCCGCGTCGCCAGGTGTTCATCGAGGCGGTCGTCATGGACCTCCAGCTGAACCGCCGCGACGTGCTCGGCGTCAGCTTCCACGGCGGCGCGCCCTTCCAGACGGATGCGCCGAACGACTCGCTCGTGTTCGGCGGCAACAAGATCCTGAACACGATCAGCCCCCTGCCGACCGACCCCGACGCGCTCCAGGGCTTCGCCCTCGGCGTGCGCGGCCCCGGCATCAACGGCGTCCAGAACTTCCTCGGCACCGGCATCTCGATCCCGGCGTTCGGAACCTTCCTCCAGGCGCTCGCGACGACGGGCGACTCGGACCTCCTCTCCACGCCGCACATCCTCGCGCTCGACAACGAGGACGCGGAGATCAACGTCGGCGAGAACGTCCCGCTCCAGTCGAACAACTCGCTCGGCGCGCTCGGCGGTCTCGGCGGTCTCGGCGGCGCCGCGGGCGGTGCAGGCGCGGCGGGCGCGCTCGGGGCGCTCGGAGGCCTCGGCGGCCTCGGCTCCTTCGGCGTCCCCCGTCAGGACGTCGGCACCAAGATCAAGATCAAGCCGCACCTCAACGACTCGAACGAGGTCCGCCTCGACGTGACCGAGGAGATCAGCGAGGTCGGCGCGTCCGTCGGCGGCACCTCGGGCGCGTTCAACATCGGCAAGCGCACCGCCACGACGAAGCTCGTCGTCGCCGATCAGCAGACGATCGTGATCGGCGGCCTCGTCCGGAACGTGCTCACGCGGAGCGAGGAGAAGGTGCCTCTCCTAGGCGACATCCCCGTCCTCGGCGCCCTCTTCCGGAAGCGCGAGAACCGCACGTCGAAGCGAAACCTCATCCTCGTCCTCACGCCGTACATCATCCGGAACCAGCAGGACCTGCGGACGGTGTTCGAGAAGAAGATGCAGGAGCGCCAGGAGTACCTGGACCGCTACTTCGTCTTCTCCGACTCGAACGACTACCAGGCGCCTCGTGACTGGTCCCGCACGAACGGGCTCGTCGAGGACATCCGCCAGGCGTACTTCCAGCTCGAGGAGCGCCGCCGCCTCGACGAGATCACGCGACCGCGCGAGATCCGCACGCACGAGCCGCAGCGCCCGCTCGAGATGCCGCAGGGGCCGCGCGCGTCGACGACGAACCCGGGGGCGCCGACGCCTCCGCCCGCGCCCGCGGTGCCGGCGACGACGGCGCCCGCCACGACGCCCGCGAACCCCGCCGTGAACCCGACGCCGAACGTCAACGTCAACCCCGCGGTCAGGAACCTCGAGAAGATCGAGAAGTAAGGTCGTCATTCTCATGGAGCAGCGATTCCTCGGCGAGATCCTCCACCGGCGCGCGGGTGTGCCCCTCGATCGCCTCGAAGCCCTGTACGCCGTCCAGCGTGACAAGGGCATCGACCTCGTCGACCTGCTCGTGAACGGTTCGATCCTCGACGAGGCTTCGGTCGGCAAGGCCCTCGCCGCCGAGGCAGAGCTCCCATACGTCGATCAGGTCGAGCCCGATCGCATCGTGACGGCCCTCGCGACGCGCCTCCCCATCTCGTTCGCCAAGTCACACAAGGTCCTCGTCACGAACGAGGACGACTTCGCCGTCTACGTGCTCGTCGGTGATCCGTTCGACACGGTCGCGCTCGACGAAATGCGCGTGCTCTTCGGCAAGAGCGTCGAGCCGACCGTCGCCCCTGCGGAGCGGATCGTCGACGCGATCAACCGCGTCTACGAGCGCGACGCCGGAGGCGGCGAGCTCGAGAGCGACGAGGGGCAGGTCGACGAGCACGAGGTCGCCGGCGGCGACATCCTCGACTCCGACGACGAGGCCCCGGTCATCCGATGGGTCAACTCTCTCTTCCTCCAGGCGATGAAGGAGCGCGCGAGCGACATCCACATCGAGCCGGAGGAGAAGGAGGTTCTCGTCCGCTACCGCATCGACGGCGAGCTCTACGTCGCGCGCCGCGCGCCGCGCGCCTTCATGAACAGCATCGTCTCCCGAATCAAGATCGAGGCGGCGCTCAACATCGCCGAGAAGCGCCTCCCGCAGGACGGCCGCATCGCGAAGAAGATCGCGGGCAAGGGCTTCGACATCCGCGTCAGCACGATCCCGACGAGCCGCGGCTACGAGCGGATCGTCATGCGTCTCTTGAACAAGTCGAGCGTGCTCCTCGACCTCCCCGACCTCGGCTTCTCCTCGCGCGACTACGCGCTGATGGACTCGCTCATCCACAAGCCGGACGGGATCGTGCTCGTCACGGGGCCCACCGGCTCCGGTAAGACGACGACGCTCTACGCGTGCCTGAACCGCATCAACCAGCCGAACATCAACATCCTCACCGCCGAGGATCCGGTCGAGTACGAGCTGGCAGGCATCCATCAGGTGCACGTCAACGCGAAGATCGGCCTCACCTTCGCGAGCGCGCTCCGCGCCTTCCTCCGCCAGGACCCGGACGTCGTCATGGTCGGCGAGATCCGCGACAAGGAGACCGTCGAGATCGCGATCAACGCGTCGCTCACGGGTCACCTCGTGCTCTCCACGATCCACACGAACGACGCCGCGAGCGCGTTCACCCGCATGATCGACATGGGGGTCGAGCCGTTCCTCCTCCGCTCGTCCGTCGTCGGCATCCTCGCGCAGCGTCTCGTCCGCATGCTCTGCCCTCACTGCAAGGAGGCGTACGAGGCCAACCCCGCCGACCTCGAGGAGCTCGGCATCACGCCCGAGCGCTGCGCGGCCCGCGCCCGGCGCAGGCTGAACACGAGCTCGAGGTACTACCCGCGCGCGGCGACGGCGCAGGACCCGCTCGAGAACTACCCCGGGCACCACATCACGTTCTTCCGCCCGAAGGGCTGCGACAAGTGCACGCAGACCGGCTTCATGGGTCGACGCGGCATCTACGAGCTCCTCATGATGGACGACACGGTCGGCCCGCTCGTCCTGAAGGGTTCCGACGCGCAGACGATCAAGCGCAGCGCGATGGAGGCGGGGATGGACTCGCTGCGAGACGACGGCGCGCGGAAGGTGCTCGCTGGGCTCACGAGCGTCGAGGAGGTCCTCGTCGCGACGCAAGACGACATCGACACCGAGGCCGACAGGCCCGCCAGTGTCCGCAACGTGAGGGTGTGAAGAGGCCATGGCCGTCTTCGC
The DNA here is from genome assembly GCA_022842465.1 of Polyangiaceae bacterium. GTDB lineage: Bacteria > Myxococcota_A > Polyangia > Polyangiales > Polyangiaceae > Labilithrix. The sequence goes on along the minus strand of JALHPN010000191.1, from coordinate 14,036 downwards.
CTACCGCGGGCTCGTCGTCTCGACCGGCAAGACGGTCTCGGACGTCCGTGACGCCGACAACCTGAAGGCGCTGCGCGCGTCGTTGAAGCGGGAGGGCGTCCTCCTCACGGAGGCGACGGAGGAGAAGGGCGGCAAGAAGAAGGGGAGCTCGATCAACTTCGGCGCGTTCTTCAACCGCGTCTCGGTCGGCGACGTCGCGATGATGACGCGCCAGCTCGCCACGCTCGTCGGCGCCGGGATCCCGCTCGTCGAGTCCGTCTCCGCGATGAACGATCAGGTGGAGAAGGAAGAGCTCCGCCGCGTCCTCGCCGTCGTCCGCGATCGCTTGAACGAGGGCTCGAGCCTGGCCAAGGCGCTCGACTCGCACGGACACATCTTCCCGCCGCTCTACGTCAACATGGTCGCCGCGGGCGAGGCGTCCGGCACGCTCGAGACCGTGCTCGAGCGTCTCGCCGACTTCATGGAGAACCAGGCCCGGCTCCGCGGCAAGGTCGGCGGCGCGCTCGCCTATCCGATCCTGATGATGATCATGGGCACGGCGCTCATGACGATCATGATGATCGTCGTCGTCCCCAAGGTGACGAACATCTACTCGACGCTCGACCGCGCGCTGCCCTGGTACACCGCGCTCCTCATCTTCGTGTCGAGCGCGCTCTCGTCGAACCAGATGCTCGGCTTCGTCACGTCGATCTTCTCCCTGGTGTCCGCGCGGAAGGCGCTGGCGCCGGGCGCGAAGAAGACGATGTGGACGGCGCTCGCGTTCATCGCCCTAGGCGCGCTGATCCTCTGCTTCTTCGCGGTCGCCTCCGCCGCGGCGTACGGCGTCGGGATCGGCCTCGGGATCGTCGCCGGCCTCGTGCTCGCGAAATTCCTCGCGTTCCTCGCCACGAACGAGGGGCAGATGTGGAAGGACGGCATGATGCTGAAGCTCCCGCTCTTCGGCTCCGTCTTCCGGATGCTCGCCGTCTCGCGCTTCTCACGGACGCTCTCGACGCTCCTCAAGAGTGGCGTCCCGCTCCTGAAGGCGATGGAGATCGTGCGGCACGTCCTCGACAACGCGAAGCTCTCGAAGGTCGTCGAGGACGCGGCCGGGTCGATCCGGGAGGGCGAGTCGATCGCCGGGCCGCTCAAGCGGTCCGGGCAGTTCCCGCCGATCGTCGTCCACATGATCGCCGTCGGCGAGAAGTCCGGGCAGCTCGAGACGATGCTCGAGAACGTGGCGAAGGCGTACGACGCTCAGGTCGAGACGCGGGTGCAGGCGATGACGAGCCTCCTCGAGCCGCTCATCATCGTCATCATGGGCGGAGGGGTCGGGTTCATCGCGTTCTCGATCCTCATGCCGCTCATCCAGATGAACGATTTCGTGAACTGATGGAGAGCCGAAGGTGAAGCGTCGCGCGGAGTCGAAGGTCTTCTTCCCGTGGGAGCGGAGGCGCGGTGTCGCCCTCGTGCTCGGCCGCGCGCGGGTGAAGCTCGTCCTCGGTGCGATCCTCGTCGTCGTGCTCGTCGTCTTCATTCGCAACCGCGAGGAGAAGGCCGCGGGGGTCCGCGCGACGCGCGCGACGATCACGACCGCGCACCGCGCCGTCGCCGCGTTCCGAGCGGACCACGCGGGCGCGTGTCCGCGTGAGCTGGCCGAAGTGGTCGCGTCGGGCCATGCTCGGGACGTACCCGTCGACGCCTGGGGGAGGCCGCTGCGGCTGACCTGCCCAGGACGCCGCGATCCGCAGGGGTTCGAGGTGTCGAGCGACGGACCGGACGGCGTGCCCGGCGGCCTCGACCGTGTCGAGTGAGACGTGAGAGATGAGCGACTTCTGGTCGCTCGAGCAGTGAAAGCCCCAGGAGAATGACGAGATGAAAACGTTCGGCAAGCAGGTCTGGCGAAAGATGCGGCGCGCGTCGTCGCGCGGCGTCACGCTGATCGAGATCCTGATCGTGCTCGCGATCGTCGGCCTGATCGCAGGCGGCGTCGCCGTGGTCGCGGTGCCGAAGTACGCCGAGTCCCAGAAGAACCAGGCGAAGAACGACGCGCGCACGATCCACCCCGTCGCCGAGAAGTGGCGGGTCGATCATCCTGGCGACAACTGCCCGACCGTCGAGCTCTTGCGCGACAAGAAGGAGCTCTCGCAGGCGTCGAAGGTCACCGACCCGTGGGACTCGCCGTACAAGATCAACTGCGGCGAGGACGAGATCCAGGTCGTGAGCTTCGGCCCGGACAAGAAGGAGAACACGAACGACGACATCCGAATCCCGGAACAAGCGTCGAAGAAGGAATGACCGCGTAGCCCCGCACGCTCTCCATCGCAGTACCCCATGAGCTCGATCCTCCACTCCACGATGACCCTCGCGCGGCCTCCCCGGTCGCGCGGGCGGACCCGTGGAATGACCCTGATCGAGGTCTTGATCGTCATGGCGCTCATCGCGCTGATGTCGGGCGCGATCCTGGTCGGATCGGGGCAGATGTCCTCGAGCAAGATGCGTCACTCGGGGACGATGATCGTCGGCGCCGTGCGGGTCGGCTACGCGCGCGCGAGCGCGAGCTCGAAGACCGTGCGGCTCGTGCTCGACTTCGAGGAGAACCAGATCTGGCTCGAGGAGGGCGACCAGCCGCATCTCGTCCAGACGAAGGACCTCACCGGTACGGGCGGCGCCCAGGCGGCGACCGCCGCGGAGGCGCAGGCGCTCGAGGAGTCGAGCCGCATCGTGAAAGGGCCCGTCCCCGCGCGCGCGCGATTCAAGGAGATCGACGCGATGGGGGTCGCCGCGAGCTCGCCCGGGAAGGGGAAGAAGCCGATCGAAGGGGGCATTCGCTTCAAGCAGATCCAGACCGCGCACGACGATCAGCCGCGGACGAGCGGCCGTGCGTACATCTACTTCTGGCCCGGCGGGCAGACCGAGCGTGCCGCGATCACCCTCACGTCCGGCAAGAAGAACGAGAACGGCGACGAGGATCCGAACGCGCCGAGCATGACGCTCCTGGTCTCGCCGCTCACCGGCAAGGTGACCGTCAAGGACGGCGTCGTGGAGCTCCCGAAGCCGAGCGACGAGAAGGAAGCGAGCGAGCGCGAAGATCCGGGGGCGTTCTGATGAAGCGTGGCTTCTCGCTCCTCGAGGTCATGGTCGCGATCGCGATCCTCGGCCTGACGCTCACGGTGATCCTCTCGGCGCAGGGCGGCCTCGCCGCGTCGAACCGCGGGGCCGCCAACATGGGCCAGGCCGTGTTGCTCGGTCGCTGCAAGATGACCGAGCTCGAGGAGAAGCTGCTCCGCGAGGGCTATCCGGAGATCGACCAGCTCGACACCGTGCAGCCCTGCTGCGACGGCGAGAAGAACGAGCGCTTCTCCTGCGACTACCGCGTCGAGAAGGTGGAGCTGCCGAACATGAGCGCCGCCGACGCCGGGACGGGGCTCGCGGGGCTCGGCGGGGCGATGAACCCTGGCGGCGGGCCGGGATTGAATCTCGCCTCGGCGGGCGCGGACGGCGGGCTCCAGGCGCTCGGGCAGCAAGTGGCCGGGCAGATGGGGCTCTCCGGCAGCGGCGGCGCGGGCGCGGCCGGGATGATCGACATGGTCCTCGGCATGGTCTACCCGTCGATGAAGCCGATGTTCGAGGCCAGCATCCGCCGCGTCACCGTGAAGGTGAAGTGGAAGGAGGGGCCGAACGAGCGGGAGCTCGAGCTCACGCAGTTCGTGACGAACCCGCAGCGCGGCGGGATGGCGGGGAGCTCGCTCCTGCCCGACGGCGGGGCGATGGACTTCGCAGCGCCGACGGGGTCGGCGGGGGCGCCGGGGCGGGGCGGGGGTCTGCCGGGCACGGGCACGGGCGCGGGCACGGGCACCACCGGAGGCGTGCGATGAAGGGGCGGGGGCGCGCGCGCGGCATGACCCTCCTCGAGATCCTCGTCTCGCTCGGGATCATGGCGCTGATCTCCCTCATGATCTTCGGCGCCTTCGACTCGCTCTCGCGCGGGCGGAAGGGCGAGGCGATGCGGAACGACCGCACGCGCCAGGCGAGGGACGCGATGGAGCGCATGCAGCGCGAGATCGCGAGCGCCTTTCTCTCCCTCCACCAGCCGCTCAACCAGGCGATGTGGACGCGTCAGACCGCCTTCATCGCCCAGAACAACGCCCAGTTCGATCGGCTCGACTTCAGCGCGTTCGCACACAGGCGCGTGGAGCGGGACACGAAGGAGTCCGACCAGTGCGAGGTCGGCTACTTCGTCGTGAAGGACCCCGACGTCGAGGGGAAGATGGATCTCGTCCGCCGTGAGCAGGCTCCGATCGATCTCGACCCGAAGCGCGGCGGCATCGTCAACGTGCTCGTCGAGGACGTCGAGAGCTTCGACATCCGCTACCTGGACCCGATCACGAGCCAGTGGCTCGAGACGTGGGACACGACGCAGATGACCGGCCAGCTGAACCGCCTCCCGATCGAGGTGAAGATCATGCTGTCGGTGAAGGGTGTCCGGAAGGAAGACGAGCCCTTCAAGTACATCACGAAGTTCATGGTCCCGACGACGCAGGCCCTCACCTTCGGGATCCCGCGATGACCGCTGCGGACCCGCGGGGGACGACGGCGCGCGCGCTCGCGAGGAAGCGCAAGAAGCGCGCGAAGGAGCGCGGGATCGCGCTCGTCATGGTGATGGGAGCCATCGCGATCCTCACCGTGATGCTCGCCGAGTTCCAGGACGAGACGAGCGCCGAGCTCGCCGCGGCGACATCGCAGCGCGACGCCGTCCAGGCCGAGTACATCGCGCGGTCGGCGGTGAACCTTTCGCGCCTGCTCATCGCGAGCGAGCCCACGATCCGGAAGGCGATCGCGCCGCTCTTCATGATGATGAAGAAGACGCCGCCGCAGCTCCCCGTGTGGGAGTTCCACGAGCGCATCCTCTTCGCGTTCAACTCGCTCCAGGCGTCCGACGACGGGCCCGGCGGGTCGGCCGTCGCGAGCTCGCTCGGCGTCGACCTGAACCAGGGCAAGAACCTCGGGATGCCCGGCGGTCGCTTCGAGCTCTCGATCATCGACGAGGACTCGAAGATCAACGTGAACCTCGGCGCCGCCAACGAGTTCGCGCACATCCGACTCGCGCAGGAGCTCATGGGCCTCACCGCCCAGCCCCAGTACGCGCCGCTCTTCGAGCAGAAGGACGGCACGGGGCAGTTCCACGATCGCTACTCGACCTGCCAGGCCCTCATCGATTGGGCGGACTCGGACGAGCAGGCCTTCAACTGCGACCTCACCCAGACGTCCGGCCCGCAGCAGGGCGGCGTCGAGGACGCGTACTACCAGCTCCTGCCGAAGCCGTACCGACGGAAGAACGCTCCCTACGACTCGCTCGAGGAGCTCCACATGGTCAAGGGGGTGCACGAGGACTTCTGGTCCACGTTCATCGATCCCGATCCGAAGGAGCCGCGGAAGCGCGTCATCACCGTGTGGGGTCAGGGCGCCATCAACGTCAACACCGCGAACGCGCAGACGCTGCTGGCCGTGGTCTGTGCAGGGGCGCCCGCCGCCGAGATCTGCACGCTCCCCGAGCAGGCGCAGACCTTCCTCATGGGCGTCACGATGGCCCGCGGCGTGACGATGGGGGCGCCGCTCTTCGGCAGCCCGCGCGACTTCGTCTCCGCGCTCACCGGCCAAGGGCAGCTCGGCCCGCTCCTCGCTGGCTTCGGCATGAAGCCGGTCGTCTTCAGGTCGCCCGCCGACTTCCAGAAGAGCATCACCACCGAGAGCAAGATGTTCTCGATCTACGCCGTCGGCGTGAAAAAGGGGTATCGACGCGAGACGCGCGTTCGCGTGCACGCCGTCGTCGATTTCCGCGCCGCGCCCGCGATCGGCGCGACGCCGGGCCTCCCCGGCGCGACGCCGGGCCTCCCCGGCGCCACGGGTCTCCCCGGCAGCACGCCGGCGGCAGGGGGCGCGGCGGCGGCGGGCCCGAACGCCATCGCCGCGGCGAACGCACCGAGCACGGGTGGGCAGGTCGTGTACTTCCGGTTGGAGTAGAGATGAGCACCTATCTGGGGATCGACATCGGGACGACGGCCGTGAAAGTCGCGGTGATCCGCACGGCGTACCGCAAGGTGCAGCTCGCGGGGCTCGCGAGCGTGGAGGTGGCGCAGGTCGGAGGCCCGGTCGAGGCCGTCGCTGCCGCCGTCCGCGGCGCGATGGGAACCCTCGGCGGTACCGGGGACGCGGTCGCGACCGCGCTCGAAGGTCAGCGCGCCACGGCGCGCATCGTCGGGCTCCCCGCCAACGCCGCGAAGTCGATCGGCGACGTGCTCCCGTTCGAGCTCGAGTCGGCCCTCCCGTTCGACCTCTCCGAGGCGGTCTTCGACTATCGCCTTCTCCCTGGCAGCTCCGAGAAGAAGGGAGAGGAGCTCCAGATCCTCGTCGGCGTCGCGAAGACGGCGGACGTCGTCGCCCGCATCGAGCTCGTGAAGGCCGCGCTCGCCGTCGAGCCCGAGCGCATCGGCTTCGGCGCGTTCCCCGTCACGAACCTCCTGCCGTACATGCCCGCGCTGGCCGAGGGGACCGTCGCGATCGTCGACCTCGGCACCGTCTCGAGCGACGTCGTCGTCCTCAAGAGCGGCGAGCCGCTCTTCGCTCGGACGCTCGGCCTCGGGACGAAGGGCCTCCCCGGCACCGCCGACAAGCTCGCGCGCGAGCTCCGGACGACGATCGCCGCGTACCGATCCATCGGCGGCGAGACGCCCTCCGTCGTCTACCTCTGCGGCGGCGGCGCCTACGTGTCGGGCGCGGAGGCCTTCCTCTCGAGCGCGCTCAAGATGGAGGTCCGCCAGGTCACGACGCCTGCGCTCGAGGCGCCGACCTTGAGCCCGGAGCAGGGCGCGTCGATCGCGCGGTACGCGAAGGCGATCGGCCTCGCCCTCGGCTTCATGCCCCGCTCGACGGGGCTCAACCTCCGAAAGGGACCGCTCGCCTTCGAGCGCGGCTTCGCGTGGGTGAAGGAGAAGGTGCCGCTCCTCGCCGGGCTCGCCGCCGTCGTCCTCGTGAGCTTCCTCTTCTCGGCCTGGGCCCAGCTCTACGCCAAGTCGAAGGAGAAGGCCGTCCTCGAGGCCGCCCTCGGCCAGGTCACCAAGGAGATCCTCGGCGAGGAGACGACGAGCCCGTCGCGCGCGCAGGAGCTCGTCTCGAGCCAGACGACGTCCTCCGACGAGGATCCGCTCCCCCACGCCGACGGGTTCGACGTGATGGTGAAGCTCTCGGAGATGATCCCGACAACGATGACCCACGACATCGAGGAGCTCGACATCCAGAAGGCGCACGTCATCGTCCACGGCGTCGTGGGCAGCATCCCCGACGCCCAGGCGATCAAGACGAGCGTCTCGAACGATCCGTGCTTCTCCGACGCGAAGATCACGCGCACGACCGCCCAGGTCGGCGGCGATCGGCAGAAGTACGTCCTCGAGTTCGACATCAAGTGCCCCGAGGACCAGAAGGGCGCGAAGAAGGCGTCGGCTCCTACGGGCTCGTCGCCGGCGCCGAGCGCATCGGGAGGTAAGTGACCATGGCTCTCTCGTTCCTCGAGCGGACCGGTCTCAACGCGCGCGAGCAGCGCGTCGCGAGCATCGCGATCGTCCTCTTCGGTGTCGTCCTCCTCCTCGGCGTTCCCGTCGGTCTCCAGAGTCTCGTCTCCAGCCGGAAGACGGAGAACGAGGAGCTACGGACGGCGCTCACGAGCGTCAACGACGCGCGCGGCAAGATCAGCGGCTTCAAGGCGAAGAAGGACGCGACCGTCGCGCGCTACGCCCGGAGGGCGCCGCCGCTCGCCGGGTTCCTCGAGCAGCAAGCGAGCGCGCACAAGCTCCAGGTCACGGACTCCATCGACCGCCCCGACGTCCCGCACGGCAAGCGCTACACGGAGCGGAACACCGTGATCCACCTGAAGAAGAGCGGCATGGGCCCCATCGCGCAGTTCCTCGAGACGATCGAGAAGAGCGGGCACCCCGTGTCCGTGTCGCGCCTCAACATCCGGAAGCGATCCGGCGAAGCGGACTCGTACGACGTCGAGGTCGGCGTGTCCGCGTTCGATCGCGCGGACTCGCCGCCGAGCGCCCCGCCGGCTTCGAGCGCGGCCCCGGGAGACGCGAAGTGAGCACCGAGACCCGCGCCCGCGCGCTCCTGAAGAAGTGGGGGCCTCGCCTCGGCTACCCCGTCTTCTACCTCTTCTGCCTCGTCGTCTTTCTGACCTGGACGTTCCCGTTCGACCAGCTCCGCGATCGCGTCGTCGCGCAGTTCAACGCGCAGCAGAAGGGCGCATCCGCACCCCAGCGGCTCTCGATCGAGGAGCTCGAGTCGTCGTGGCTGACCGGCGTGAAGGCGACCGGCGTCCGACTCACGTCGCCGTCCAGCGATCCGACGAAGCCCGACGCGAAGATCGTCCTCGACGAGGTCCGAGCTCGCATCTCGCTCCTCGGCCTCCTCGTCGGGAACAAGAACGTGAGCTTCTCGGTGAAGGCCTTCGACGGTGACGTGAAGGGCGACTTCGACGACACCGGCAAGGAGCGCAAGATCGACGTCACCTTCGAGGGTGTGGACATGGGGAAGGTGGACGCCATCGCCGCGAGCGCCGGCTTCCCGCTCGAGGGGAAGCTCGACGGGACCATCGCGTTCCAGCTCCCGGAGGGCAAGGCGTCGAAGGCGAACGGGAAGGTGAAGCTCCAAATCAAGGAGATGTACGCCGGCACCGCGAAGGAGCTGACGGTGAAGACACCGCTCGGGCCCTTCACCCTCCCGCGCCTCAAGGTAGGGACCTTCGACGTCGAGGGGGAGGCGAAGGAGGGGGTGCTCAAGCTGTCCAAGATCGGCGCCAGCGGCGGCGACGTGGACGTGAACGGCGACGGGCGCGTCCAGCTCCGCGAGAACGCGAACGATGCCATGCTCGACGCGAGCCTCAAGTTCAAGGTGAACGACGCCTACCGCAACAAGAACGACAAGACGAAGATGCTCTTCGGCACGCCCGGCGGGAAGGAGAAGCCCATGCTCGAGATGGACCCGCGGATGGCGAAGGCGAAGACGGCAGAGGGCTTCTACGGCCTCCAGGTGCGTGGGACGCTCGGGCGCCCGGACGTGCAGCCGGCCGGCGGGGCGGCGACCATCATGCCGTTCGGCGCAGGCGGCTCGTCGGGGACCAACTTCAAGTGAAGGCGCCGCGGCTCGTCGGCGTCGTGCACCTGCCGGCGCTGCCGGGGAGCCCGCGCGCGGCGTCCTCGGTGGCCGAGATCGCGAAGAGCGCTGCGGCCGACGCGCGGGCGCTCGCGGCGGCGGGGTACGACGCGATCATCGTCGAGAACTTCGGGGACGCGCCGTTCTTCGCCACGAAGGTGCCGGCGGTCACCGTGTCGGCGATGACGGCCTGCGCGCTCGCCGTCCGCGACGCTGCGCCAGCGACGCCGCTCGGGATCAACGTCCTCCGGAACGACGGGGAGGCGGCGATCGCGATCGCGGCCTGCACGGGCGCCTCGTTCGTCCGCATCAACGTGCTCACGGGCGCGCGCGTGACCGACCAGGGGATCGTGCAGGGCGAGGCCGCGACGGTCGCGCGTCTCCGTCGGTCGCTCGCCGAGGATGTCGCGATCTGGGCGGACGTCGACGTGAAGCACTCGGCCCCGCTCGGCGCCGCGCGGCCGCTCGTGCAGGAGGTCAGTGACCTCACGGAGCGCGCGCTCGCCGACGTCGTCCTCGTGACAGGGGAGGGGACGGGCAAGGGCGTCGACCTCGTGAAGCTCGAGGCGGTGAAGGAGGCGAGTGACAAGCCGGTCCTCGTCGCGAGCGGCGCGACCCTGGAGATGCTCGTCCCGCTCGCGCGGCTCTGCGATGGCGTCGTCGTCGGCAGCGCGCTCCGCGAAGGCGGACGCGCCGGCGCGCCGGTCGTCGCCGCCCGCGCGACCGCGTTCGCCGACGCCTTCCGCGCGGCGTTCCGCGCAGGCGCCTGAGGGGCGAGAGCCTCAGGCGAAAATCGACGTCGGACGGCGTCGCCGGTGAATGGAACGAGCACACGAGGGGTCTCACGGCCTCCTTCGCGGCCGGTTCGGCCTCGTCCTTCTCTGGAGTGCTCATGAACCTTCGACCTCTCGTTCGTGTCTCGTTCTTCGTGGGTGTGTCGGCCGCCGTCGGGCTCGTCAGCGCGACGGGGACGGGGTGCTCGAATCCCGCGGAGGACCTCGCCGACATCGTCAGCGACGCCGGCGCCAACTTCCCGAAGCCGCCGAAGGGCACGTCGTCGAGCGGGGGATCGTCGAGCGGCTCCACCTCTTCGTCGAGCGGAGGCTCGTCGAGCGGCTCGACGTCGTCGTCCTCGTCGTCGAGCAGCGGCTCGAGCGGGACGCCGGACGCGGGGAGCTCCTCGGGCTCCAGCGGGATGCCGGACGCGGGGAGCTCCTCGGGCTCCAGCGGCGGAAACCCGCTCTGCCCGTCGCCGGCGCCGGCGACCGATGCGCCCTTCAAGCCCGCCGCCGCGCAGCAGACCGTGTGCAACGCGGCGGACCTCACGTTCATCTCGCAGCAAGCCATGAACCCGAACCTCACGTTCGCGCAGCTCGAGACCGCGCTCAAGGCGCGCAACGCCGCCTGCGGGGCGTGCGTCTTCACGAAGGAGACGGACGCGAGCTGGGGGCCGCTCGTCTACGTCGGGAACGCCGGCGACGGGTTCGTGAACTGGAGCGCGTGCCTCACGTACGCCGCGGGCGGCAGCGCAGCGTGCGGCGCGAAGCTCCACCAGGCCGAGTCCTGCTTCGCCGAGGTCTGCAGCGTCGACGCGTGCGGCAGCGAAGCGGCGGCCGACGCCTGCGTCCAGACGGCGTTCCAGAACCAGGCGGGCTGCGGACGCTACGACTACGTGACCGCGTGCGGCGGCGAGGCCAACCTCGACACGCTCTTCAACGTCTGCGGCACGTACCTCGACGTCATCGCCAAGAGCTGCGGCGGGATCTGAGGCCGCTCAGAACCGACCGCCGAGCCCTATGTACGTCGGGCTCACGATCGGCTGGAGCGCCACGCGAGTCCTCGGAGCCCGGGCGTCGCTGTCCTTCTTCGTCGCCTTCTCGTCCGCGCCGAACGGGACGACGAGGCCGACGATGCCGGCCGCGACGCCCACGCCGCCGACGATGAACGCGACCGTCGCGATGTTGCCGAGGCCCTTGGCCGAGTCGACGTCGGACTGGTACGCGGGCGGGCACGTCTCGCCGCCGCACTTCGTCTTCACGTCGTCGACCTTGCTGAAGCTCATGAGGCCTGCGACGGCGCCCACGCCGACGCCCACGATCCCGACCCCGAAGCCGCCGTATACGAGCACCTTCGTCGTCGTGCTGCTCCCGCCGGTCTGCTCGGGGGGCTTCTCGCGGCCGTCATCGCCCGACGCGTCGCTCGCCTTCGCCTTCGACGTCGTCGCGGCTCCTGCGCTCGCGGCCGGCGTTGCGCCTGCGAGATCGACCGTGACGAGCCTCTTCTCGCCCTCGACGAGCTTCACCTCCTCGCGCCGCTCGAGGTTCCCCGCGCTCACGAGCACGAGGTGGGTGCCCGGGTTCATCTTCCTCGGCGTCTCCGCGGACGACGCGGGGACGCTCTCTCCGTCGACCTGGATCCGCGGCGTCGTCGCAGCGTCCGCGTTCTTCACCGCGACGGCGAGCGTCGGGATGCGCGGCCCGAGGTCGCCGAGGAGCTGATCGGCCTGCCGGCGCGCCGCCGCGAACGCCGGCGGCTCGCCCGGCCGCGTCGGGATCTTCACGACGCGCGCGAGGGTGTCCTTCGCCTCGAGGAGCAGCCCGAGCTGGACCTGCGTGCGCGCGACCTCGAGGCCGGTGGAAGGGACCCGCATGATCGCGTCGGCCTCCTCGAAGAAGCGGAGCGCGCCGCGGAGATCGCCGCGCTCACGACGCGCGTCTCCCTCTTCCATCCGGCTCCGCGCCGTGTCGCGCTCCGCCGCCGTCGGCTGCTCTGCGCGCGCGACCTCGGGCATGGCGAGGGTCGTGGCGCCGAGGCCGGCCGCCACGACGAAGGGACCGAAAGCGCGGTTCAGAAGCCCCATTTCGCCGTGCTCGTGGGAGGGGGCGCCGGGGGGGGCGTCGTCGTCGGTTTCGGCGTCTGCGGCCTCGGCGGCTGGACGGGGACGACACGCGGCGCGACCGAGCCGCCCGCGCTCCCGCTGCTCCCGTGGGAGGACGCCGTCGTCCCCGCTCCCGGCGTCGTCGTCGTCGCCACCGTCGTCGCGCTCGGCACGACCGGCGCGGGCGTGGCGGGCGGCGGATCGTGAGGCGGCGCCGTGACGGTGGCCTTCGCGGGCAGGGCGGGCACCAAGGCCGTGGGGCTGCTGGTCGGCCCGGTCTGGACGGCCGTCGTCGAGGTCGCGACCTGCGCCGTGCCGGACGCGTTCGTCTTCGTGGTCGTCGCCTCGTCGTCGCGGCCGACCATCACGGATCGGACGACGAGGAACGTCCCGATCAGCGCGGCGGCCATCACGACCCCGAGCGCGACCGCCACGAACGTCTTCTTCCGCGTGTCGTCCGCCTCGCCGCCTGGAGGCGGGAACGCGAGCGCGGCGGACCCGAGCGTCTGCGACGTGGCGCTCGGCGTCTCGGCGAGTCCGAACGGCGCGTAGCCGCTCGGGCGCGATACGCGGTTGCCCGAGCCCGGAGGTGGAGGGAGGAACGGGTCCTGCGGTGCGCCGCGCGGCCCGTGATCGTCGTTCGCGACCGCGAGGACCGTCGGGAGCGGCTGCGTCATCGGCACCGCCACCTGACCGCCGGAGCCGTCGCGGACGCGCGCGTTCGCGAGGGCCACGTCGACCGCGCGCTTGCGGGCGGCCTTCCGCTCCGCGAGCAGCTGCGCCGTGAAGTGACCGACGACCGCCATCGACGTCGCCTCGCCGATGTCGACGAGCGCGGCCTCGAGGGCGAGGTTCATCTCGAGGGCGGTGCCGTAGCGGTGCTCCGCCGAGAAGGCGAGCGCGCGATCGAGGATGGTGCGGACCTTCGAAGGGATCCCCGGGGGAAGCGGCGCCGGCTTCTGCCCGCTCGTGAGCTTGTGGAGCGTCGCGATCTCGTTCGGCCCGTCGTAGGGCGGGACACCGGCGAGCATCTCGAAGAGGACCGCCCCGAGCGACCACACGTCGGCGCGACGATCGATCTCGCGGCCGATCGCCTGCTCCGGCGCCATGTAGCGGACCTTGCCTTTGAGCTGCCCCGCGCTGGTCTCCTGCGAGACGCGGTCACGCGCCTTGGCGACGCCGAAGTCGATGAGCATCGTCGCGCCCGTGTTCGCGACGAGGATGTTCTGGGGGGAGACGTCGCGATGGACGACGCCCATCAGCTGTCCGTCCTCGCGACCGCGGAGCTCGTGGGCGGCGTGGAGGCCGGCCGCCGCATCGGCGCAGATGCGGAGGGCGATGCCGGTCGGGATGCGCTGCTTGCGCTGCTCGGCGGTCCGCAGGATCTTCGAGAGCGAGTCGCCGTCGACCCACTCCATGACCATGAAATAGCTGCTCTCGTGCTCGCCGACGTCGAGGATGCGCGCGACGTTCGCGTGCTCGATGAGCGAGGCGATGCGCGCTTCGTCGAGGAACATCTCCTGGAAGCGCGGGTCCTGCGAGTACTGCGGCAGGATCATCTTGATGACGACCAGGCGCTCGAAGCCGAGCCGCCCGCCGAAGCGCGCGAGCCACACGGAGGCCATGCCCCCGTAGGCGAGGGGGCACAGCAGCTCGTACCGATCCAATCGGTACCCTGGCTGGAGCTGCGAGGGGTCCATGCTCCTGCCCCAAGTATCACCCACAACCGGGGCCCGGGCGAGAGGTTGTCACCCATCAGGTGGGGCGGGGTGGGATCAGGGGTGAGGAGGGGGGGCCGCTCAGCGGGCGGGGCGGCGGGCGAGGATCGCGGTCACCTGATCCGCAGAGAGGCCGCGGGCGCGGTCGCGGCGGCGGCCGAGGCCGGCGTCCCGATCCGCCGGCGGGGCGAGGGCGCGGCCGCCCGGAGGCCGTTTTTCATGGGGTCGCGCGGCCGCGGCGGCGCTCGAGGTCG
>JALHPN010000190.1 GCA_022842465.1 Polyangiaceae bacterium | reverse complement strand
CGCGCAAGGAGGCGCCTGGCGGCCTGCACCGGCCGCGGCCCCCGCGCCGAAGCCGGCCGAGACGCAGCCGAAGGACGAGCCTTCGACGAACACGGCGGAGCCGCCGGGCTTCTTCACCATCGACACGTATCCGTGGACGCAGGTGAGCATCGACGGCCGCGTCGTCGGCAACACCCCGGTCGTCCGCTTCCCGGTCTCGCCGGGCCCGCACACGGTGGTGCTCGAGAACCCGGGCGACAACATCCGCCAGACCACGACGATCAACGTGAAGAGCGGCGAGAACGTCTCGAAGCGCCTCGCGTTCTGACGCCACACGACGTGCCGCCGCGACAGGGCCCGCCTCCGCCAGGACGCGGGCCCTTTCTGCGTCCGTCTCATGGCTCGCACGCACGAAAGAACGACGAAAGCCGCCGTTCGGGAGAACGGCGGCTCTTCCAGCGTCGTGACGGCGAGCGCGAGGGCGCTCAGTCGCAGCGGATGTTCGGACCGCACCCTGCGCCGAGCACGGTGCGACCGCGCGAGGACGCGGTGTACTCGGTCGGACGGAGCGCGAAGTACCCGCCGGTCGCGGCCCCGGCGAGGATGACGCCGCCGATGATGTAGAAGACAGGCGACGAGAAGATCGACTTCTTCTCCTCTTCCCTCGTGACGACGGGCTGGCTCACGTTGACGGACTTCGGCGAGTCGGGCGAGCCGTCCTCGAAGACCGCGTTGTCCTTCCCGTCGAGCGCGCGAACGTAGTAGTCGAGGCGCGAGGAGCCCGACCCGTTCGCCGGGACGTCGACCTGACGCGCGCCCGGCTCGACGTTCGCGGTCGTGAAGTCGCGGGCGGGCGCCCAGCGGTAGGCGACGACGACACGCTTCACGATCGAGAGGGGATCCTGCGTCGCCACGCGGATCTGACCGGGCTGACCCCACTGGATGACGGCCTGGACCTCCATGCCGGGCTTCCGGCCCTGCGCCTGCCAGTACCCGCGCGCCTCGGCGAAGGGCTCTGCGAAGCGCGGCCCGAGCTTCGAGTCGACCTTGAAGTCCGGATCGTACTGGAGCAGCGTCGTGAAGAGCTGCTTCGCCTGCTCGCCGTGGCCGAGCGCAGCGTGGGAGAGCGCGGCGACGCGCGTCGCGCGCGTGAGGGTCTCGTGGCCCAGGCCACGCTGCGCGAGCACGGCCTCGGCGGCGGTCAGCGCGTTGGAGTAGTCGAGAGCGGCATACGCGTTCTCTGCCGTCGCGAGGTCTGCATCGGGCCCGGCGAACGCCGGGGCCGACAGGGCCACGAGGGCGGCGAGGGATGCGGCTGCGCAGAAGCTCTTCAAGGTCTTCATCAGGGGCTCCTAGTATCCGTTCAGCAGCGCTGAGCGCACTTGTCGGAGAGCTTGGTGCACGTCGTCGCCGGGATGCCGACCTGGATGTTCACGAAGGTGAGCGAGATCGGGAGGGCCTTCGTCGTACCGAAGGCCCGCTGCGTCGTGCAGCCGATGAAGACGTCCTCGCCCTTCACCTGGCCGACGGCGAGGAGCGCGTAGTCCTTCTGGAGGCTGAGCTCGAAGGAGTTGTCCGCGCCTTGGAGGAGCTGACACGGCGTGAGGAGCGGCGTCTCCGCGGTGGCGGCCGGGAGCTGCCTGGTCGTCGTCCGGCTCCGGATGAGGTCCGTGCAGTTTCCACCTTCGAAGGCGTAGACCTTGACGTTGTCCGTCGCCGCCGCCGCCTGAGGGGAGGGGAACTGGACGTCGAAGGCGATGTCGGGCGGCGCGGACTCCTCCTGCGCAGCGCAAGCGACCGTCGCGAGACCGAGGAATGCGAAGAGGAACGAAGCTCGTTTTGTGCTCATGGTCGATCGGAGGGTTCGGCGGCGTTCGGAGGCCGCGGGTTGTCCGTGGGCTTGGCGTTCGTGGAGTCCCCCAGAGCCTGCGCGAGAGCACCCGGTGACGGCCGTCGGCGCCTCAGAAGGCGAGGCGCTTGGAGACGGTCTCTCCCGGCTTGATCACCACGACCGTCGTCTGACGAAGCTTCTCGGTCGAGTTCTCGAGGGTGAGGACGTGCGTTCCCGCAGGGAGCGGGAACCGGATGAGGGGCGTGTCGCCGAGCACGCGTCCGCCCGTGCTGACGCGCGTGTAGGGGTACGTGTCGAGCGTGAGGAATCCCTGCCCCTTGTCCTCGGGCGGCGTCGTCGTCGTCGGCGGCGTGGTCGTCGTCGTCGGGGCGTGCGGCTGCGGCTGCGGCTGCGGCCGCGGTTGCGGCGCGGGCTGCCATCGGGGGCCTGGCTGGGGCCCGCGTGCGACGGGGCCCGTCGGCTTCCGCGTGGTCTCCTCGGGAGCCGGCGCCGTCGCAGTGGGCGCCTCACGCGGCGCCGCGACCGGCGGCTCGACCGCCGCCGAGACCGTGGTTGCTCCGTTCGTGGTCGGAGGGGCCTGCACGTTGCCCGCACCCGCCCCGGGCTCGGCCGTCACGGTCCCGTTGTGCGCCTGCGCGTCCTTGTTCTTCAGGCGCGAGCCCACGAAGAACCCGCCGATCGTGAGGCCGCCGACGAGGAGCACGGCGGCGGCGGCGATGAGGCGCTTCGTGCGCGACGCTTGGTACTGCTGCATCGCGAGCGAGTCCTCGAACGGCACTTCCGTGCCGGGAGGCGTCGCCTGGTGCGCGCCCATGCTGCTCTCCATGCTCGCCGGCTCGGGCGGACCCGGGCGGAGGCTGGGGAGCTTCTCTTCTTCCTTGCGCGCCTTGAGGGCCGCGATGTGGTTCTCGATCTGCGTGCGGGTCTTCGCGCGCTCCTCGTGGAAGACGAGACCGACGGCCATGCTGACGTCGGGCATCTGCACGTTGGTGCCGCTCGCTTCGAGGTACGCCTCGACCTCGAGGCGGAGCTCGTCGGACGTCTGGTGTCGCTGCGTCGGATCCTTGGCGAGCGCCTTGTCGCAGATCCTGACGAGCTCGTCGGGCGCGTCGGGAACGGCCTCGCGCAGCGACGGGAGGTCTCCCTTGAGGACGGCCGCGAGGACCTCGACGTCGCCCTTCTTGTGCCACATGCGCCGGCCGGCAGCGGCCTCCCAGACCATGACGCCGGCGGCGAAGACGTCGGCGCGCGGATCGATGTCGCCCGAGATCTGCTCCGGGGCCATGTACGCCGGCTTGCCCTTCAGGACGCCGGTCCTCGTCTCGATGCTGGAGTCGAGCGCCTTCGCGATGCCGAAGTCGACGAGCTTCGCCTGACCGTCGTACGTGATGAACACGTTCTGCGGGTTCACGTCACGGTGGACGATCCCGAGAGGCGAGCCGTCGAAGTCCTTCAGGGCGTGAGCGTACTGCAACCCGCGGAGCGACTCGCAGATGACGCGGAGGTGCATCGGGAGCGTGAAGCTCGGGCTCTTCTTCCGGAGGATCCGCGCGAGGGGGACGCCGTCCAGGTAGTCCATGACGATGTAGTGGCGCCGTCCTTCGGCGCCGACCTCGTACGTCTGCACGATGTTCGGGTGGTTGAGCCGCGCGGCGAGGCGAGCCTCCTCGAGGAACATCTCGAGGAAGGTCGGATCGTCGACGAGCTCGGGCTTCAGCTCCTTGACGACGAGGAGCTTGCTGAAGCGTGCCGGGCCCTGCGCGACCGCGAGGTACACGATCCCCATGCCCCCGCGGGCGATCTCTGCAACCAGCTGGTACTTGCCGAGTCGATTCACGCCACTCCCAACCTCGGTCGAACGAACGCGCGCGTCTCGTGGGAGACGCGTGCGCCCTGGAACCGAGCCTTCCTCATGCGCTGGTCCGAACGCGCCGATCGCGTCGATCGAGTCGATTCGACGCGGTCGCGGGACAGCGCGATGCCAGAGATGTCGGATCGTCGTTCTTCCGTCGTTTGCGCCATCGTCGTGACCGGGGTGACCAGAGACCGAGCAACCGGCACCCTCTTACGCATTCGACAGCATGTCTGTGAATTCGTCCAGTCGCGTGAGTGACCAGGCTCCACGATTGCACGCGTCTTCTCGCTCATCGTTTCCTCATGTGCGCGCATGGGGCGCCCTCGCTCCCACCGTCGCGGACGGCTTCGGGCCTGGTCTCGCGCAGGGAAATGTGGACGAAGTGCCGCCATTCTCGGCGTCACGGAACACCCCACTCGCGTCGTCTGCATGCGTCGCGAGGTGACGCGTGGCGGGAGTTGCGCGCCGCGACGTCACCGTTCGTCACGCGTGCGCGCTCGCCGCCGTACGGTCGAGGTCGCGTCGCACGAGTGGTCGCGCTCGCTCACTGGGAAGGGCAGCGCTTCGCTCGGCCCCACGCTGACCGACGATCCTTTGGCGTACGCCTGCTCGTTGCTCTACGCTTTCGCGCCGGTCATCGCGGCGCCCTCCGTCCATCATGCGTTGCATGTAGAATGCATGCGAATGGGTGGATGCAGAATGCACGGATGTGACCGTCTCCTGGGCGCTCGCGGTGGAGGGGTCGAGGCCGAGCGCACGCGAGGCGTCGCGACGAAGAGGCAGGGCACGGGGCGGGCCGCGCGGAACTTCTGCTTGACCTTCCCTACCGGCTGACGTACTAGCGAGTTCGCTGTTTCCGCCACCTTAGCTCAGCGGTAGAGCAACGGTTTCGTAAACCGTAGGTCTCGAGTTCAAATCTCGAAGGTGGCTCAGAGGACGCGCGTCGCTCGTGGCGTGTGTGGTGCCGGGGGGCACGTGTGACCGCCGATGCTCGCGCGATACCGCGCGGGCTGGCGGATGGCGTTGTTCCTGGCCCTGCGCGGTCCGTTCTAGCAACCGATTGGTTCGCCGTTTGGTCCTCCGCGGGCGACGTCTCGTGTCGAAGGTCCATGAGAACAATTGCCCTACGGCCGCGCTCGCGGTCCACTTGGAGGTCGAACCTCAGCCTGGAGTACCTCCCGTGAGAAACAAGACCTACCTCCTTGGCGTGCTGGCGGTGAGCTCGAGCCTCGCCGCGCTCGTGATGGCCTGCTCCGACGACGGCGACGGCGCCGCCACCAACCCGACGGCGGACGGCGGAACCGACGGAAGCGCGGCCGCAGACACCTCGACCGAGCCGCCGTGCCCGCCGGTCGCGGCGCCCGCCGGCGACTGCTCGACGACGAAGTGCACGGCGGCCGCCGGCGGCGACCCGTCGATGTGCGTCGACAACCAGTGCGTCAAGATGAAGTCGCTCGACTGCAACGAGGTGTTCGGCGAGCTCAAGGACGACACCGTGTTCTTCGGCAGCGTCTTCCCGCTCGCCGGCGCGAACGCGAGCTCCGGCAAGGCGCGCCGTCAGGCCGTGCAGCTGGCGGTCGAGGAGATCAACTCCAAGGGCGGCGTCCCGACGACCGCGGACCGCTGCGACAAGCCGCGGCCGCTCGCCTTCGTGAGCTGCTCGGACACGTCGGGCGCGCCGCTCGCCGACGGCGGGGCGCCGACCGGGGCCGACCTCACGCAGCGCCTCAAGGACGTCGGGACGCACCTCGCCACAGGTCTGAAGCTCCCGTTCGTCATCGGCGCCGGGACGAGCGGCAACACGACGACGCTCGCCGACGTGCTCATGCCGAACAAGGTCATGCAGATCGCGCCGAGCGCGACGGCGGTGTCGATCACGACGCTGCCCGGCGCGACCCAGGACGGCACACGCCTCTTGTGGCGCACCGCGCCCTCCGACGTGAACCAGGGCGCGGCGATGGTCGCGATGTACCCGCAGCTCGAGGCCGCCGTGAAGGCCGCGAACGGCAACACGGCCGCGCGCGTGTTCATCCTCAGCAAGAGCGATCCGTACGGCGCCGGCATCGACGCCGCGCTCCGCGACGGCCTCACGGTGAACGGCAAGACCGTCGCGGCGGGCGTGCTCGACGGCAACGTCAAGGCCGAGTGCTACAACGCGTCGGGCTCGACGCCGGCCTGCACCGACGTGAACACCCCGGCCGCCGCGCTCGCGGCGATCTCCGCGATGAAGCCGGACATCATCGTCCTCACGGGCACGGCCGAGGCCGTCACCGACATCCTGCTCCAGTACGAGCAGACCGCGCCGACGCCGAAGCCGCTCTACCTGCTCCCGGACGGGATGCGCCGAGCCGAGCTCACGACGTTCATCACGTCTGGCGCCTCCGAGCTCCGTACGCGCATCCGCGGCACGATCCCGGGCGTCGTCACGCCGCTCGCGCAGGACTTCTACAACTTCCGCTACAAGGGGAAGTTCCCGGACCAGCTCATCTTCGGCATGGCCGGCGCGTACGACGCCACGTACATGTTCGCCTACGCGATGGCGTCCCTCGGCAAGACGCCGGCGACGGGGATCGGCATCGCCAAGGCGTTCCAGAACCTCGTGGGCGGAACCGAGCGGGTCGACGTCGGTCCGACGAGCCTCACGAAGGGCTTCACCGCCCTCCTCGGCGGCGGGAAGATCGACTTCAACGGCGCCTCCGGGCCGCTCGACTTCGACTTCGCGACGGGCGAGGCGCTCTCGGACATCAACGTCTGGTGCATCGGCATCGATCCGAACACCAACGCCGCCGTCTTCAAGGACTCGACGGGCCAGACGTACGACGCGACGGGCAAGAAGCTGAACGGCACGTACACCTGCCAGTAGCGCGGTGACGGACCGCGGACACACGAAGGCCCGAAGCGCGGAAGCGCTTCGGGCCTTCTCGCATCCGCGTGCGCGGGGCCGTCACCTCAGGAAGTCGAGCTCCGAGGCGTCGAAGGTGAAGCGCTCCACGAACTTCTTGTTCTCGACCTGCCACACGATGAAGTTGTTCGGCACGTTCCCGGTCCGATCGTCGAAGTCGAGCGTGCCGGACGCGCCCTCGTAGTCGAGGTCGACGTTCGCGCGGGAAGCGGCGAGGAAGGCCGTCATGTCGCGCGGGCCCTGCGTCTGGCGACCGGAGAGCATCTCGTAGATCGCCTTGCGCACCGCCGGTACGTCCGTGGTCGTGTTCGCCTTCGCGAACGCGCCCGCGAGGAGGACGACCGCGTCGTAGGCCGTGGAGCTGTAACGGCCGGGCGCGATGTTGGGGTAGGCGGCCTCGAAGTTCTGGATGAACGACGGGTACCCGTCGGAGCTCTTCGGCGCCGTGTCGGCGGCGACGGCGAAGGCGCCTTCGCCGGCCGTCTCCGAGTTCTCGTCGTTCGGACGATCGCGCCCGAGGACGAGGAACTGGTCCTGGCGGAAGCCGTCCGAGCCGATCGTGATGAAGCCGGGCTTCACCGTCGCCGTCGCCGAGACGTCCTTCCAGTTGCGCATGTAGGCAGCCGCGACGGCGGGCAGGGCGATGACGACCTGGCAGTCGACGTTCGCGTTCGCCACCTGGGTGGCGGCGTCCCGGAGGATCGAGCCCTTGTCGATGTCGGGATCGAGGTTGATGGGGCCCTTCACGGCGAGCGAGAGGGCGACGTAACGCTGGCGGAGGACCTCGGCGATCGGCGTCCCGTAGCTGTCGCCCTGCCGCACGATGACGATGCTGTTGCACCGCTTGAGGAGCGTGCCGGGCGCGGACTGCGACGCGAACTGCGCGAGCGCCGTGGCGAGCATCGTGTCCGGCGCGGCCGTCTTGAAGAGGACGGGCGGCGGCACCGTCCCCTTCTCCCACTTGAAGTTGCTCTTGTACTCGGCGCACGCCTCGGGGGTCGCGGCGTCGACGCAGTCGAGATCGCTCGAGGTGGCGCTCGGCGAGATGTAGAGGACCTGGTTCGCCTTGACGAGCGGGAGCATCTCCTTCGCCGCGCGGCTCGTCGACGGTCCGACGCCGAAGACGACCTTCTCCTTCTCGGCGAGCTCCCTGATCTTGGCGACCGTCGTCGCGGGCGTGCTCGCGTCGTCGACGATGCGGAGCGAGAGGAGCTTCCCGTTGACGCCTCCGAGGGCGTTGATCTGCGCGACCGCCACCTGGGCGCCGCGCTGGGCCTCGGCGCCGACGCCCTGATCGGCGCCGCTGAGCGAGAGCACCAGCGCGATCGGGATGGTGTCGGTGCTCTCGACGGTCGGCGCCGGGGTCTTCGGGTCGCCCTTGTCGCTGCAGGCCGTGCCGAGCGCAGCGACGATCAGCATCGAGACCGTTGTGCTCTTGACGTTCTTCATGGGTCTTCTCGAGGAAAGCTTCGGAAGCATCCGAAGGAAGGTTCGAGCGAGGGACGGGCTCGAACGAGGGCGAGCCTATCGCGCGCCACGGGAGCCCGGCTAGTTCCGGGGGGCGCCGCCGCCGAAGGGGAACGGCGCCCTATCGCCATTTCTAGACGGCCGCGACACGCCGCTCAACGTCCGCACGAAGCGCGACGTCACTTTGGTCGTACGAACACGGGAGAGGTGGTCGAAGTGCGCGTGAGCGCGGGGGAAGATCGTTCGCCCCGACGTCTGGAAACGAAACGCCCGGCACGATCGACCTCGGCCGCTCGCGCTCGGCGCGGCCCGGCGTGGAACGCCCCGGTCGACGCGGACGTGACGTCTCGCGTATCCTTGCGGCGATGACGGCCGACGCGGCGATGCCCTCTCTCGTCGCCGGCGACGTGATCGGCGGAAAGTACGTCCTCGACAGGCTCCTCGGCAAGGGCGGGATGGGCGTCGTCTTCGCCGCGCGGCAGACGAACCTCAACAACCGCCCCGTCGCGATCAAGGTCATGCTCGGGAACGGCGAGAACGAGGAGGCGCGGCAGCGTTTCCTCAACGAAGGCAGCGCGGCTGCGTCGCTGCGGAGCGAGCACGTCGTCCAGGTCTACGACCTCGGCAGCGAGCGAGGCTTCGAGTACATGGTCCTCGAGCTCCTCGACGGCGAGGATCTCTCGCAGCAGCTCGAGCGGGGAGTCCTCTCGCCGCAGCTCGCGACGAGCTACATCCTCCAGGCGCTGAAGGGCCTCGTCGAGGCGCACCGGAACGGCATCATTCATCGCGATCTGAAGCCGTCGAACCTCTTCCTCGCGCGGCGGACCGACGGCACGTCGGTCCTCAAGATCCTCGACTTCGGCATCTCCAAGGCGCAGAGCCTCACGTCCGCCCTCGGTCAGTCGGCCGGGCAGCTCACGTCGACGAAGGCGATGCTCGGCTCGCCGCTCTACATGTCTCCCGAGCAGCTCCGGAGCTCGCGCAGCGTCGACGCGCGCGCGGACGTCTGGGCGATGGGCGTCATCCTCTACGAGCTCATGACGGGGCGACTGCCGTTCATGGGGGAGAGCCTCGGCGAGCTCTTCGCGAGCATCCTCGAGAACGAGGTCGTCCCGCCCCGCACGTACGCGCCCCAGATCCCGCCGGCGCTCGAGCAGATCGTGCTCCGGTGCCTGCAGAAGCGCCCCGAGCATCGCTTCGCGAGCGCGCAGGAGCTCCACGACGTGCTGGCCCACGTCGCCGCCGGCCACTCGCTGCCGAACCTGACGGCCGCCATGCCGTCGAACGTCGGACAGCCGACCCCCTCCTCTCCGCACCTCGCCGCGATGGCGATGACGCCCTCCGGCAGCCGACCGGGGATGCCCGGGATGGCGCACACGACGGGCTCGGGCGCGAGCATGCCCGTCGTGAAGACGACCGTCCCGCTCGGCGCGGTGACGCCCGGCGTCGGGCAGTCGGCGCCGAACTGGGCGCCGACTCCGCAGCGCAACGGCGCGGCGATCGCCGCCGGCGGCTTCGGGGTGCTCGCCATCGTGGGCGTGATCGCCTTCGTCGCGGCGACGCGCGCGCCGAAGACGGTGACGGGATCGGGAGCCGGCGCGTCGAGCAGCGTCGCCACGACGGCGACGGCGCCCGCGGTGTCGGCCACCACCGCGGCGAGCGCGAGCGCGCCCCCCGGCCCGCCTGCATCCTCGTCCTCGAGCGCCCCGCCCGTCGAGACGACCGCCGCCGTCGCCTCGCCGCCCCCGCGTCCGAAGCCGTCGCCGGTCGGCGCGCCCGCGAAGCCGCCCGCAGGCGGGAGCACGGGATCGAATCCCGCGCCCGTCGTGCCGGTCGCCTCGCCGCCGCCGCCTCCCACGGCGACGACGTCACGCCCGAAGGACGGGCCCCCGACGGGTGTGCTCACGCGCTGATCGCGGTTTGGCCCGGCGGCTCCGAAACCGTGTAGAACGGGGACGATGATGCGTTCGACGCTCGGCCGCGCGGCGGCCGTCCTCGCCTTCGTGACCGCGGCGACCATGCTCGCTCCGTCGGCGCTCGCCGGCGACCCCGGCCTCGCCGAGCACCTCTTCAAGGAGGGCGTCGCGGCGATGGGGAGGAACGACTGGGTCGCGGCCTGCGAAGCGTTCGCCGGGAGCAACGACGCCGATCCTTCGCCCGGCACCGAGATCAACCTCGGCGTCTGCAACGAGCGCCAGGGCAAGACCGCCACGGCGTGGGGCTGGTACCGCACCGCGGCCGGTCTCGCCGAGCAGCGCTCGCTCCGCGACCGCGCGGAGCTCGCACGCAAGGAGGGGGAGCGCCTCGAGCCGAAGCTCCGGAAGCTGGTCGTCGAGCTGAGGGACACGACGGCCGGCATCACTGTGACCCGGAACGGCGCCTCGCTCCCGAGCTCGGCGGTCGGTCGCGAGATCCCGGTCGATCCGGGCGAGCACGTGATCGAGGCGAGCGGGAAGGGCAAGCAGCCGTTCAAGACGACGGTGCGACTCCAGCCTGGCCCCGGCGTCGATCGCGTCGAGATCCCGATCCTCGCCGACGCCCCGGAGGCGAAGGCGATCCCAGGCCCGTCGCCCGTGCCGGGCGCGGACTACGCGAGCCCGACGACAGGGACGAAGAGCGACGGCAGCACGCAGCGGACGGTGGGCTATCTCGTCGGCGCGGGCGGGATCGTCGCGCTGATCGTCGCCGGCACGCTCCAGGTCCTCGCGAGCGACGTCCGCTCGAAGCAGAAGGACGCCGAAAATACGCTCGCCCGGGAGCGCCTCGGGGTCCGTCAGCCCACCGCGGAGCGCGTGAAGGAGCTCGAGACCGCGATCGACAACAACAAGACGCAGGCCGACGGCAACCAGCTCGGCGCGATCGCGACGGGCATCGGCGGCGTCGTCCTCATCGGCACCGGCCTCGTGCTCGTCTTCACGGCGCCGAGCGGCAAGTCGAGCGGCAAGCTGAAGCTGCCGCCGGTGATGCCCGTCGTCGGGCAGGGCTACGCCGGCGCCGGCGCCACGTTCGCGTTCTGAAGCGATCTCAGCGGGACGCGATCATCTCGACCGACGTCCACGGATGGCGGGGACGCTCCGACAGCCGCCCGAAGCCGAGCCGTGCATAGAAGGGCTCGGCGTCGCGCGTCGTGAGGCGCACGTGGCGGCATCGGCGGACGTCCGGATGATCGAGGAGGAGCCCCATGACGGCGCGCCCGAGACCGCGTGACCGCGCGTCCGCGCGGACGACGACGTCATAGATCCATGCGGTCCGACCGTCCGAGACGGCCCGCGCGAAGGCGACGAGGCGGCCGCTCGCGTCTCGCGCGCCGACGCGCGCGCTCGAGGCCGCGATCGCCTCGCGGAGGTCTCCGGGGTCGACCCCCGCGACCCAGGCCTCCCCTCCGAGGAGCGCGGCGGCCTCGTCGAGCTCGGCCGCCGTGAGATGGCACACGAGGCGCGCGCCCGTCGGGGAGGCGAGGAAGCCGGGTCGGGGGAGGTCGGGGAACCGGGCGACGATCAGGGCAGCCGCGGCGACGTCCCCCGCCGCCCCGCGCTTCCAGAGCTGCTCGAGCACGCGGACTCGCTCGCCCGGCGCGCGGTTCTGCCCGAGCTTCGCCTTGCCGTCGATCCGCTCGATGCGGAGCTCGGCGACGAGGATGCCGCGCACGGCCTTCCGGTAGAGCGGATGCTCGGCGTCGATCGGGACGTAGCCGCCCTCGGGCTGGTACTTCGTCATGATCGCGCGGAGGACGCGGGCCTTCCGCGCGGGACAGGTCACCTCGGCGAGGATGCCGTGCGCCTGCGCACCGAGGTAGTAGGTCGTCGCGGGGCACGCGCGCTCCGGATCGAGGAACGTGCTCGGGATCGACGCGATCGTCTCGGCGGCGGAGGCGACTGCTGGGCGCCCGAGCGCCTCGGTCTTCTCCCCGGCCGGCGCGCCGTGGAAGGCGAGGCCGCCCTCGTCGAGGACGGCGTGGACGGTCTTCAGCATCGGCGTCCCGTCGTCGCGCGTCGTCGCGATGTGAACGACGGGTGCGCGGGCGAAAAGCGCGCGCGCCTCGTCGTCGTCGGCGCGGTAGATGGCCTTGCGCATGGCAGGCACCATGACGCTGCGCTGGTACGTCGAGAAGATCCAGAATCGCGATTTCTGCTAGACCAGGGAACCATGGCGCGCTGGACCTTCGCGCTCGATCTCGACGCCGCGGGCCCGGGCGACGCGGCGCCCGTCTTCGTCCGCATCGCGCGCGCGCTCGCCGACGACATCCGCCGGGGGCGCCTCCGCGCGGGGGACGAGCTCCCGGGCAGCCGCACGCTCGCCACGTCCCTCGGCGTGCACCGGAACACGGTGCTCGCCGCGTACCGCGAGCTCCTCGCCGAGGGCTGGATCGAGAGCGCGCCGGCGCGCGGGATGTTCGTGTCGTCACGGCTACCCGACGTCGTCCCGCGACGCTTCTCCGCGCGCGCGCCGCGGCCCGGCGCCGTCGCGTCGCGCGCCGGGTACGATCTGCCCGCGCTCGCCGAGCGAGACCTGCCCCAGGCCGAGGAGCTCCCGATGACCCTCGGCGGCGGCGTCCCCGACGTGCGACTCGTGCCGGCGGGCGAGCTCTCCCGCGCGATCCGCCGCGTCCTCCGGCGGAAGGCGGAGACGGTGCTCTCCTACGGTCCGCCCGAGGGTCCGCGCGAGCTCCGGCGCGCGCTGGCCGCGATGCTCGCCACGACCCGCGGCGTCGCGGCGACGGAGGCGGACGTGCTCGTGACGCGCGGCAGTCAGATGGGGATCGACCTCGCCGCGCGGTCGCTCCTCGCCCCCGGGGACGTCGTCGCGGTCGAGGCGCTCGGCTATCGGCCGGCGTGGGCCGCGCTCCGTGCCGCCGGCGCCACCCTCGTGCCGGTCTCCGTCGACCAGAACGGGGTCGACGTCGAGGCGCTCGAGCGGCTCACGACGACGACCCGGGTGCGCGCGGTGTACGTCACCCCTCACCACCAGTTCCCGACGACCGTGACGCTCGCCCCCGAGCGTCGTCTCCGGCTCCTCGAAGTCGCCGCAGAGCGCCGGCTCGTCGTCCTCGAAGACGACTACGACCACGAGTTCCACTACGAGGGTCGCCCCGTGCTGCCGCTCGCGAGCGCCGACGTGCACGGCGTCGTCGTGTACGTCGGGACGTTGTCGAAGGTGCTCGCGCCGGGGATGCGCATCGGCTTCGTCGTGGCGCCTCCGCCGGTGCTCGAGCGCTTCGCCTCGGCCAGGCGGTTCGTCGATCGCCAGGGCGATCAGCTCCTCGAGCACGCGGTCGCGGATCTGCTCGACGAAGGAGAGATCGGACGCCACATCCGGCGCGCCCGGAGGCTCTACGCCTCGCGGCGGGCGACGCTCTCCGATCTCCTCACGCGAGAGCTGGGTGACGTGCTCTCGTTCCGCCTCCCGAGCGGAGGCACCGCGATCTGGGCGCGGGTCGCGGCGGGGGTCAACGTGGACGCCTGGGCGTCCCGCGCGGCCGAGCTCGGCCTGCTCCTGCAGGTGGCGCGCCGCTTCGCGTTCGACGGAAAGAGCCGGCCGTTCGTCCGCCTCGGGTTCGCGCAGCACGAGCCGCGCGAGGCGCGCGAGGCCGTGCGTCGGCTCGTGCAGGCGCTGCCGCCGCGCGCCCCGTGAGTCAGCGGTCAGGGGAGCGAGACCTCACCACCGTCCGCGTCGACGCCTGCGCTCTGCTCGAGCGCGTTCCACTCCGGCGGCGAGCGCTTGCTCGACCACGTGCTCCCGTTCGTCTTCGCGGGCGTGAACGGCCCGTCGTAGACGTCGCTCCCTCCCACGTCGAGGAAGATGCCGGTCGTCGCCACGCTCGCCGTCCTCGCGCCGAAGGCGTCGTACCACTCCCTCGACAACGTCGCCGCGCCGAGGCTCAGATCCGTCGCGCAGTGGTAGACGTCGTCGCCGCCGACGTTGACGAGGAAGGACGTGCCGTTCGCGTTGCCCGACCCGAGCGACAAGCCGGGCGCGCGGTACTCGTCGTTGCCGCCGAGGTCGACGTGCCACGCGACGCTCCGATCATGGCCGACGCCGATCGACGTCGCGCGCGGCGTGAGCTTCATGTCGTAGCGGTCGTCGCCGCCGTCCTCGAGGAAGACGGAGAGGCCGAAGTGCGCGCCGGCGCCCTGCACGTAGTAGCGCCCGTCGTAGGTGTCGTCGCCCTCGCCGTCGGCGAGGATGCCCGTGCCGTACCAGTAGGCAGAGGCCTGCGCCTGGACGGACGCCTCGTAGCGGTCGTCGCCGCGCCGGTCGCGGAGGATCCCGAGCCCGCCGGCCATGTTGGGCCAGCCGCTCGAGCCACGGAGCCCCCAGGCGGCGCCCTGCGCGAAGGAGTTGTTGCCCTTGCCCGGGATCTGGATCGTCCAGTAGAGCGGATCGCCGCCGTCGGCGGGGTCACCGTTGTCGGCGACGTACGTGTCGGACCCGCCGTCGTCGACGAGGATCCCGACGCTGCGGCTCGCGGCGAAGCCTTGCGCCTGGCTGTACGCGCGGTAGCTGTCGTCGCCGCCTCCGTCGAGGAGGAGGCCCACGCCGAAGTGAGCCGCACCCTGGACGGCGGCTTCGCCTTCGTAGACGTCGTCGCCGCCCTCGTCGTAGAGGACGCCGACGCCCGCTTCGCCGTAGCCCTGCGACTGGAGGAGCGAGCGGTAGCGATCTCGGCCGGGACCGAGGTCGAAGAGCATGCCGATGCCGAGGCGTGCCGCGCCCTGACGAGGTGTCTCGGAGAGCGAGATCGGTCCGTTGCCCGTGTCGGGCGCTCGCGGCGTGGAGCGACCGTAGCGGTCGGAGGGCAGGCGCGCGCCGTCCTGGGCGTGCGGGACGGCGTCGTACCCGTACGTGTCGTCGCCGCCGAGATCGACGGCGAGGCCGACGTGGTGGGCCTCGTCTCCGGTGTGCCAGGCGTCCACCGCGCCGGCAGGGTAGCGGTAGGTGTCGTTGCCTCCGGTGTCGACGAGGAGCAGCACGTGCGGCCCGTCCGCATGAACGTGGTCGCCCGCGTCGCGGACGACGATCCGCCCGAGCGGCGTGTCCTGCTCGAAGGAGAACCCTGCGAGACCGCGGAAGCGCGCGAGGTCGGCGCGCTCGATGCGGAGCGCGAGCGCCGCGGCGGAGCGGACGAGCGCGGCGACGTCGAAGGACGCGAGCATCTTCGCGACGGCGGGATCCTTCGCGTTGGCCGCGCCGGTGACGGTAGGGAGGAGGATCCCGTGCACCTTCCCGAGCTCGGCGAGATCCTGGGGACGGAGGCTCGCGGCGAGCGTCGTCCACGCCGCGTGCGCCTCCTCCGCCGCGAGCACCACCTGAGCGAGCTCCTCCTGGAGCGCGCGCGGCACGTCGGCGGCGTCCGCCTCCAGCGCGGCGTCGTCGGGCGCTCCCCCCGCGTTGCGGATCACCGTGGCGACCGCGCGCGCGAGCGGCGCTTCCGGGTCGACGACGAAGGCGTCCACGCAGGGAGCGACCGAGCCGCCGAGGCCGAAGCTCGCGACCTCGAGCGCGCCCGTCACGGGTCGCTTCGACGCCGAGGCCGCGTCGAGCTCGTTCACGAGCCTCCGCGCGAATCCGGGCGCGCGCATCGCGTGGTCGTGGACGGCGTTCCACCACGGCAACCGGAAGCGGTCCTGGTTCTGGTTGTACGGGTCGAGCGCCGAGTAGGAGAGGGCGCAGCGATCGGTACCCGCGAGGGCGAGCGCCGCGTCGAGCGCGTCGGGCTGGTCCGGCTTCGCGATCGGGCAGAGCGGCGTCCCCGGCCGGTCGAGCGTCATGACGGCCGGCGCGCACTCGCGGGCCGACTGAGCGTCGGCCGCGCTGCCCTCGGGGCCTCCGCCTTCCGCCGAGACGGCGCTACCTTCCGGAGCGCCCGAAGGCGGGGCGTCGCTGCAGGCGCCGAGGGTCGTGGCACCCAACGCGAAGACGAGGGCGACGGCGGCGGTGGCCTCGGGAAGGGCGTGGCGATGCTTCACGGCCCCCGTCCTGCAACGGCTGGGCCTCGAGGATCGGGGGCGCGGGCGCCTACGACGCGGGGCGGCTCGCGTCCCGACCTTCTCGAATCGAGTCGGCGAACTGGGAAGCGCGTCAGCGCGCGTTCGCGGGGACGTAGCTCGCGATCTCGCCGCTCGCTTCGCAGCAGTCCTTGAACTTCTTCGCGCTGCCGCAGACGCACGCCTCGTTGCGGCCGATCTTGCGCGGAGCGAGCTTCGCGACGTGCGCCGGATCGGGGTAGGCCCTCGGTCTCTTCGCGCGACCGCGCGCGGCCGCCTCCTCGATCCGCGCCACGGCGGACTCGAGGTTCGCCTCGTCGGCGAAGAAGGCGCGGGCGTCCGCTTCGAGGCGCCGCGCCCGCGCGTAGTAGCGCTCTGTGTGGTGCACGCGATCGATGTGCGCGACGGCGCGGTAGCCCTTCGGCACGGGGACGAGGGCGTTGCCGCCGACGAAGCCGTACGTGCCGACGTCGCGCGCGGTGCGGAGGTCCCAGTCGATGCCGAACATCCGCTGGCCGAGGATCCACACGCCGGCCCACGCGCGCGCTTCGCCGACGTTGAACGGCTCGAGGAAGGCGGCCTCGTCCTTCTCCGGCACCTCCTCCGGGACCCCGTACGGGAGCCCGAAGAGGTAGCCGTAGTTCGCCTTCGTCACGTCGCCGCAGAGGGCGTGGATGCACTCGTGGAGCAGGCTCCCGAGGAGACGGCGGTAGACGCACTCGCCGAACCGAACCGCGACGCCGCGGTAGGTCGTGTCGTTCCTCTGCTGGGCCTGGCGCCAGAGGAGGTCGCCGTGGACGTCGTAGAACGGGACGTATCCCCATCCTCGGAGGGCGTCGTCGAGCACGTAGACGGCGGAGACGCCCGCGATCTTCTCGGGGGTCCCGAGGTTGCGATCGCAGTCGCAAGGGCACGTGCGGTGCGTGGTCAGGGCGGTCACGACGTCGAGCATCGCGCCCACGAGGATGGCACACGATGCCGTCGGGGGGCGCGCCGAAAGCCTGAAACCGGCCGGGGGGCTCCCGCGTAGAGTGAGGGCCGCATGAAGACGACGACGACCGTGTGGGTGCTCCTGCTCGCCCTCGGGGGGTGCGACGAGAAGAAGCCCCCGCTCCCGCTCGCGCCGTCCGCGAGCGCCCTCGCGCCCTCGACGACGGCTCCCGGCGGGGCCGTCGTGAAGCTCGTGGTGGACGCCGCGAGCGTCGCGACGATCGACATGCCGGCGCCGAAGGAGCGCATCGCGGCGCGCGTCCAGGGCGGAGGCGGGAGGCTCGATCTGGTCCCGGGCGACCTGACGAAGACGCGCGGAGCGGTGAAGCTCGATCTGCTCACGCTCGCCACGAGCACGTTCGAGGACGGCCGCGACGCGGACCAGACCGCGCACGCGCGCACGTGGCTCGAGGTCGCGGACGGCGCCGAAGGCAAGCTCCCGGACGACGTGAAGGAGCGGAACCGGTACGCCGTCTACGCCATTCGATCGATCGAGGGCGCGAGCGCGACGGACCTCGCGAAGGTGCCTGCGACGAAGGATGCGAGCGGGGCCGACATCCGCCGCGTCACCCTCACCACCAAGGGCGAGCTCCTCGTCCACGGCCACAAGGTCGACCGCGACGCGGAGGTGGAGGTCGTCCTCGGGTATCCCGCGGGGGGGCAAGCCGACAAGCCGACGCGCGCGACCGTGACGACTACGAAGCCCCTCCGCGTCGTCCTCGGCGAGCACGACGTGAAGCCGCGCGACGCGAAGGGGAAGCTCGCGAAGGAATTTTTTCATCTGCTCGGAACGAAGGTGGCCGACACCGCCGACATCCGCCTCGAGCTGCGGGCGCACGCGGAGCCGTGATAGCGTTTCTCCCCTGAGCTGAAGGGGAGTGGATGGCGCGCGCCGCATTTGGCGGGGTCGCGCCGTGCTCGACCAACGAAGGAGTGAGTGAGATGCGACCGAACCTTTCCGTGGAGAAGATCGCTGGTGCGCTGGCCGTGCTCGGGACGAGCATGCTCGTGGCGGCGTGCGGCGGCGACAAGCCGGCCGCGAGCCCCGTCGATGCGAAGGAAGTGGCGCCCTCCGGCGTGAAGGCCGCTGGCGGTGACGGTCACTGCGGCGCCGACAAGGAGCACAAGACCGGCGAGGCGAGCTGCTCCGCGGCCGCCGGCGAGAAGAAGCCGGGCGAGGCGGGCTGCTCGGGCGCGAAGAAGCCGGGCGAGGCGGGCTGCTCGGGCGCGAAGGCGGCGACGGACACGGCCGCGAAGCCGGCCGACGCGACGAAGGCGGCGGCGGACGCCGCGAAGCCGGCGGACCCGAAGGCGACCGACACGAAGACGCTGACGGACACCGCGAAGGCCGGCGACAAGGGCGCCCCCGCGGCGACGCCGATAGGCAT
>JALHPN010000189.1 GCA_022842465.1 Polyangiaceae bacterium | reverse complement strand
GCTTCCGTGCCCCCTTCGGCGGCGTCCGCGGGTCGGCAGGCCGGGTCGTGGACGCGCTCTCGGCCTCCGCCGCCGGGCCTCCGGCTCGCGCGAGCCCGATCCCCACGCGGAAGAGGAGCGCGACGACGAGGACGACGCCGAAGAACACCATCGTCCCGTTCTCGAGCGCGGCCGCCACCCGTGGGCGGACGCGGCCGAGCGCACGCGCGAGGACGTGGCGGACGTGGGAAGGCGTCACCGGAGGGTTCGACCGCGGGCGTCGCCTGAAGTTCCCCGCTTTCGCCGGACGGGGCCTCCCCACACGCTTCGGCATCTCCTCTCTGGTACGGCAGGGTGGGCCCGGTGCTACCCTCCGTGCCTCCATGAAGCGGAAGCCCCAGCTCACGAAGAAGGAACGAAAGGCCATGAACCCGCGTCCGGCCCAGCCGGCGGCCGCGCAGGGTCACGGGCACATCCACTGCACCGCCTGCGGAAAGCACCTCGATCCCGCGGACTTCGAGGCGCCTGCCACGGCGACGACCCTCACGTGCGATCACGGCTCCACGTTCGCGTCCTGCGTGCGCTGCGTTCCGCAGTCGCAAGCCCTGATCCAGGAGCACGATCGGACGGGCCAGCCGGTGCGTCAGGCCCAGGCCTGGCACTGAGTCACCGTACGCGGATCGACGCGCGGCCGAGCCTCGCGGCGACGCGGCCGTCGGCGGGGCGCACCTCGACGAGGTGATCGCCCCGCGTGACGGGGACGCGTCCCCGGTAGGGCGCGTCGAGCGCGGACACGACGCGGCCGTCGACGACGACCTCGAGCTTCGTCGTCGCAGGGAGGCCGAAGGTCTGCGCCCGCACGTCGACGGCGTCGTTGGTGTGGTCGCCCGCTTCGAGCGCCGCGCCGTCGAGGGGGGCGAGGACGACGATGCGCGGCGGGCCGGCGATCGCCGACCCGCAGCCGGACACCTTCGACGCGGCGAACCACGGCAGGCCGCGAGGATCCGCTCCGGGGGCGCCGGACGGTAGCGTGGCGAGCCACGCGTCGAAGGGGGACGGGAGGACGACGATGCTCTCTCCGCCGCTCGCGTCGCAGGAGAACGGAGGCTCGCCGGCCGGCGGCGCGCGACGGGTCGCGTGCACGTGCAGACCGCATGCGACGTCCGGGGCGTGGCCCTTCGCGAAGCGGCGATGCACGTGATCGACGCAGGCAGGCCCTCGGCGGAGCCCGGAGAGCGGGCACACGTCGGCCTCCTCGAGGAGGGAAGCGTCGACGAGCGGCGCGCGTGACGCGACGTCCCGCATCGCGCGCGCCATGACGTCGGTGAAGAGGGGACCGGCTCCGGTGCCGCCGCTCAGGTGATTCGTGGGAGCGCCGTCGGCGTTCCCCGTCCAGACGACGACGACGCGCTCGCGCGTGTAGCCCGCGGTCCAGGCGTCGCGGTAGCCCGTGCTCGTGCCGGTCTTGACGGCGGTGGGGAAGGGGAGCTCGAAGGGGCCTCGTGCGCGGAGCCCGCGGATGCGCGCGAACGGATCCGAGAGCGCGTCGCTCACGAGGGCGACCGCCTCGGGAGCGAGGACACGGGTCGCGACGCCGGGCGCCTCCCCGGCGCGCATCCGGAGCGGCACGTGCTCGCCGCCGCGTGCGAGCGTGACGTACGCCTCGGCGAGCTCGAGGGGGGTGACCTCGCCGCTGCCGAGCGCGATGGAAACACCGTAGCGTGCGGCGTCGCCGGGGAGCGAGAGCCCCGCGCCGCGGAGGACGCCGAGGACGTCGCTCGTGCCGAGGTCTCGCGCGAGTCGCACCGCAGGCACGTTGAGCGATCCGGCGAGCGCCTCGCGCGCCGAGACGGGGCCCACGAAGGTCCCGTCGAAGTTCTCCGGCGCGTACGAGCGCGCTCCCGTGCCGAGCTCGGTCGGGACGTCGGCGAGCATCTCCATCGGCGACACGCCCTTCTCGAAGGCGCGCGCGTAGACGAACGGCTTGAGCGTCGAGCCGGGCTGACGCTTGGCGCGCGCCGCGTCGACGGCCCCCGCGTTCGAGCGGTCGAGCACGTCGGGGCTGCCGACGCGCGCGAGGATCTCCCCCGTCGTCGCGGACACCACCACCACGGCCACGTCCGATGCGCCCCGTTCGCGGAGGCGGCTTGCGTGGGTCCGCACGAGCGCCTCGACGTCGTTCTGGAGATCGAGATCGAGCGTCGTCCGGATCTCTCGCTCCTCCGCCCGCGCGGCGGCGAGGACGACGTGCGGCGCCAGCAGCTTCGGCCCGCTCCCTCGCTCACGGAGCACGAGGGGCTCGGCGAGCGCACGCTCGAGGTCCTCGGGGGAGATGACGCCGACATCGTACATCCGCGCGAGGAGCGCGCGCTGCCGCTTCACCGCGCGCTCACGGTGCCGGTACGGATCGAGCGCGCTCGGCGCCCGCGGCAGGACGGCGAGGAGGCTCGCCTGCGCGAGGCTGAGGTCCCGCGCGCGCACGCCGAAGAAGCCCTGCGCCGCGGCCTCGGGACCCGCGAAGCCGCGCCCGTACTCGAGGCGCGCGAGGTACGCGGCGAGGATCGTGTCCTTGTCGGCGGCGCGCTCGAGGTTCTGCGCGCGGGCGGCCTCGACGATCTTCTCCCGAAACGTGCGCGGGCGCGCGTGACCCTTGTGGTCGAGGCGCTTCACGAGCTGCTGCGTGATGGTGCTCCCTCCGGAGACGATCCTTCGCTCTCGCACGTTCGTGACGAGCGCCCGCACGATCGCGCTGCGGTCGACGCCGTCGTGCGCGCGGAACGAGTGGTCCTCGCTCACGAGGGTGGCGTCGACGAGGCGGTGGCTCACCTCCGCGAGCGGGACCGGGTGGCCGCGGAGCCCTGCGCTCGACGGTCGCTCGCCGAGCAGCCGCCCGTCCTTGGCGAGGACGCGCGTGCTCCGCGTCCAGCCGTCGTCGGCGAGCGAGGCCTCGGGGGAGCCCACCGCGTGACGGAAGCCGCGCCACCCGAGCCACAGGCTCGCAAGGAAGGTGACGACGGCGAGCGTGCGCCGCCGCCGCGGGGAGAGGGACGCGAGGCTCACGGGACGACGACGACCCGTCCGGCGTCGGAGTACCCGTCGCTGCCGGGCTCGTACATGCGCTCGCCGTGGGCCGGCGGGAGCGCGAACGTGCCCGGCGTCGTCGCGCGCGTGAGGTAGGTCGCGAACAGCGTGTGGCCGTAGGGGCGATCGAAGTAGATCTGCACGCGATCGTCGCGCAGATCGACGTGGCTCGGCTCCTCGGAGTACCCCGCCGCGATCGCGTGGAAGGGATGATCGACGCCGAGGTCATCCATCCGAGCGACCGACGCCAGGTCGGGCTCGATCGGCTCGAGGCCGGCAGGGATGTGGTCGCTCACGGCGACGTAGGCGAGGCGCGCTCGCTCCTCTTCGTTCGGCATTTCGATCCGGAGCGCGACGCGCACGACCTGGCCCGCCTTCACCGCCGCGAGATCGAGCGGCTTGCCGTTCGCCTCCGTGAACGCTCGGTGGATGGACGGTCCCTTCGGGGAGCGTCGTCCCACGGGGCGGTCCTCGCCGGCGCCTTCGAGCGGGCGCCTGTACGTCGCCTCGAGCGCGAACGCGCTCGGCGTCTTGCCGTCGCCCTGGAGGACGAGGACGACCTTCTTGCCGGCCAGATCGCGGAGCGCGATCGCCACCTCCTTGTTGTCGCCGCCGAGCTTGCGTGTGGTGTCCAGGATGCGGCCCTCGAGACGGAGCTTCACGTCCACGCCGCCGTCGGGCTTCTTGTCCCCGACGTAGGCCGAGAGCGCGAGGAGTGACCACGCCGTGCTCTGCGTCGTGTAGCCGTCGACGCTGCGCGCCAGGCGCCGCGCGAGGGTGGGGGCCAGCTTCGACGTCGCGCGGAGCCGCGTGAGGGCGAGGAGCGCCTGCGCGCGGTCGCGATCCGCCGAGCTCCACCACCAGCTGTCGTCGGCGTCGTGCTCCTTCTTCGTCCCGCCCTTCTCGTCGAAGGTCGCCTCGAGGCCGTCGAGGAGCTCCTTGACGCGATCGTCCTGCTTGGGGAGGCGGGCGAGGGCGAGGGCCAGGCTGGCGGTGCCGAACGAGTCGAGCTTCGAGCGGAGGTCCCAGAGCGCGTCCGCCGAGCTCTCGGGGAGCTTCCCGGCGAGGGCGAGCGCCTCCGCGACCGAGACGCGGAGATCGGGCGCGCCCTCGTCGAGCTGGCCCACGAGGTACGTCGCGACGCCGTCGACGAGCTTCGGGCGCTCGATCCCCTCTTCACGCGCCATGACGAGCGCGCGGAGGGCGTAGGCCGAGCCGAACGTGTTCGGCTCGTGCCCGCCCGGCCAGTACGCGAGGCCGCCGCTCGGCGTCGCCATCGTCGCGATCCGTTCGACGCCGGCGCGGATGCGCTTCGTGATCTCCTCGTCCGAGAGCGGAGACGTGCCCGTCCACGGGAGCAGCGTGCGCGCGGCGAGCAGCGGGATCGTGCTCGACGTCGTCTGCTCGACGCAGCCGTGGGGATAGTCGAGGAGGTAGCGGAGCCGGTGACCGAGCTCGGGGTAGAGCGCCGAGCCCGTCTTCACCGAGAGCGTGGCGCCGTCCTCGAAGATCGCGTCGGCCGGTACCTGGACGGTGATCTCCTGCTTGTCGAGGAGCACTCCGGAGAGCGCAGGATGCTCGTCCACGCCGGGCGCCTCGATCCGGAGCGGGAGCTCGACCTCGTCCCGCACCTTGCCGAGAGCGGAGACGGCGAATCGCATCGTCTTCGTCCCGACCTTGTCGGCGGTCATCGGCACGGAGACGCGCATGCGGCCCTTCGGCGGGACCGTCACGTCACGCACCTGGCCGGCGACGGTGACCTTCGCCTGCACGGGCGCGTCGGTCGTGTTGTGGACCATCGCGGCGGCCTCGAACGTGTCGCCCTTCATGGCGAAGCGCGGCATCACCGGATCGAGCATGACGGGCTTCGTGACCGTGAAGCTCGACTCCGCCGCGCCTCCGCGGCCGAGGTCGTCGACGACGATCGCCATCATGCGGAACTCGGTGAGGTTGTCCGGGAGCGTCACCTTCGCGGTCACGCGTCCAGCGTCGTCGGTGACGAGGTTCGGGAGGAACGCCGCCGTCTCGGCGAAGGCCCTCCGCACGCCGCTCTCGTCCTCGCCGCCCTCGCCGCCGCCGGCGACGTGCGCCTTCTCCCTTCGCCGGAGCATCCAGCCGCGCGTGTCGAACGCGCGGAATCCGAGGTCTCGTCCGACCTGGAGCGCCGTCTTCGGATCCTTCGCGTGGTGGTTCGTGAGGCGGAGGACGCCCTCGTCGACGACGGCGAGGGTGACGTCCGCGTTCTTCACGGGCGCGCCGTTCTTCGTCGCGACGATCGTGATCGACGCTTCGTCGCGAGCTTCGTAGGAGGGCTTTGCGCTCGAGACCTTCACCTCGACGCGGGAGCCCTCGTCCGTGACGGGGACGCGCACGACGCCGACGCGGTAGTCCGCCTCGGTGCCGCCGATCGGGAGGAGGGTGACGACGGCATGGACCCAGGGCGCGCTCGCGCCGCTCACCGGGATGTCGAACGACGTGACGCCGCCAGAGACGCGCTTCGTCTCGTTGTGCACGATGCCGCCCTGCTCGACGGTGAGGAGCGCCGTCGCGGCCTGGAACGGGCTCTGCACGAGGAGCTTCGCCGTTTCCCCCCCGGAGTACTTTCCCTTGTCGAGGACGAGCGGGACCTTCTTGCCCGCGGAGGGGACGCCGTCGGCGGCGTCCCGCGCGCCGCCGGACCACGCGTAGTACGACGTGTGGAAGCCGTCCTTGCCGTCGAGCACCGTCGTGACGCGGTAGCTGCCGTCGCGAGGTACGTGCAGATCGCACGAGACGGGCCCCGGCCCGCTCGTCGCCTCGCAGCTCCCGACGGCCTCGCTGACGTCCTTCCACTGCTCGACGAGCGCGCCGCTCTCCGCCTTCTCCGCCGTTCTCGTCCAGGTCGTGCGCTCGAGGCGAGCGGAGACCTTCACGCCCGGGACGGCCATGCCTTTCGTGTCGACGACGCCGAGCTCGGCGCGGAGCGAGCCCGTGCCCCCGAACCGTCGCGAGAGGCGGAGCCCCGCGTAGCGCGAGGCGACGTGCTGGACGATGCGCGCGGTGCCCGCGACGTGCCGGTTCGACGCGTCCGACACGTCGGCCTCGAGGAGGAGCTCGGTCGGCTGGCGGGTCGAGAGGTCGCCGTGGGAGGTGTCGACGACGAGCACGCCCTCGGCGTCGAGCTTTCCTTCGCCGACGACGGGCTTGTCTTCCGGGGCTTCGCGCTCGCCCCACCAAGAGCCTTCGTCGGAGAAGGAGAGGCCGGCATCCGCGAGGGCGCCTCCCGCGACCTCGGCGCGCGCCTTCCGGAGCGACCAGCTGACGTTCGCGCCGCTCATCGAGCCGCCGAAGAGGTAGCGCGCGGTCACCTTCGCCTTCACGCGCCCGGGCGCGGCGTCCTTCTGCGCCTCGACGTCGACCTTGAACCGGGGGGCCACGTACGACGCCACGCGGACGGTCTCCTCGGCGACGAGCAGGCGCTCTGGCCCGTCGAGCTCGAGCTTGATCAGCCACCGCCCGGTGTGGGCGTTCTTCTCGAGGTCGAGCGTGCGCTCGAGCGTCCCGCGCGCGCTGGTCTCGACGAGCTCGTCGAGGACGGGCTGCTCGGTGCCGTCCACGACGTGGAGGCGGACCTTCTTCCCCGCGAGGGGCCGGAGCCCGGCAGCCTCGGCCCGGCGGACGAATCCCTTCAGGGAGATCTTGCTTCCGGGCCTGTAGACGCCGCGATCGGTGACGATCATGCCGACCACGTCGGAGGCGAGCGCGGTCCCGTCGTTGTGCGCGGCGCTGCTCAGCTCGGGGAAGAGCGCGCGGGCGGACGTCGCGTGCGCCGCGCCGAACGGGACGAGCGTGACGCCGCTCGCCGTCTCGACGCGAAGGACGATCTCGTCGCCGCTCGCGGGTCGCGGCGTGGCGACGAGCGCGCTCCCGTTCGCGTCCGTGACGGCCCTGGCGGCGCCGACCGTGACCTTCGCGCCCGCGGTCGGCTCGCCCGTGCCCTGGGCGAAGACCTGAACGAGGGCCTTGTCGCCGACCTGGTGCACGTGGGCGCCCACGGCGTCGGGCGACGCGGTCACGAGGATCGCCGTCACGGCCTTCGGGGCGTCCTCCGGGAGTCGATCGGACCACGTCGAGCGGAGACCGTTGGCCGCGGGCGCCTTCGGGACGAGCTGGGACGCGACGAGCTGCGCGAGGTAGACGCGCCCGAGCTCGACCTTGCCGCTGACGTCGACGTCGACGGAACGGAGCGTGTCCTTCTCGCCCCGCGGCGCGAACGGGACCACGACGTCGGCCGTGCGCGAGGGGACGGTCCCTGCGCGGGCCTCGCGGAGCGCGCTCGTGAAGGCCTCGACGTCGCCCTTCGCGAGCGCGAAGAGGCGCATTTCCGCTCGCTCGACGTTGCGCGCGGTGACGGGGAGCGCCTTCAGCGTGGCCTCGGTCGCGAGGAGCGGCCCCTCGGGCATCGTCAGGCTCGCCGCCAGCGGGCGCGTCTCGAAGGTGAACGTGACGGGCGCGACCGGCCCGCCGAAGTCGTCCGTGCCTCCCCCGATCGCTACCGCGTACCGCGTCGACGGCGCGAACGAGCCGGAGATGTGGAGGCGCGTGTCCCAGCCCGAGGCCCACATGTTCTTCACCGGCGGCGAGACGCGGACGTTCTCCGTCTTCATCACCCGCGACGAGGGGTTCGAGTACGTGACCGCGATGTCGCCCTGCGGGCTCCCGAGGACGGTGCTCCCCTCGACCTCGCACTCCGCCGCGTTCCCGCACCCGATCTTCTCGAGCACGGTGGGCTTGGCGATCGTGAACGAGCGGACGATGTCCTCGTCGCCCTCCTTCGCGCTGCGGGCGCGGAGGACGAGCTTGTCGCCCGCCGACCGCTTCGCGAGCGGCCTCACGACGGCGACGCGACGCGGCTCGATCGCCTGGCCCTCGAAGGTCGTGCCGCCGTAGAGCGTGACGGAGGCCGGGATGGGCTTCTCGCTCCCGTCCTCGAGCGTGACCTGCGTCTTCACCGCCGCGAGGTCGACCGGCTGATCGTAGACGAGCCTCACCTCCTGTGCGCCGCCGAGCTGTCCGTCCGAGAGCGGCTCGGTCGCGAGCACGCGCGGCTTCCCGCGCTCGGGCACGTAAGCGATCGTCTTGCCGCCCACGTCGATCGCGCGCTTCGGGCGGAACGAGACCTTGAAGCCGGAGAGCGCACGCCCGTTCGAGGTGGTGAGGTCGGGGAGCGAGATCGTGTATTCGGTGGCCGTGTCGAACGGCGTGAGCGCGTGGAGCTCGACCGAGCTCCCGTAGGGCCACTTCGTCCTCGTCCGGATCGCCGGGGTGATCGTGAGGACCGGCGCCTTCTCGAGGTCCTCGACCACCGTGTCGTCGAAGTGGAGTCGCACGACGTCCCCGGCGACCTCGATGCGTCCGTCCTGGACCGTGGGTGAGGTCAGCTTCACGACGCGCGGATCGCCGCCCTTCTCCTTCGAGGGGAGCGGGGCGCGCGGCGTCCACCCGTCCCGAGGCGGCGGGAAGACGAGGGGGCCGGTCGTGACTTCACCGAGGCCGACGGGCGGCGGCTCGGCCTTGTGACAGGCGCCGGCGAGCACCACGATCGCGACGAGCGTTGCGAAGGGAAGGAGGGCGCGGGAAGACATTCGGACCAGGGTAACGCCCCCCGGGCACCTCGTGATTCCGCACCCGTGCTCGACGTGCGCACTCCCGTGGGGCTGGACTTTTCCTCCGAGGCCCGGGGGGCTCCGTGCTGCCGACAGCCCGCAAGATCGGTGGACGCGATCCATGACATCGGCAAAGACCAGCGAGCCGCGTCCTCGCGATCGCGCGAAGATCGCGGAAGGCTGCGTGTAGGACAGGACCCGATCGGGGAGGAACGCGGGTTGCTCGTCTCCCGGACATGAGCGGCCCGACGTCACGCCCTTCGATCCCGCGTCCCTCGCATCGTCCCGCGTCGC
Organism: Polyangiaceae bacterium; assembly: GCA_022842465.1. Classification (GTDB taxonomy): domain Bacteria; phylum Myxococcota_A; class Polyangia; order Polyangiales; family Polyangiaceae; genus Labilithrix. Next base: position 9,508 of record JALHPN010000189.1, on the reverse strand, counting down.
CGTCCGCTCCGCCGCCGGCGCCCGCGTCGCGTCCGAGCTCCTCGCCGACGGGCGTGAAGGCGGCGGAGGCGTACTCGGTCGCGCCGCCGGTCATCCGCGAGCGCGCGGCGACGCTGAGCCTGGAGGAGGACGACATCGTCGCCACCGTGGCGGTCGGGGTCGTCCCCGAGGCGCCGGTCGTGACCCGTCCGTCGGCTCCGCCGCCGCTCCCCGCGCGTGCGTCGCGCGCGAGCTCGGTGCCGCCGCCGCCGCACAGCGAGGTGCGCGCGCTCTCGCCGTCTGCGAAGCGCCCGTCGTCGGGCTCGCAGAAGAGCGTCGCGCCTTCGGCGATCGTGATCCCACCCGACGCGCCGATCCCCATGGAAGCCGCGCCCGTCCCGCCGCTCGTGACGTCGACCGTGGCGACGTCGGTGGCGCCGCCGCCGCCCGCGTCGTTCGCGACGCCGATCGTGAGCGCCGCGGACCCGTCGCGTCCGAGCTCGCTGCTCGACCCGACAGACCTCCTCTTCGACAGCATCTACGACATGCAGTTCGCGGAGACCCCGTGGCAGGCCGCCGACGTCTGCGCCGCCGCGCTCGCGTCCGCGCTTCGCGCGAAGGCCGTCGTCATCCACACCCACGATCTCGTCCGTCGCGAGATCCGGACGATCGCGGCGCAGGGCTTCGGCGCCTCGGACCTCCTCGGCTCGTACGCGGACAGCGAGAACGACTTCGTCGCGAGCGCGGTCCTCTCGAACGGCAAGCCGCTCACGATGCGCTTCGACGGGGAGCTCCCGCGCCTCGCGCCCGAGCGCCTCACCATCGTCGGCGCGAAGCGCTCGCTGGTCGCGGTCCCGGCGCTCTCGTGGAAGCGCTGCGTGGCCGTGATCGAGGTCATCGACGCGGACGACCGCCTCGTCGGGCGCGTGCCGGACGCCGCTGCTTACGTCGCGGACCACCTCGCCGCGTTCCTCATGCGCCAGGCTGCGTAGCGGCCGCGCGCTGCTGCGCCCACGAAGAGCACGGGGGGTGCGTGCACGTCGAACCGTGTAACCTGGGGAGATGGCGACACGTCGCACGAGGAGAGCGGTGGCCTGCGGGGCGCTCGGCGCAATGCTCTTCGCGGCGGCGTGCCAGAGCTTTCAGGGGAGCGACGACGCGACGGAGAGGCTCGACGCTTCCGTCGACGCCGCCGTCGACGCGCAAGGGGACGCCGCGAGGGCGCCGTTCGACGCGGCGGAGGAGGCCCGCGCGTGCTCCAGGTACGACGGGGGAGGAGCGTTCTGTGACGACTTCGACCGTTCGCCGTCACTCGCGAGCGAGTGGTGGACGACGGAGTGCGATGGCGGCAAGGTTGGCATCGTCGGAGAGGGGCTTTCGGCTCCGAACGCGCTCGCTACGGAGCTCGAGCTCGCGAGCGCTGCCGACGCGGCCGTCTTCGGGACCTGCCGCGCGGTGTTCCTGGGCACGCGCCCGATCACGCGCTCACTCCTCGTCCGCGCGTCGATGCGCATGCCGACGTTCGACTCGGACTACGCCATCCTCACCGTCGTCGAAGGCTTGCCCTTCACGCTCCAGCTCGTGCGCTTCCGAGATCAGAGTCTCGCGCTGAAGGTGCTGAGGAGCTCCGACGGTGCTGAGCTGCAGGTGGAGGCCCTGCTCGCCCGCCCGTTCGGCGAGTGGACCGACGTGACGATCCGCGTGGAGATCGGCTCGGCTCCCACGCTCGCGGTCGCCATCGGGCCTGCGAGCGAGCAGCAGGTGCTGCTGCTCCCCGACACCCTCTCGATCATGGGCGTGGGGCAGGTGGCCAAGCCTGGCATCATCGGCTTGGGCCTGAACCAGATCGCAGGGACGAGCCCGCGGGCTTCGGTCCTCGTCGACGACGTCGCGATCGTGGTCGACGCCCCGGCCCCCTAGGGCGTGGCTGCATCGCCGCGTGAGAAGCGCTACCGTGCTCGCGTGAGCACCTACGAGTCGGTCAGGGTCGAGCGCGACGGTCACGTCGCCGAGGTCGTGCTTCTCGGGCCAGGGAAGGGCAACGCCATGGGGCCAGCCTTCTTCCGTGAGCTCCCTGCCGTGTTCGACGGGCTCGACCGCGATCCCGAGGTCCGCGCGGTGGTGCTCCGCGGTGAGGGCGGCGTCTTCAGCTTCGGCCTCGACCTCCGCGCGATGGCGGGGGAGCTCTTCCAGCACGTCGCGCCGGGGAACCTCGCGCGCGAACGGACGAAGCTCCTCGAGCTCATCGGCGAGCTGCAGAAAGCCGCCGACGCGGTGGAGCGCTGCCGGAAACCGGTCGTCGCCGCCGTCGCGGGGCCGTGCATCGGCGGCGGCGTCGACCTCGTCGCGGCGTGCGACGTGCGTATCGCGGCGAAGACCGCGCGCTTCAGCGTCCGCGAGGTCAAGCTCGCCATCGTCGCCGACCTCGGTAGCCTCCAGCGCCTCCCGCGCATCATCGGTCACGGTCACACGCGCGAGCTCGCGTTCACCGGCAAGGACATCGACGCCGAGCGCGCGCTCCGGATCGGGCTCGTGAACGACGTCTACGAGGACGAAGCCGCGCTCCTCGACGCCGCGCGCTCGCTCGCCCGTGACATCGCGAAGAACCCGCCGCTCGTCGTCCAGGGGACGAAGCAGGTCCTCGGCTTCGCGGACGCGCGCGCGCAGGCAGAGGGGCTTCGCTTCGTCGCGGTGTGGAACTCCGCCTTCCTCGCCTCGGAGGATCTGCAGGAGGCCTTCACCGCCTTCGCCGAGAAGCGCGAGCCCGCGTTCAAGGGGCGTTGAGTCGTTCGTGACACCACGGCGCGACGCTCGCGAAGCCCGCGGCATCGTACGGGTGTCGTCATGAGAACGTTGATCACGGGAGCCACCGGGACCATCGGCCGCGCCCTCGAAGCGCGTCTGGAAGGGCCAACGGTGATCGTGAGCCGCGATCCCGAGGCCGCCAAGACGCTCCTGCCCGGGCCTTCTGCCTACGGATGGGACGGTAAGGCCGACCTCCCCGAGGCGGCGCTCGAGGGCGTGGAGGCCGTCTTCCACCTCGCCGGCGAGCCCGTGGCGGAGGGCCGCTGGACGGACGAGAAGCGCGCGCGCATAAGGCAGAGCCGCGTCGACGGGACGCGGGCCGTCGTTCGCTCGATCGCCGCGCTACCACCCGAGAAGCGACCCAAGGTGCTCGTCTGCGCCTCCGCCGTCGGCTTCTATGGATCGCGCGGCGACGAGATCCTGACCGAGGCGAGCGCGCCCTCCGCGGGGTTTCTCCCCGAGGTCTGCCAGGCGTGGGAGGACGAGGCCTGGGCGGCAGAGGGGCTGGGCGTCCGCGTCGTGATGCTCCGGATCGGCATCGTCCTCGCGCGCGAAGGCGGCGCGCTCGCGAAGATGCTGCCGATGTTCAAGATGGGGCTCGCGGGCAGGCTCGGGAGCGGCGAGCAGTGGATGCCGTGGATCCACGTCGAGGACGTGGTCGCGCTCTTCGTGCATGCTGCACGGAACGAGTCGCTGCGCGGACCCGTCAACGCCGTGTCGCCCGATCCCGTCACGAACGCGGATTTCACGCGCGGCATGGCGCGGGCGCTCCGGAGGCCCGCGTTCTTCGCCGCCCCGGCGGCGATGCTGAAGCTCGCGCTCGGCGAGATGGCGGATGTCGTGCTCGCGTCGCAGCGCGTCCTCCCCGCGCGCGCCGTTGCGAGCGGCTTCGCGTTCGCGTTCCCCTCGCTCGAGGACGCGCTCGCGGATCTCGTCTCCGCGCCGGTCCCCTCGCGTGCGATCGCCTAGGGCGTGACGCGCGACCAGAGCGCGGTCTGGTCGCCCACGTAGATCAGCCGCTCGCCCTGCACGAAGCGGAAGCCGTAGCGCGCGAGCACGGTCTTGGATCCACGACGCAGCTGCGTCGCGCGGCACTCGAGGCGCAGGGGCTCGCCCGGGGGCGCGAGGTTGTGGAAGCGGGCCGAGTGGATCTTCGCTCCGTACCCCGTCCAGCCCTCGGCGTGTCGCAGCTCGAGGACGTGGTACGCGTGGACGAACGCGACCATCCCCGTCATGTGCACCATCAGCCCGCCCGCGACGTGCCGCGGGTGCTTCTCGGGATGGACGCGCTGGGTGCGCGTGAGCGGCAGGTCGGCGTGGGTGGGCATCCTCGCGACGACGAGGCTCTCCTCGGGTCGGATCTCGAGGATCTCGTCGAGGATGAGCCCTTCGGGCAGGTAGGGGCAGTCGTCGAGGAACGCGCGATCGAGCGGCATGGCGAGCGGGAGCATGGTCTTCGGCGACGTCCCTTGGCAAGGGCGTCCGGCTGCCACTAGAAGGAGGGGATGGTGGCGAAGAATCGGCTGCGGCTGTCGGAGTCGCTCGAGAAGCTCACGCGCTTCGTCTTCGCGCGGAGCGGGATCGCGAGCCGATGGATCGACGCCGGACCCTGCCGCGTCCACGTCTACGACGGGCGCGGGAAGGGGGATCTTCCGACGTTCGTCCTCCTTCATGGTCTCAGCGCCAGCGCGTCGTCGTTCGCCGCGCTCATCATGGCGCTCCGGCCGCACGTCAGGCGGATCATCGTGCCGGAGCTGCCCGGGCACGGCTTCACGCTCCACCCGGGATGCGAGGTGAATCCGGCCGTGCTCGAGAGCGCGATCGTCACCGCGCTCGACGAGCTCCTCGACGAGCCGGCGATCGTCGTCGGCAACTCGCTCGGCGGCGCGCTCGCTCTCCACTACGCGGACGCACGACCCGACAGGGTGCGAGGGCTCGTCTTGCTCTCGCCTGCGGGGGCGCGCATCGACGACGCGGAGTGGGACGTCGTCCGGACGGCGTTCCGGGTCGGCACGCGGCGTGAAGCGCGCGTCCTCATCGACCGCATCTACCATCGACCGCGGTTCGTGGTTCGCGCGCTCGCGCACGAGTTTCCGACGCTGCTCGCGCGCCCCGCCGTGAAGGAGATCCTCACGACCGCGACGAACGAGCATGCCGTCACGCCGGAGCAGCTCGCGTCCCTCCGCATGCCGGTGCTCTTCATCTGGGGGAGGTCCGAGCGGCTCCTCCCCCACGCGGCTTTCGAGTACTTCGTGGCGCACCTCCCGCCGCACGCCGTCGTCGAGCGTCCCGAGGGCGTCGGCCACGTTCCGCAGATCGACGCGCCCGAGCGCATGACGGCCCGCCTCCTCGCGTTCGCGCGGACGTGCGTGGCCGCACGACCACCCGCCGGCGAAGCCCGTGCGGAAACGCACGGAGGCCGAGGAGCCGAAGGATCTCGGTGAGCTGACCGACCGGATCGTCCGGCGCGAATCCTGCAAAGGGCGGGCCCCCATGCGTTCGCTCGGTCTCGCCACCCTCGTCGCCTTCGTCGGGTGCAGCTCCGCGGAGGGCGAGGCCGCGATCCCCGTGTCGGCGCCCGCGCCCGACGTCGTCGTCGTCGTCGCCGATCTCCGCGCGGACGCGAACCGCGACGGCGAGGTCACCTTCGACGAGCGCGACGCCGAGAAGCTCGCATGGGACAGGGCCCACGGCGCCGTCTTCCTCGCGAACATCGACGACGACACGCGTCGCTGCAAGGCGGCGGGGACCGACGTCGAGCTCCCGAAGTGCAACGACGCGGCAGACGCCGTCCTGAACGGTCCCGACGACGCGAAGGACCTGGCGCGCCTCCGGACGAGGCCGTGGGCCGACGCGCCGGACGACGCGCTCGCGACGGTGACGATCGTGACGGAGAGCGCGAAGGAGAAGGTCCGCCTATTCGTTCGCACCGGCGCGGGCGAGGCCGACTTCCTGCCGCTCGCCGAGGACGGGGCGCTGACGCTCGACGAATTCCGCAGAGGCGCCGAGCTCGCGATCGAGGCGAAGGACATCGTTCGTGACCCTGCCGTCTGGGACGGCTTCGTCACCCTCCGCCTCACGGTGACGGCGCTCGACCAGACGGTGACGGACGATGTGAGGTTGCGCGTGGCCCCCGTCCTCACGTCCCACCATCTCCAGCCTGCCGAGGAGATCTTCGTGAGCGACACCGGCTCGCCAGGCAACCGCGCGATGCGCGCGGATCTCAGGGAGGCATGCGAGGTCGCCGGGGCCCCGGCGCCGACCGAGATCCGCGAGCAGGATCCCTGGACCCAGGACTTCTTCGAGACGGCGTGGATGAGCATGCCGGCGCCGGGAGGCACGCAGCACGTCGTTCGCGTCAACCTCCGCTCGGCGAACGTGTTCGACCCCTCCGACAAGGTGAACCCGCTCCGTCCCGCGGGGCAGCTCGTCTTCGCGCTCCGCGGGCCGGACACGGCGGGCGTGCAGCAGTTCGACGCGCGCCACGATCCGCGGACCGACTCGCTGAACTCCTTCGGCAACCTCGAGACCATCCCGCCCTTCACGAAGGGCGGCGAGACCTTCCCCTTCGGGCGCCTCCTCCGCGGCGGGACGCCGAGCTTCCGGCCCGACCTCTCGTTCTCGAAGATGATCGAGGCGCAGGGCGTCCAGCCGCCGGTCGACATCGACACCTCCTGGCTCCTCGTCGGACACGTCGACGAGACGATCTCCTTCGTCCACGCGAAGTCTCCCCGCGGTTGGGCCGTCCTCGTCAACGATCCGCGCCTCGCGAAGACGATCCTCGAGGATCTCGTCGCGAAGGGCGAGGGCGAGACACCGATGTTCGTCGGCAAGTACTGGTTCGACGAGCGCGGGAGGCCGGAGCCCGCGCAGGCGACGATCCGCGAGGTCCTCGCCGACACCGACGTCATGAGCGCGAGCGCCGAGGCGGCGGCCGAGATCGACGCGCAGCTCGCGGTCCTGAAGCGGGAGATCGGTCTCACGGAGGACGACCTCGTGCGCGTGCCATTCCTGCACCACGCCTACGGCGGCGGCTCCGTCGCCTACCAGCCCGGGACCGTGAACGGGATCTACGTGGCCGACGGTCACTTCGTCGCGCCGAAGCCTCACGGCCCGATCGTGGGCGGCAAGGACCCCTTCGAAGAGCAGCTCGCGAGCGCGCTCGCGAAGCACGGCGTCGCCGTCAGCTTCGCCGAGGACTGGTCCGAGTACCACGCCGCGCTCGGCGAGGTGCACTGCGGGACGAACGCACGGCGCAGGGTGCCCGACGCGAAGTGGTGGGAGAGCGGACGATGAGATCGACGACGAGAGCATGCGCGCTTCTCGCGATCGTGATCGCGGGCGTTGCCTTCGCGCCCTCGGCGAGCGCGTCGCCGGCGGCGCCCGTGACGAGGACGACGACCCACCGCGTGACGCTCGCGCCCGAGGCTACGAGGACGCTCCGCGCGTCGATCGCGTCGGCGCGTGCGAGCGATCCGGCCGCCTTCGTCGACGTCGCGCGGCTCGTCGCGCGCACCCCGGAGCTCGATCGCAAGGCTCGGGGCGGGAAGGCCGCCGTCGCCCTCGCGCTCGCTGCGATGGGGCCGCGCGCGGTGATGCCGCTGGCGGAGCTCGCGGTCGACCCGCCTGCGTCCATCCCCCGCGAGGCGCTCGTGGCGTCGAAGCTCGACGTCGTCGAGGCGCTCGGCATCCTGCGCGATCCGCGCGTCGCCCCGGTGCTGGTCGCGTGGCTCGAGCAGGGGGACGACGCGTCCGCCCGGACGGCGTCCGAGGCGGTTGCCCGGCAGGACAGCGACGAGGCCGCGGAGGCGCTCGTCGTCGCGCTCGACAAGGCGACGGGAGAGCGCTCGCTCGCGATCCTCGACGGCATGGGCATGTGCCATCGCGCGAAGGTCGCGAAGACGCTCGCGGCGAGGCTCGTGTCCGCAGACGCGGCGACGGCGCGCGTGATCGTGAAGTCGCTCCGTCGCGCGGCGAGCCCGTGGGCATGGGCGACGCTCGCGCGCAGGGACGACGAATCCGTCGTTCGCGACGTCGCGAGCGAGGCGATCGTCGGCGCCTTCGTCCGCTTCGAGGGTGAGACCCGCGCGGCGGCCGAGAAGGCCCTCGTGGTCGTCGACGACGGGCGCGTCGCGCGATTCGTCCAGAGCGCGCGCGAACGCGCGCCGTCCGACGCGAAGATCGCGCTCGACGGGCTCGGCGAGCGTCTCCGCGCCGCCTCCGCGCGGCGCTAGACGCCACGCGCGTCGCGCCTAGGGCGTCAACGCGCGCGCAGCGCGTTGCGGCGACGGACGATCCAGCCGAGACCCGCGAGCGCCGCCGTCGGGAGCCACGTGCCTTGGAGGTCGGCGCTGGTCGCCGGAGACGCGGCGCACCGACTGCATCCCCCCGAGCTGCGGGCCGCGATCGCGCGCACGTCGAAGACCGTATCGCGGTTGGGGAGCTTGCCCGTCAGCGAGACCTTGTGGAGGAGCCCGTTCCCGTCGAGCAGACCCTGGCTGCTCCCCACCTGCGCGAAGGAGCCGACCTTCTCCTTCGAGCGGACGAAGCCGGTCCGCTTGTCGACCGCCTCCGGGCCGTCGTACGACCCGACCCGCTCGTCGAACGAAGGCTCCTGAGCATAGAGCACGTGGTGGAAGTCCTCTTCCGCGTGCACGGTCCCGTCGTGGATGTGGACCGTCGGGAAGAAGAGCGTGTCGGGCGACTGCGTCTCGAACGCGAACGCGATCGGGTGCGGTGTGCCCTCGAGTTGCTTCAGCTGGAAGACGGCGAAGCCGTAGGCTCCGTACCCGGGGATCTTCGCCCAGACGTCCTTCGAGATCGCGAAGCGCGGGTCGACGCGCGAGAAGTCGTTCACGGACGGCACGTACGTGGCGATGAAGTCACCGACGTCGTGCACGGCGAGCTGTTCGGGCGCCGCAGGGGCGAGCGCGCGCTTCGAGCGATTGGAGGCGAAGCGCTCCTCGGGCGGGAAACCGGCCGCGAGATCGCTGAAGAACTGGGGATACCCCTTCAGGTCCTTCCAGACGATCGCGTCGTCCTTCGTCGGGAGCTTCACCGGCAGCGGCAGGATCATCGCCGTCGGTTGCTCGGCCTTGTAACGCATCTGGTACGCGAGGACCTGCGTGCCGGGCTCCGCGAAGCGCGCGAAGATCGAGGTCCCGTACACGTCCGTCTTGGCAGAGAAGCAGCACATGTTCCTCTTTTGTACGCGTACCGGCGCGAAAGGATCCGAGAACTCGCGCTGGCCGGTCTGCTGTCCGTGACGCTCGTCCAGAATCCTCTGGGCCGAGCTCCGATCGCTACGGCGAGCCTGGGCCGATGAGCGAGACGTAGCGCTCGATCTGGAGGACGGTCTCGGGCCCTGCCGAGGTGAGCTCGATGCCGAGCGCGCGCAGGCCCGCCGCGTCGTCCTTGTGGGCGGAGCGAGCCCACCTCACGACGGCCGTCTCGGTGACGAGTCGGCCGTCGACGGGCAGCGCGAACCGGACGTTCAGCTTCGTCCCAGGCTCCACGTCCGCGCGTGCGACGACGAGGAGCCCGCCGACCGAGACGTCCTCCGTGCGTCCGTCGACGGAGCCGAAGCCGCTGACCTCGAGCCTCACCGGCGTGCGGTACGACGCTCGCGGGGAGCGCCGCTGCTCGGCACCGCCTGCCGGGCGACGCGACGGCACGGCCACCCGGGGCGCCGACGCGGCGCGCTTCGCGAGCGCATCGGCGAGCG
>JALHPN010000188.1 GCA_022842465.1 Polyangiaceae bacterium | reverse complement strand
CGGCGCGCCGCCGATCGCGTCGGGCCCGGGGTCCGGGCCGTCGACGCCGGCGTCGGGCGTGGGCTCGCCGTCGTCGCGCGATGAGAAGGCGGAGTCCGCACGCGCGACGGCGCGGCCGGGCCCGCCCGTGCTCAGCCCTCCTTCGTCGGACTCGCTCCCGCGCGCGGGCGGGGACGACGACGACGGAGACGGCGACGAGCCGACCAAGGTGGCCGCGACCGATCCGCGGATCCTGAAGATGTCGGCGCAGGCGACCGCGGGCGCGCTGTCGGGCGCCAACAACGCCGCGACGCACGTGCGGGACACGGAGATCTCCGCGCCGCGCGCTCGCGCCGGCTCGTTCGAGCCCGACGAGGATCCGACGACGGCGACGGAGAAGCCGCCGCCGGGGCGTCTCGCGAGCGCATCCCCCAGCCCGGCAGCCGGACGGCCGGCCTTCGGCGACACCATCGCGATGTCGTCGCCCGTCGCGAAGCTCCATGCGGACGAGGACGGCGAGATCGAGCGCGCTCCAGACTCGGGCGGCACCCTCATCATGGCTCCCGGTCAGGTGACGGGGCAGCCGCTCCACGGCGCGCCGCCTTCCTCGGGAAGCCTGGCGGCGGCCGCGCAGGGGGCCGGGCCGAGGAACGCGCCGCTCGCCGGCCTCGCCAGCACGATGGCGTTCTCGGGCAGCCCGCCGACCACGCCGCGGGTGTCGCAGCAGCCGAACCCCGCGAGCGACGCCGCGTGGCCGAGCACCCAGGTCAGCCCGATCGGACAGAGCGGCCAGGGAGGGACGAGCCAGGCCTACCCCCCGCAGGGCGACGCGTCGTTCCCTGGCGGTCAGAGCCAGGTCTACCCTCCGCAGGGCCAGGGGGCCCAGCCCGGCTACCCCGCACACATGCACTCTGCATCGATGTCGGGTGCGCCTCCGAACCAGCCCTCCTTCGCGTTTCCCGCGCCGGGCCCTGCTCCGGGGCCGGCAGGCTCGGGAGAGCCGAAGAAGGTCCCGGTGGCGATGCTCGCGGTGGCGGGCGGGCTCCTCGTCCTCGGCCTCGTCGGCATCGGCGCGTTCCTCGTCATCGGTCGCGACGCGAAGGGGACGGGACCGGCGGGCTCGGCCTCGACCGTGGCCTCTGCTCCCAGCGCGGCGCCACCTCCCGCGAGCGCCCCGCCCGAGGCGCCTACGCCGCCGCCCGTCGCGACGGCCGCCGTGGACGATCCGGAGGACGCCGGCTCGCCCGAGCCGCCGCCGATCACGCCGACCCCGGCCGACACGGCGACGGGCACGGCCGCGACGACCGCGACGAATCCGCCGACCGCCGCGCCGACGTACACGTGGCCTCCTCCCGCGCAACCGAATCCCGCGCCGGTCAGCACGGGCGCGGGCGTCATCCCGACCCCGGTCGCACCGACGGCGGTGAAGGACGCGGGCGTCGCGGTCGATCCCAACGCCTTCGACGAGAAGGCGGCGCGCGCCCGCCTCTCGCAGGCGAACGGTGTCCTCAGCGCGTGCACGTTCGACGGCAGCGTGACGGGGCCGGGCAAGGCCCTCGTCACCTTCGCGCCGGACGGCTCCGTCGCGTCGGTCGCGCTCGACGCCCCGTTCGTCGGCACGAAGCAGGGCGACTGCGCGACCCGTCAGTTCCAGCGCGCGAAGGTGACCCCGTTCACCGGCGGGCCGCGCACCGTGAAGCACACCTTCGACATCCCGAAGTGATCGTCGCCTCTCAGCGCGCCTTCGGGAGCCTCGTCACGTCGCCCGCGGTCGTCGTGAAGCGGAGTCCCGACGGCATCTGTGGGGTGCGCATCACCTTGTGCGTCGCGGCGCGGAAGTCCTCCTCGCGCGCCTCGTAGATGCTCGGCACGAACGACTGCGGGTTCCGGTCGACGAGCGGGAACCACGTCGACTGGACGTGGACCATGATCCGGTGGCCGCTCCGGAACGCGTGGGCCACGTCGGGGAGAGAGAAGCGTACGACGGCAGGCTCGTTCGCGCGGAGCGGCTTCGGGGCGCCGAACCCGTCGCGGAAGCGCACGCGCATCACCTCGCCGCGGACGAGCTGCTGGTAGCCGCCCATCCGGACGCCGTTCGGGTTCGGATCGGGATCGGGCGCGTCCTCCGGCCAGACGTCGACGAGCTTCACGATGACGTCGGCGTCGGTCCCCGTCGTCGCGAAGTGGATCGTCGCCTCGACGGGCCCGGTGATCGTGATCTCCTGATCGAGCACCGCGCTCGCGTAGACGAGGACGTCGGGGCGGCGCGCGGCGAAGCGCTGATCGTCGGTCACCCAGTCGTGATCGAGCTCGGCGGAGGGCTTGCCGCGGTAGGGCACCGGCTTCTGGGGATCGCTCGGGAAGGTGTCCGCCCCAACGTCGTCCTCGCCGAGGGCGGGGGGCGTACCGTCGAGCCTGCCCTGGGGATGGAAGAAGAGCTGCGCCGCGCGCGCCTCCTTCGGCGGCCACGTCGTGTAGGCGCGCCACGTGTTCGTCCCGGTCTCGAAGACGCTCGCTTCCGGGAGCGGGGCACCGGCCTTCCCCTTCAGGTGACGCCGGAAGAAGGGCAGCTCGAGCTGCTCGCGGTAGTGGAGGCTCGTCTTCTGTCCGAAGGTGACGTCGCCGAGGCGGTCGCCGTCCGTGCGCCCCCATCCGCCGTGTCGCCACGGGCCCATCACGAGGACGTTCTCGCTGCGCGCCCCCTGCTTCTCGAAGGCGCCGTAGGTGTAGAGGGGGCCCCACGGATCCTCCGCGTCATACCAGCCGCCGACGGTCATGATCGCCGGCTTCGCGTCCTTGTAGTGAGGGCGCGGGTCGCGCGCGAGCCAGTAGGCGTCGCGGTTCGGGTGGCTCATCATGTCGTTCCAGAACGCGATCTTGCCCTCGAGGTACTTCGCGTTCGCGTTCTTCAGCGGGCCCATCGCGAGGAAGAAGTCGTAGACGTCGGTGACGTCGTGCTCGACTCCCTCCCACTTCGTCTTCCGCACCGGCTTCGGCCGCGGCTTGCCGAAAGCGGCCTCGAAGTCGAACGAGTCGGCGAGGAAGAAGGCGCCGTTGTGGTGGAAGTCGTCGCCCGTGTACCAGTCCGTGACGGGCGCCTGAGGGGAGACGGCGCGCAGCGCGGGGTGAGCGTCGACGGCGCACCACGCCGCGTAGAAGCCGGGGTACGAGATCCCCCACGCGCCGACCTTGCCGTTGTGGTTCGGCACGTTCTTCACGAGCCACTCGATCGTGTCGTACGCGTCGGTCGCCTCGTCGACGTCGGTGCTCTTCGTCCCCACCTTCCGCGGGCGGACGTCGACGAAGGTGCCCTCGCTCATGTTCTTCCCGCGCACGTCCTGCCTCACGAAGACGAAGCCGTCCTTGAGGAAGCCGTACGAGGGGGCGAAGCGGCGGATCGCGCGCGCGTCGTTCGCGGAGGGGTAGTTGTCGACGCCGTAGGGGGCGACGGAGTACGGCGTCCGCGTCATGAGCATCGGCCACGTCCGTGACGTGTCCTTCGGGACGAACACGGCCGTGAAGAGGCGCGTCCCGTCCCGCATCGGGATCGCGTGCTCGTACTTCGTGTAGTGCTCACGGAGCGCGCGCGCGGCGTCCGCGTCGGTCTCGACCGGGTACTTCACGAGAGGCGCGTCGTTCTCCGCCGGAGGGCCGGGGCGGCGCGGCTCGGCGGTCGCGCGCGGGGACGACGCGCAGGCGAGACCCGCGGCGGCGAGGAGGCTCGAGAGGAAGAGGGCTTCGCGGGCGCGCATGACGACCCCGTGCTCTTACCCGATCCGCCGGCAGCGGTCTGCACGGTTCGTGCCACGGACCGGCCTGCGATCGTGCACGACGCGGGGAACCTTTCGCCGGCGCCGTCGTGAGACGGAGCGATGATGGCGATCGCGATGAGCGCCGCAGACTCGAAGCTGCGCCCCCGGCCGAGCGAGCTGCTCGCCGGAGACCTGCTCGAGGGCTGCCGCCGGCAAGAGCCGGCTGCGTTCCGCGCGTTCGTCGTCGCGCACGAGCGGATGGTGTTCTCCCTCCTCTCGCGCATGCTCGGGCGTCTCCCCGCGGCCGACGTGGAGGACCTCGCGCAGGAGACCTTCGTGCGCGCCTACCGCGCGTTCCCGTCGTTCGATCTCTCGAGGGCCGCGAAGCCGTCCACCTGGCTCCTCACGATCGCGACCCGGCTCGCGCTCGACGCACGGAAGCGGAAGACGCTCGACGCCGTGCCTCTCGACGACGCGACGCCCAGACCGGCCGACTCGACCCCCGAGCTCCGCGCGGAGCGCCGCCAGCTCGGCGACGCGCTCGCGGAGGCCGCGGCGACGCTGCCGGACGAGCAGCGGGCCGCGCTCCTCCTCGCCGACGTCCATGGGCTGTCGATCGCAGAGATCGCGACGGCGCTCGCCACGAACGAGAGCACGGCGAAGACGAGGCTCTTCCGCGCGCGCGAGAAGATGCGCGCGGCGCTGGTGGACGAGTGGAGGACGCCGTGAGCGAAGAGCCCGAGAACGAGCCGATCGACCTCTCCGCGCTCCCCGAGGTCTCGCCGCCCCCTGGGTTCGCGGATCGCGTGATGACGCGCGTGCGCGAGGAGCCCCGGAGGCTTCGCGGGCGCCGATGGCCGCTCGTCGTCGCCGGGGGGCTCGCCGCCGCGGCCGCCGTCACCGCGATCCGGATCGCGTCCGATGGCGCGCCGTCCTCGGGCGAGGCCATCGCGACGGACCGCGTCGAGCTGTCGATCGGTCGTCGCGCGCGCGCCGTCCTCGAGCCCGGCGCGACGCTCTCGTTCGAGGGCGACGACGTCGTGCAGGAGCGCGGCGACGTCTTCTACCGGGTCGAGCCCGGCGCGACCTTCCGGGTGCACACGCCCGCCGGAGTCGTCGAGGTACGTGGGACGTGTTTCACGGTGAAGGTGATGCAGAAGCGAGACGTGAAGGCAGGGACGGTCGGCGCGGCGCTCTCGGCGCTCGCGTTCGTCGCGGTGTACGAGGGCAAGGTGGCGGTCTCCCATGCGAAGGAGAGCGCCGTGATCGGCGCCGGCGAGAGCGCGAAGCTCGGCGACGGCCACGTGGAGCGGACGGGGACGCCCGCCGAGGGCGAGAAGGCCTTCGCGGCGAGCGCCGCAGAGGGCGACGAGCCGCTCGCGAAGGCGAACGAGAACCTCGCCTCGCAGGTCAGCGAGTACCGAAAGCGCCTCGAGATCGTCGCCGCCGAGCGCGCGAAGCTCGAGGCCTCGCTCTCGAAGGCGGAGGCACAGCTCGCGAGCGGGAAGGACGGCGCGCCTGCGAGGACGCGGAGCGACTTCGATCTCGATCCGAGCGACTGGGCGGAGCTCGCGAAGAGGGGGGAGGTGAAGTTTCGCGTCCCCTGCCTCCGGAAGGAAGGGTGGCTCCCCTCGCAGGCCCAGATCGACAAGCTCGCGCTCGCCCCGCACGACGCGCCCGTCCTCGAGGACGCGTACAAGCGCTCGTACCAGCGCGTGTGGTCGCAGATCCGCCCGCTCTGTCAGGCGGCGCTCGGCAGCTCGGCGGAGGTGGTCGACAAGATCGGGCCCGACTCGTGCGCCCATCTCGTCTACAACCTCGCCTCGAACACGGACGGCGAGGCGGCGGCCGAGGCGCACACCCAGGCAGCCGAGATCCGCGCCGGGCTCCGGCCCGAGCCGGGGCCGAACGAGAAGGTTCATCCCGTCACGAAGATGTTCCTCGCGCTCACGGGCGCGATGCCCGCGTTCGAGGCGGACCTCGCGAAGTCGCTCGGACCGGAGGAGGCGCACCGCCTCGCGTACGCCGACGGCCTGTGCAAGGCCGACGATCGCTGGGGCGGCGGCAAGAAGCGCGAGGCCGCGAAGCCCTGACGCGGCTCAGCCCTGCACGGCGTGGAACTGGAGCGTCGCGGAGTCGAGCTTCTTCTCCCAGCGCACCTTCGGGGTCACGCGGTGCGTCCTGCCGGCACCGTCCTGGACGTCGACGAGCTCGTCTCCGGTCTTCTCGAGCGTGAGGATGGGGAGCGTCACGGAGATCGCCGCGCCCCCCTGGCAGTCGAGCTGCTCGAAGGAGAGCTCGGCGCGATCGCCGGCGAGCGCCTTGAAGTTGTCGCGCCGGCTCGTGAAGGCCAGCTTGCCGTAGGTGAACGACGCGTCGTCGTTGGTGACGGTGCCCGAGACGGTGGCGCGCTTGATGCTCCCGTCGATGCTCTCGTCCATGCCGGCCCACGTCCCGATCTCGAGCTGGAACTTCGACCGTCCCTGCGCGTCACGGTAGAACCGGAGCCGGTGATTCGTGCTCGGCGTCTGCGCCGTCGTCACGCGCCGTCCGACCTGTCGCCCGTCTGGCCCGAAGGACGCGAGCGTGTACTCCTGCTTCACGATCACGTCGGCGTCCCCGACGACGGAGGCGACGAGCTCGACGCCTTCGAGCGCCGGGCAGATGGTGAGCAGGTCTCGCGCGGAGGCGGTCTGAGCGCTCCCCTGTTCCCCCTCGGCGTCGCTCGACTCCTGCGGAGAGCAGGCGGTGAAGAACAAGGTCGAGAGCGAGAGCACGACGAGCATTGACGAGCGAACCATGACGATCTCCTCGAGGTGAATGGACGAAAGCCAGCCTTCGAGCAAGCGTTGCGCCCGGCGCCACCTCGCTTCATCGAGCCGAGATCCTGCCTTCGCAGCTTCGGGTCCGCTGGATCCCGGCACCCACGAGCGGATCGCGCGGTCTCAGCGCGCGGTGCCGGTCGGACAGCGCTCGGAGAGCCAGCTCGACGGGGCCCGGAGGAGACTCGAGCCGACCACACGGGGCAGCTCGAGGTGCCCGGTGCGGACGGCGCAGACCTTCACCTGGGAGGCAGCCGGACCGGATGCGAGCGCCGCGTACTCGCGCCAGCCCGCGCTCGAGGGGATGTAGACGAGCACGAAGGTCCGGCTCGGATCGGCCGCGAGCCACGCCTCGACGATCGCGGGGCCGGTCTTGCCCTCGAACCGCGCGCCGTCCGACCACGATCCGTCGAGGAGAACCGCGGTGCGCTCGCGCCCGCGATCTGCGGCAAGGCGACGGATCAGGGGGATGCGGCCCGCGCTGTAGCCTCCGACGACCTCGGCGCCGGGGGCGCTCGTGAAGGCAGCCCCTGACCAGAAGCCGTTCGCGCCGGTGTTCTCGAGGCGGGGCGCGCAGACGCCGCCGCCGCCGAGATCGCGGCCGTAGCCGTGCATCCCGTGGAAGAAGAGGGCGTCGTCCGTGCTCGCGCACGTCCGCGTCGTCTGCGCGCTCGCGGACGTCTCCTCGTCCGGGTCGCCGGGGTCGAGGTCGCTCGCGCCGTCCGTGTCCGCCGCGCACCCGGCGAGGCCCGCGAACGCGGCGACGACCCCGAGCAGCGCCCTCCGGTTCATGCTCGCGTGCGAAGCACCGGGCGTGCCGTCCCCGAACGGCCCGGGCGACGCCGGCTTCCGCGCACATGCGCCAGCGGCTCCGGGGAACGGAGGATCCAGGGCGGCCCACGCGTGCTCCTCGGGAGGACGGCCTTTGGTAGGCTGCGTCCGCTCGCATGGCGCTCCCTCCGACCCCCGTGCCCCGTGTCACGACCGAGCGGCTCGTCCTCCGCGAGCTCCGCCTGCAGGACTTCGAGGCGTACGCCGCCTTCATGGCCGATCCCGTCGCGACGAGGTTCCTCACCCAGACGGCGGATCGGCGCGTCGCGTGGAGGGGCTTCGCCGCCCTCTCCGGGCAGTGGCTCCTGAACGGCGCGGGCTGGTGGGGCGTCGAGGTCGCCGCGACGGGGGAGATGGTCGGCACCGTCGGCGCGTTCTTCCGCGAGACCGAGATCGGCAAGGGGAGCGACGCCGTCCTCGAGGTCGGCTGGACGGTCTACCCTGCGCACCAGCGTCGCGGCTACGCGACGGAGGCTGCGCGCGCCGCGCTCGCGCACGGGTTCGCGCACCACGACGTGAAGCGCGCGATCGCCTACGTCGGGACGGAGAACGTCGCCAGCTCGAAGGTCGCTCTCGCGATCGGCATGACCCACGACGGCGAGACCGAGTTCTGGGACGAGCCGGTCATCCGGTACGCGAGGTCGCGCACGCCGTGAGGAGAGCGGTCGTCCTCGCGCTCGTCGTCCTCGTGGCCCGCAGCGCGCGCGCCGAGGACCGCGTCGGGCCTCCGGCGAAGGACGGCGACGTCGTGGTCGTGACCGGGACGCGGACGCCGGAGCGCGCCCAGCGGGCGACGGTGAAGACGGACGTCATCACGCGAGACGAGGCCGACCGGCGAGGCGCGACCAACGTAGCCGACGCGCTCGCGAGCCAGCCGGGGCTCGTCGTGAACCCCGGCTCGTACGGCTTTCTCGGCGGCGTGAGCGCGCTCCAGATCCAGGGCTTCGATCGCGATCGGGTCCTCATCCTCGAGGACGGCGAGCGCGTCGTCGGCGACGTCGGCGGCGCGATCGATCTCGCCGCGATCCCGACCGCCGACCTCGATCGGATCGAGGTCGTCGCCGGACCGACGAGCTCGCTCTACGGCTCCGCCGCGCTCGGCGGTGTCGTGAACATCCTCACGGCGCCTCCCCGGCGGCAGGGCGGGAGCGGCCGGGCACGGATCGAAGGGCGCTCCTTCCGCGGCCTCGTCCTCCAGGGGAACGGCGCGTATCGCGCGGGCGAGCCGTGGATCGGTCTCGACCTCAACTACACGCGGCAGGACGGCCTCGAGCGCTACGACGACGGGCGGCCCGATCTCCGCCTCCCGGAGACGACGCGCCGCATGTTCGGCCTTCGCGCGGGGACGAAGCTCACGAAGGAGATGGACGTCCGCGTCCGCGCGCGCGCCTTCCGCGACCGCCTCGACGGGCTCGAGTCGCAGACCGCGCCCGGGCTCGGCCGCTTCCTCGTCGATCTCCCCGAGCAGACCGATCGCTACACGCTCCACGTCATCCACGTGACGAAGATCGCGGCGGGCTCGAGCCTCAGGCTCACGCTCGGGCGCCAGCAGTTCGACAACTTCACCTCGAAGGATCGGCGCGACTCTCCGATCGACGAACGGCGTGACCGCACGCAACGGATGCAGAGCTTCGAGGGCGTCCTCACGCTCGCGGACGGTCCCCGCACGTGGGTGACGGGGGCCCGCTTCGAGGCGGAGCACTTCGAGCAGACGATCACGAAGACCGAGAGCACGTCGCGGGGACCGGCCGTGATCGGCCCCTATACGGAGGTCCTCCCGCTCGCGTACGGGATCGCCGCCGGCTACGGGCAGCTCTCGTGGAAGCTCGGCAAGCTCACCGTCATGCCGGGCGTTCGCGTCGAAGGGCACACGCGCTACGGCGAGTCCTTCGCGCCGCGTCTCGCCGCGGCCTACACCGTCACGCCCGAGCTCACGATCCGGGCGTCGGGTGGACGAGGCTTCCGCGCGCCGAGCGCGAAGGAGCTCGGCTTCGTCTTCGACCACTCCTTCTACGGCTACCGCATCACCGGCAACCCGGGCCTCCTCCCCGAGAAGTCGTGGGGCGTGAACGCCGACGCCTCGTGGTCACCCGCGAAGACGATGGCCTACCGCGGCTCCGTCTTCGCGAACTGGGTCGACGACCTCATCGATCTCGACCTCGCCAACGGCGTCGTCACGAACAGCGTCGCCTCGTACTCGTACACGAACTTCGGAAAGGCCCGCACCGCGGGAGGTCAGGTGGACGCGAGGTTTCGCCCCGCGCCTTGGATCACGGCGGAGACGAGCTACGCTTACACCTGGACGCGGGACGACGTGAACGACCAGCCGCTCCAGGCTCGCCCCCCTCACTCGCTCACGTCCTCGATCCGGATCGAAGGACCCTGGAAGACGGAGCTGTACGTGCGAGCCCGCGTCGTGACGAATGCGTTCCTGGACGTCGATACCCGCGCGCCCGGGTACCAGACGGTGGACGCACGCCTCGGCCGTGCGCTATGGGCCAAGGCGCAGGCATACGTCGGGGCGCTGAACCTCCTCGACGTGCGCCAGGAGCCGGGGCGGATCGGAGACACGCGGTCGCCCCTCGGGCGGGTCCTCTACCTGGGGATCAAGGCCGACTTTCCTTGGGAGGACGATTGATGCGCAGGCTGCTCGAGCTCGGTTTCGTCGGTGTCTTCGCGGCCCTGCTCCTCGCCGCTCCCGCCTGCAGCGACGAGGCGGGCTCGAGGGCGAGCTCCTCGGCCGGCGGCGGCGGCGACGCGGGCGGCGGCGACGCGGGCGAGGTCTTCACCGTGGGCGACGAGCTGCGCGTCGAGGTGCCGACCACCGGGCGCGTGTTCGCGAAGCTCGCGAGCCCGCCCGGCGTGGTCGTGCCCGCCGATCCGACGACGGACAAAGGATGGGATCTCGCGTTCGAGGGCCCCGACGTGTTCACGAACGGCGGCGCGTCGGGCTCGGGCGGGGCGCACGCGTTCGGCCCGCTCGATGCCATCGTCTTCCTGGACGACAAGGCGCCGGCGGTGCCCTTCACGACCATCGACAGCACGGGCGGCGCGTTCCTCCGCTGGTACTTCTACGAGGGCGCGCCCAATCACGCGCTCCACAGCCGGATCCACACGTACGGGATCAAGGACGGCGCGAGGACCTGGAAGCTCCAGATCCTCGGCTACTACGGCGAGCGCGACGGCGCGCCGGTGAGCGGGCTCTATCAGGTGCGCTGGGCCGAGGTCACCGCCGCCGGATCGAGCCCGATGAAGGAGGCGAAGAACGTCGACGGGACGGCGGGAGGGCCGCAGGGCGGCGCGGACGCGCCCGCGGAGTGCCTCGATCTCGACACGGGAGCGCGAACCATGCTCGCGCCCACGGCCGCGCGGCAGTCGAGCGCGTGGCACGTCTGCTTTCATCGAGACGTCGTGAGCGTGAACGGCGAGCTCGGCGGGCCGCGCGGTGTCGGCGCGGTCGATCTCGACGCGGACGCCACGGCGAAAGAGACCCTGCAAGAGGTCCTCGCCCGTGACGCCGACACGGAGAAGGCGAAGTTCGACGCGGTCGACGCGGCGAAGCTCGGCGCGCAGACGTTCCGCGGCGACCGCGTCGTGAGCGCCTTCAGCGGGCTGTGGACCGAGCCTGCCGGCGGCGTGCTCGCGCCGAGACGGAGCGCGTTCTACGTGCAGGGCGCGGACGCCAGGAGCAAGTACCTCGTCGGGTTCGCCCGTTTCGAGGGCGCGACGGCGACGTCGCCGGGGACCGTGGTCATGCGCGTGAAGGCGGTGCGTTGATGAGAAGCTTTCTCTTCGTGTTCGGGATGCTCGTCGTAGGTGCCTCCACCGCGAGCGGATGCAGCAGCGGCTCCGATGCGTCGTCGTCGTCGTCGTCCTCTTCGTCGTCGGGAGACGTCGCCGACGCGGGCGATCTGCCTCCCGAGGGCGAGGACGCGGCGACCGCGGGCGCGCAGTGCTCGGTCGCGCGTACGCAGCTCCTCGGGCCCGTCGCGAAGGTGTCGCAGGCCGAGGTGAAGGTCGTCTCCGAGAACGCGGGCGTGAAGCGGATCTACGTCGACGCGTCGGCCGGCGGGCAGGCCGGCGCGGCGAAGAACCCGCGCGTCTACGTCGACCTCACGACGGGCGCGCGCGTGGACGTGACGGACCCGGGAGCGCTGACGTCGTCCGCGTGGGACCTCGCGCTCAAGCGAACGGTGATCTTCACGAACAGCGGCGACGCCGGGCCGGGCGAAGGCGGAGGCGCCGATGCGCGCAGGGCGTTCGAGGCGGTCACCGCCGCCGACGGCTCCAAGGTGTCGCCCGAGAAGTTCTTCGACGCCGAGTGCAACCCGCAGACGGACCAGATCGGCGGCCCGGCGACGACGTTCGCCGAGTGGTACGACTACGACACGGCGGCGAACGGCGTGACGCCGCGGGAGACGGCGTACGTCGTCCGGGGCGCGAGCGGGAAGCTCTTCAAGGTGAAGATCGTCTCGTTCACCGCGAACCCGGATGGCACGATGGACCGCCCCTCGACCGGGTACTTCCTCCTCGACGTGGCCGCGCTGTGAAGCGCGTGGTCGTCGGCGTCGCCGCGCTCGCGCTCTCAGCCGGCGCGCGCGACGCGGCCGCGCAGTGCAAGGGGAGGCCGACCGACGCCGGCGGCGTGCAGGGCTACGTATACGCGCCAGCAGAGGTGAGGTCGTTCGCGACCGAGCGCGCGCGCGTGCACTGGGCGACGAGCGGCACCCACGCGCCCGATCTCGCGACGACCCGGGGCGACGCGGTCCCGGACACGGTCGCCCACGCGGGCGAGGTCGCGGAGGACGCCCTGAAGCGCTGGGCGGAGCAGGGCTTCCGCGCGCCGCCGAGCGACGCGTCGTGCGCGTCGAACGGCGGGGACGCGAAGATCGACGTGTACCTCGTCCGCTTCGCGGGAGCGGACGGCGCGACGGTCTCGGAGTCCTGCACGGGCGCCTCGTGCTCGAGCTTCGTCATGGTCGACTCGACGTTCACGGGCCGTGGCTATCCGTCGGCGAAGGAGGGGTTCACGACGGTCGTGACCCACGAGCTGTTCCACGCCGTGCAGAACGCGTACGACACCGGGGTCGATCGCTTCTGGGCCGAGGGGACCGCGCAGTGGGCGATGAAGTCGCTCCATCCCGAGCTCGTCGACTTCGAGAAGCAGCTCCCGGCGTTCTTCGCCGAGCCGACGAGGTCGCTCGACACGGCGCCGTCCGGGGTGACGGCGGGGTTCCTCTACGGCTCGGGGGTCTGGCCGCTCTTCCTCGAGCTCGCTCGCGGCGATGGCTTCGTCCGCGACGTCCTCGAGGCGGAGGCGGCGGGAGCGAAGGCCATCCCGGCGATCGAGGCGGTCCTCGCGGCGCGCGGGAGCTCGCTCGCGGAGACCTATCCGCTCTTCGCGGCCTGGAACGCGGCGACGAAGGACCGCGCGGGGACGGGCGGGTACCCGGCCGCGGCGATCTACCCGGCGGTGAGGACGGCGTCCTTCGGGGACGGCGTGGGGGGGATCACGGCGGGCCTCGGATACCAGGTGTACGCCGGGACGCTCGACGGCCCGTCGAAGGTGAGCCTCGAGACGGACCCGACGCGGAACGGCGGCATGCTCGTGCCGCTCGAGGGCGGCAAGGCGAGGATCGACAAGGCGGCGAAGCTGCCGGCGGTGGGGGAGGGAGACGTGCTCGTCGTCGTCGCGGGGGTGACCGCGAAGAAGACGGATGCACCCTACAGGCTTCGCGTCGGCCCCGACGACGGGACGACGACGTCGTCGACCTCGTCGACCTCGTCGTCGTCGTCGAGCGGCGGGACGGCGGAGGACTCGGGGTGTGGTGTCGCGGGCGCCCCGCGCGGGGAGATCGGGGCCGGCCTCGTGACGGCGCTCGCGATGCTCGTCGCGCGACGGCGGAGGCGCGCCGCGTGAGACGCCTCCTCGTCGCGACGGCGCTCTCGGCGGCCGCGTGCGCGGTGCCGACCGGCGCGGAGGAGCGCATCGGGCAGGTCTCGTCCGCGATCGTGAACGGGGCGGACTCCGACGCCGCCCAGGACGCCGTCGTGCTCCTCGTCCGCTACGACCCGTCGCTCCCGGGAGGCACCGCGACCGACTGCAGCGGTACGCTCCTCTCGCCTCGCATCGTCCTCACCGCGCGCCACTGCGTGTCCGACACGGATCCCGACGCGGCCTGCAACCAGGAAGGGAAGTCCGACGGTGGCGGGCAGGTGCTCGGGGAGTTCCCCGCCAGATCCATCTTCGCGTTCAGCGGCGTCACGCGTCCCGACATCCTCGCTGGCGCGAAGGGCGTACGGGGCGCGGAGATCCTGACCAACGGCGCAGAGAACATCTGCGACAACGACATCGCGCTCGTCGTCCTCGAGAGCCCCGTGCCGAACGCTCCGATCGCGCCGGTTCGCCTGACGGGCACGGCGACGAAAGCGGAGAAGGCGACGATCGTCGGCTGGGGTGTGACGGAGCGCGGCCCGCAGCCGACCACCCGGCAGCAGCGCACCGACGTGGAGATCGAGGACGTGGGCCCGGCCCCGCAGCTCGGCCCGAAGGAGGTCCTCGTCGGCGAGGGCTCGTGCTCGGGTGACAGCGGCGGTCCGCTCCTCGCCCAGGAGACGGGGGCGGTCATCGGCGTGCTCTCACGCGGCGGCAACGGCATCGATCGCGTCGTCCCCGCCGCGTGCCTCGGCGCCGTGAACGTCTACACGTCCGCGGGCGGCCACGCGGAGCTGATCAAGGCGGCCTTCGCGAAGACCGGGGAGTCGGTCTGGGCGGAGGGCGAGCGCGATCCGCGCCTCCCGCCGGAGGAGGACGGGGACGACTGCGCGGTGGGCGCGGTCGGCGCGCGTGGCGGCGCGCCGTCCGCATGGGCGTTCGGTGTCCTCTCGGTCACGGGCGCCGTGCGCGCGCGCCGCCGCCGACACCGTCAGCGATCGAGCGCGGGGTAGCGCCGGAAGATCCCTTCCTCGTTGAACGCGATCCGTCGATCGGACGAGAGGTACTCCGCGAGGTTCGGTCGCGAGGCGACGCGCACGTGGAGCTCGAGGAGGCGCGGGATCTCCGGCGCGAGCTCGTCGAGCGCGCGCGGGAAGGCGTAGGAGAGCCCTTCGATCACCTGGAAGAGCGAGAGGTCCACGTACGTCCGCTCCTTGCCGACGAGCCAGCGCTGCTTGCTCGCCGTGTTCGCGGCGAGGACGCGCTCGAAGTAGCGGAGGAACTTCGACATCCGCTCCTTCCGGAAGAGCGCGGCCCGCTTCCTCGCCGCGGCCTTCTGGTCCTCGTAGTAGAGCGAGGTGCCGAGCGGGTGGTGCGTGTCGTGCACCTCTGCGAAGAGATCGGTGATCGTCAGCTGGTGCTGGTGCACCTCGAGCCGCGAGGCCTCGCCCTTCGGCACGAGCCCGACGCGCGGCCCGAGGTAGGCGAGGACCGCCGCCGTGTGCGCGACGACGACGCCGTCCGACGGTGAGCGGAGCACGGGCGGCGCGAACGGCATCGCGCCGCCGAGCCCTCCGCGGAGCGCGCGGAGGATCGCCTCCACTCCGCCGCCCTTCGACTTCGGCGTGCGTGCCACGTCGACGTAGGGCGCGCCCGCTTCCTCGAGCGCGAGCCGGACGAGCTCACCTCGTCCTTGGATGTTCGGCCAGTAGTAGAGCTCGTACGGTTTGGTTCGCTTGGTGGCTGCCACGCGTCACTTGTACCGCATGCAGCGCCCGCCGCTGTAGCCCGCTCGGTACTCCGGGTACGAGAGGTTGCCCGACGCCGAGTTTCCGCCCGCGCGCGCGCTGCTGAAGCCGATGCCTCGGTACTTCAGCGCGAACTTGCCGGTGAAGGTCGCGCCGGTCACGTCGAGGACGACCTCGTTGAGGTTTCCGGCGAGATCCATCCAGGGCTCGTCCGCTGGGCTTTGCCGCACGACATCGGCGGGCATGCGGCCGGGCCCGGCGATGCGGAACGCCCCTTCGCCCGTCGCGCTGTCGGCGAAATAGGGGAAGCGGTACGGGATGTTCGTGTCCTGTCCCGAGTCGCTCGTGACGTTGATCCCGCTCGTCGCGCACTTCGTGCACGTCATCGGGTTCGTCGAGGTCGTGCTCGTGACGAAGTCGAGGACCTCGTCCGTCGCGAGCTGGCCGCCGTCCCAGTTGCAGAACGCCGTGAGGAAGTAGTTCGGGATGCAGGTCGCGGCCTTCGCGTCGAGGTAGTCCTTCGGCTGGAAGGTCCCTCCGTTGCCGTCGAACGCGACGGCGCGCTCGAGGCTGCCGTTCGCGAGCTGCACGTCCTTCGGATAGAAGAACGTCGGGAAGCCGTAGCTGCCGGCGGAGTTCCCGCAGTTGTGTCCGTGGACGTAGACGAAGAGCTGCTGGTTGAACGTGAAGTTCGTCCCGACGTTGCGGAACCACGGCGCCGCCTCCGCGCCGCTCGTCGGCTTGTGGGGGACGGAGATGCTGTCGCCCGTCGCCGAGGTCGCGAGCCACTGGTTCCAGCTGGCGTCCCAGATCCGTGGCTGGTTCGCGGCGACGTACGCCTTCAGGCTGCCGCCGTGGTTCGCGGCGAGGTACTCGACGAAGGCGCGGATACGCCCCGCCGTGATCTCGTACTTGTCCAGGTAGACCTTCTTGCCGGCGACTGCCGGATCGGTGAAGCCCTTGACCTCGAGGGTCTTGCAGCAGCTCTCGTGGCCCTGCGCCGGAACACCGGCGACGGTCACCTCTCCCGCGCCGCACGTCACGCCGCCGAGCTTCGGCTTGCAGCTCGGCGCGTCGACGCACGTGTTGTCGAAGCGACAGGCGCCCGTGCAGTCGCCGTCGACGACGCACTTCTTCGGCTCCGCGCACTTGACGCCGCTCGTGCCGCCGCAGTCGACGTCCGTCTCGGTCCCGTTCTGGACGTTGTCGTCGGTCGTCGGGGGCACGCACAGCTTCTTGTCCGGCGCGCACCATCCCGTCTTGCAGTCGGTGTCCGCCGCGCATGCCTTCCCGTCGTCGCACGGCGGTGCGGTCGCACCGCCACAGTCGACGTCGGTCTCGGTCTCGTTCCGCTTGCCGTCGGTCGCGCTCGGCGGAGGCTCTCCGCTCGTCACGCCGGGCGGCGCGGCGCAAACGCCCGCGTTGCACTTCCCGCTCGCGCACTCGTCGTCGCCCGTGCATGCGGCCCCCGCGCAGCCGACGCCGTCCGGGCAGCTCGACGCCTCACCCTCCGCGTCCGAGCTGCAGCCCGGGGCGGAGCCCAGCGTGGCGCCGATCACGAGAACGCCCCCGAAGGCGGCAAGCCATCGCTGCATCGACAGTCCTCCGAGGGCAGAAGTCTGCGTTCCGCATGCCAGGCCGCCGGCTGCGCGAAGTGCGCTTCATTCGTGGAAAATTGCGCCGTCGACGGAGCAGTCGGGGGGGGACGGATGATCCACCAGGCGGGCCTCGTCTGGCGGGTCGGGCGTTCCGATAGGATGCCTCCATGTCGAAGCGCCCTGACTCCGTCGCTCGTCGATGTGTCGTCCTCGAGCTACTCGCGCAGCGGGAGGTCCTCGAGACGGACGGCGAGGTGCCCGTCCCCGAGCGCGAGAAGGCGCGCGCGGCCTGGTGCGGTCGCGAGACGGACCTCGGCGTCGGCGCCGAGATCCTGCCGGAGGAGCGGGCGCTCCTCGATCGCCCCGTCGGCTCGCTCTCCGAAGACGAGCTCGACGACGTGCACGGGCGCGGGCTCGGGGCGGCCGTCCTCCTCTGGGCGCTCGGGCGGGTGCCGGCGCGGCCTTCCTTCGCCGACGCCGAGGGCGTGATCGGCGCGCACGGGCTCCTCGGCGACGGCTCGATCGCGAAGGCCTCCGCGGCCGTGTCGTCCGCGACGCTGCGCCCGCACGGGGAGATCGACGCGACGTTTCGCACCTACGTCCACGCGCGCGGCAAGGCGCGCGAGGTCCACGAGCCCGAGCGGGTCTTCGCGGGCGTCGCCGCGCACCACCTCGCGTGGGTGCTCGACGACGCGATGGACTTCGACGACGACCTCGAGCCCTGACCTTCACTTCCCGAACGGGAGCACGCGCGCCTTCCCGCCGGAGGGCAGGTTGCCGTACTTGGTCGCTAGGGACGAGTTGCGCGAGTTGCGCACCGGCGCGCGGTTCGGGACGACTCGCCGGACAGCCGCAGCGGAGCGCGCCGACCGAGAATCGGCGTCGGGTCGAGGACGATCGCGTTGCACCCGGTCGGCCCGATGATGATCGTCTTCTCCATGGCCGCGACGTTCGTGTCTCCTCCGTCAGGGTCCCCCGCTCCTCTGGGGCTCAGGGTCGTTCCGATCCTCGGGATCGTCTTCGGCACCCTGAATCTCCTCGGCAACGCGCTCGCGATCGCGAAGGCCGTCTTCTCGGCGCGCGTCTTCGCGGACTCGTCGGGCTCACCGCCGGAGATGGCGGCCACCATGCAGGCCATGCACGAGATGGTGGCGGTCTCCATGCGGGTGGCGATCGCCGAAGGGTCGGCGATGATCGCGATGGACCTCGCGCTGATCGCGCTCTCCATCGTGCTCCTCCAGACGCGATCCGAGGTGGCTCGCAAGGCAGCCGTCGTCTGGTCGTTCGCCGCGTTCGCGGTGCTGGTGGGTCGTGCGCTCCTCTTCGAGCTCGTCGTGATGCCCGTCGCGACGCGGGTGGTGTCGTCCATGGCATCGGGCATGGCGTCGGGCCCGGGGCTCGGCGGCCTCGACATGAGCACGACGATGGGCCTCTACGCACGCGCCGCGAGCTACGTGTCGCTCGGCTTCATGGCCGTGTTCCCGGTCGTCGTGCTCGTCGTGATGACGTCGCCTGCCGCTCTTCCGTCGGTCGCCGAGCGGTAGCGTCAGTCTCGCAGGAGAGGCTCGCGACCCCTCGCGAACGCGGCGATCGCGGCGCGAGCGTCGTCCCCGAGCGCCGTGATCTTGGCGCCGAAGCCGGCCGGGGACTCCTCGCCGAGCTCGTGCTGCGCCCAGGCGACCACGCCCGCGATCTCGAACCGCACGCCGCCTGGCATCTCGAGGTGCAGGATGACGCGTGTACCGAGCGGGGGGAGCTTGGCGTAGGTCGAGACGAAGACGCCGCCGTGAAGGACGACGTCCGGCCCGTCGAGACCGCGGTAGAAGTTCGAGGGGCTGCCCGCGTCGAGCACGACGTCGAAGTGCGGAGCCGCGCGGGCCCCGCCCCCGGCCGCCCCCAGCTGGTGCTCGAGGCGCCGCACGAGGCCGACGAGCTCGTCGAGCCGCGCCACGAGCGGGAGCGGCATCGCGGGAGCCGCTGCGCTCCCCGGCGG
>JALHPN010000187.1 GCA_022842465.1 Polyangiaceae bacterium | reverse complement strand
GCTGCCGACCCGGACCTGGGCACGCCGCCTGCGGGCCCGGCGGCCGCGGGGAAGCCGGCCGGAGGCCCCGCGCAGGGCGGGGACGACTACGCGCGCGGCTCGGCCGCGTTCAAGGCGAGCGATCTCCCGACCGCGAAGAGCGCGTTCGAAGCGGCCGTGAAGAAGAACCCGAAGCAGGCCGACGCGCACTACGCGCTCGGCCTCGTGCTCGACAAGATGGGTGACCGACCGGGGGCGGAGAAGGCCTACAAGGACGCGCTCGCGATCCAGCCGGACATGACGGAGGCGGCCGAGAACCTCACCGCGGTCTACGTGGAGAGCCAGCGCTACGACGACGCGATCGCGGTGGCGAAGCGCGCGCTCGAGAAGAACGCGAAGAACGCGCCGCTCACCTTGAACTATGCCGTCGCGCTCGGCGGCAAGGGCGACGAGGCGGCGAGCCGGAAGGCGTTCGACGACGCCGTGAAGCTCGAGCCGAACAACGCGCTCTTCTACATCACCTACGCGCAGCAGCTGTCGGCGTGGAAGAAGCGCGACGAGGCGCTCGACAAGCTCAAGCAGGCCCAGCGGCTGGCGGGCGAGGACCCGGCGCTCCTCGGGAGCGTCGGCTTCGAGCTCCGCACGCTCCGCGCCGTCCCGGAGTGCATCGCCGCCTTCGACAAGGCGATCGCGGTGAAGGACAACGGCGATTTCCGTACGAACCGTGCACTCTGCAAGCATGCCGCGAAGGACAAGTCCGGCGCGCGCAAGGACCTCGAGGAGGCGACCGCGAAGGAGCCCGACTTCGCGCCGGCGCACTACTGGCTCGGGTGGACGCTCCACGAGGACGGCAAGTTCGCCGAGGCCGTGACGTCCTACGAGAGGTACCTGAAGCTCGCGCCGAAGGGCCCGCTCGCCAGCGCCGCGCAGGCGAAGCTGACGCTCGCGAAGGACAAGAAGAAGTCGCCGCCGCCGAAGCCCGCGAAGTAGGCTCAGGTCGGTTCGTCGGGCGAAAAGCCGCGGAGTACCTTGCCCGAGCCGTCCGACGGATCGGCCTCGCCGATCGCCACGAGGACGCCGCGCTCGTCGAGCCAGGCCGACGCGCCCGCGTGAGGCGCGACGATGTCGGCCGGCGCGAGCCGCTGCCCGAAGCGCGCCGCCCGCACGCCGGTCGCGGTGATCGTGCTCGACGGCAGCGCTCGCGACGCCGCGACGGACAAGGGCAGGAGCCGCGCGGCGAGATCCTCGGGTGGCACGTCGAGCGGCGTGGCCTCCGCCTCCGTGAAGGCGCCCGACCGGACGCGCCGGAGCCGCGTGAGGTGTCCGACGGTGCCGAGCGCGCGCGAGAGATCGCGCGCGAGCGAGCGGACGAAGTAACCCTTCGCGACGTCGAGGACGACGTCGAGCGCGAAGTCGCCGTCGTCCTCGGTGACGGCGACGACCTCGACCCTCCGAACCTCGACCGGCCGCGGGGGCATGATCGGCGCCTCGCCTCGCCGCGCGAGGACGTGCGCGCGCTCGCCGCCGATCTTGATCGCCGAGAACGCGGGCGGGACCTGCTCGGTCCGCGCGCGCTCGACGGCGAGCGCCTCGAGCAGGCGACGCGCGCCGCGGCCGTCGGCCCGCAATGCGGCCCGGACGTCGTCGGCGATCGGCACGCGCGCGGTCTCGGTGCCTTCGGCGTCGAGGGTATCGGTCTCGACGCCGAGCCGGATCGTCGCGGCGTAGCCCTTGTCGTCGGCGGTGAGCCACGGAACGAGCTTCGTCGCCTCGCCGACGGCGACGACGAGCACCCCCGTCGCCATCGGGTCGAGGGTGCCGGCGTGCCCCACCTCGCGCGTCCGCATCGCCTTCCGCACGCGGCCGACGACGTCGTGGCTCGTCGGTCCCTGCGGCTTGTCGACGACGAGTACCCCGGCACCGGGGCTCGCCGCCCCCGACCCCGCACGCGGCTTCGTCATCCGAAGAAGACGCTCTTCCGCGTGCCAATCTCGTGATCGAGCATCCCCTGGATCGTCGCGCGCACGCGCTCCGCGAGCTTGCCGACGAGGAGATCGTCGTCCGCCGCGTCCGGCCCGTACGACGAGAGATCGAGCGGCTCGCCGAAGCGCATCCGCCACTTCGTCGGCGCCGGGAGGAGCCCCGCGGGGCCGAGGAGCGGGAACGTCGGCGTGACGGGCACGTACGGCAGCCCGACCAGCTTCGCGAGGTGCTCGATGCGGAAGAGGAGGGGATTCGTCTCCTCGGCGCCGACGACGGCGAGCGGCACGATCGGCGTGTTCGTCCGGAGGGCGAGCTTGATGAACCCGCCGCGACCGAAGCGCTGGAGCCGGTAGCGTTGCGCGAAGAGCTTTCCGATCCCCTTCACGCCCTCGGGGAAGACCGCGACGAGCTCGTCCTGCGCCAGGAGTCGCTCGGCGTTCTCCTGACACGCGCGCACGGCGCCGAGCCGGTTCATGGCGCCGCCGAGGTAGGGAAAGTGATAGATGAAGTCCTCCGTGAGCCATCGCACGTGGCGCGCGGCCTCGTGCTCGCGGCGGAGGGCGGTCTTGATCATGACGCCGTCGAGCGGCACGGTCCCGGAGTGGTTCGCCACGAGCAGGCAGCGGCCCTGGGAGGGGACGCTCGCCACGCCGGTCGCCTCGACGCGGAAGTACCGCGTGTAGAGGAAGTCGAGCGCGGGCCGTACTTTGTCGTCGTAGATGGGGTCGTAACCGAAGTCGTCGACCTCCTCGGAGCGGTTCCGCATCGCGAGGCGGCCCCACTTGCGGAGGTAGAAGTCGGTCGAGAGCAGATCGCGCGCCGTGTCGAACACGGTCGTCTCCGTCGACGGTACGGACGCGGGCGCGGAGGCGGAGGACGCGAAGGACGGGAGGGGACCGCTCGGGCGCGCGAAGGGGATGCTCGGCGGCGGGGGAGGGGCCGCGGCGGGGGCGGGGGAGGGTGCGGGTGCGGGTGCGCGGGCGGGCTCGAGGTCGGCGTCCGCGTCTTCCTCGTCGCCCTCGCGATCGAGGGCGGCGAGGTCCGGGCGGGACGCCTCCTCGATCAGGCGATCGAGCTGCTTCTCGAGCTCGCGCATCTGCGACAGCACCTCGGGCGACGAGCCGCGCGCGTCCGGGATCGGCTTCGCGGCGGCCTTCCTCGCGGGCGTCCGCGGCGGCGCGACCGAGGCCTTCGCGGGCTTCTTCGCGGCCGTCTTCTTCGGCGCGGCCTTCGCCGGCGCCTTCTTCGCCGCGGGGCCCCGCGTCGCCGGCTTCTTCCCGCCCGCGAGCGTGGTCGCGACCTTCACCTTCGTCCGGCTCATGCCGCGTTCTCCTGGAGGAGCTTCACGTCCCTCAGCCGCTGCGCGCTCGTGTAGTCGAGCACCGCCTCGCGCGTCGTGTACGCCGGACGGAAGCCCATCTCGCTCTTCGCCTTCGCCCCGTCCGCGACGCAGAGAAACCGCAGGTACGGGAGGAACGCCGAGGGCCCGTCCACGAGCTGCGCGAGCCAGAGCGCGCCCGTCAGGCTCCGCGCGATCGGATGAGGCACCGGGACGGCGAGCCTGCCGGCGAGCTTCACGACCGTCGACAGCGGGAGGACGCCGTCGCCCACGATGTTGAAGACGCCGGGGCAGTCCCGGTCGATCGCGAGCTTGAAGGCCGCGATCGCGTCCACCTCGTGGAGGAACTGCACGAGCGGGTCGAACCCCATCATGAGCGGGACGACCCGGCGCGCCAGGTAGCGCGTCACGATGTTGTTCACGTTCGGCCCGAGGATCGGCGCCGTCCGCAGCGTCGTCGCCACCGTCCGCGGCGTCTTCGCGAACCGGTTCATCTCGACCTCCGCCTCGAGCTTGTCTCCGAAGAAGGGCTCCTGCGGGTCGGCCCTGAGGGGATGGCCCTCGGTGACGAAGTTCGGGTTCGAGGGGTGCGCGCCGTAGAGCCACGTCTGAGACCACATCACGACCTTGCGGATGTCGGCGTGTCGCGCGGCGAAGAGGACGTGCCGCGTGCCGACGCTCTCGAGCTCGTGCGCGAGCGCGGCCCTGTGCGAGGGCGACGCGAGGAAGGCGAGGTGGACGAGCGTCTCCACGCCCTCGGCGGAGAAGATCTCCGAGAGCCGGGCCTCTGCCGTCGGCTGCGTGAAGTCGACCTCGTAGTACCGCGTCTTTCGCCCGCCGGTCAGCGGCGCGCGGATGTCGACCGCGACGATCCGCGTCACCGTCGGGTCCTCCTCCAGGAGCCCGACGAGGTTGTTCCCGAGGAACGACGACGCGCCGGTCAGCGCGACCACACGACCCGGTGAGCGCGACCTTCGTATGGACGCGTCACTCGAGTTCCGCTTCGGGAGCACCATGGGGTACGATTCTTACCGCCGATGAGCTCGCCGATCCATCCGGCTCCGCAGGTATTGGGGCCCTACGAGCTGTCGCAGCGCCTCGCCACGGGCGGGATGGCGGAGGTCTACGTCGCCCGCCGCGCCGGCCCGCACGGCTTCCAGAAGGTCGTGGCCGTGAAGCGGATCCTCCCGCAGCTCGCCCAGGACCCCGACTTTTTCGCGATGTTCATCGACGAGGCCCGCGTCTGCGCCCGCCTCACGCACCCGAACATCGTCCAGGTCTTCGACTTCGGAGAGCAAGACGGCGAGCTCTACATGGCGATGGAGTACGTCGAGGGGACGACGGCGGCGCGCCTCGTCCGCGCCGCCTCCGCCCGCGGGGAGGACGTGCCTCTCGACGCCGCGCTCTACGTCGCCCTCTCGATCCTCCGCGGCCTCGAGTACGCCCACAACGCGCGCGACGATGACGGTCGCGCCCTCGACCTCGTCCACCGCGACGTGTCGCCCGGCAACGTCCTCATCGCGCGCTCGGGCGCGGTCAAGCTCACCGACTTCGGCATCGCCCGCGCGGCGGAGATCGAGCGGCGTACCGACGCGGGCCAGCTGAAGGGCAAGCTCGGGTACATGAGCCCGGAGCAGGTCGTCGGCCGCGAGCTCGACGCGCGGAGCGATCTCTTCACGACGGGCATCGTCCTCGCGGAGCTCGTCATGCTCCGCCCGCTCTTCCAGGCTCCGAGCGAGATCGAGGTCCTCATGCGGATCCGCGACGCCGATCTCGGCGCGCTGGACCGCGCGGCCGCGCGCGTGCCGGACGACGTGCGCGCCGTGCTCTATCGCGCGCTCGCGCGCGATAGAGCGCTCCGCTATCCGACGGCCGCCGCCTTCGCCGAGGCGATCGAAGAGATCCTGCGCCGCCGCCGTCTCCAGGTCGGGCCGATGAAGCTCGCCGCCTGGATCGATCGCCTCGGCCTCGTCGAGAGCGGCGACTCGGGAGAGCCCTCGTCGAGCGAGACGCCGTCGCTCCCGACCGCGGAGCTCGCCCGCTCGCGACGACCGCCCGATCTCGGGCCCCTCCGCACGACGGCGCCTCCGCCGAGCGACGGTCGTGACGTCGCGCCGTCGATCTACCGCGCGCGGATGCCGGACGGTCCGATGCTCGGCCCGCTCTCGTACCCGAAGCTCGTCGAGCTCTTCGTGACGGGGAACATCGATCACACCGCGACCATCTCGCGCGAGAGCTCGCCGTTCCGGGACGCCTCGAGCTACCCCGAGCTCGGGCGCTTCGTGTCGAGCCCGGCGCTCCGCTGGGACGACAGCGTCTTCACCGTCCAGAACGGCCGCGCGCCGATCGATCGCGTCCTCCTCCCGTCGCGGCTCTTCCAGCTGGCGCTCCGTCGCGAGACCGGCGCGCTCTACTTCAAGGACGGCGTCCGGAGGAAGAAGATCTACCTCGTCGAGGGCGTCCCCGAGTTCGTCGTCTCGACCGAGAAGCGCGAGCTCTTCGGGGAGCACCTCGTCGCGCGCGGGCAGGTGCTCCGCATGGAAGTGGAGATGGCGCTCGCGCTCCTCCCCCGCTACGGCGGTCGCATCGGCGACGCGCTGTGCGGCCTCGGCGTCCTCCGTCCGATCGAGCTCTTCCGCGCGATCCACCAGCAGACCCAGGACCGCTTCATCGAGGTCTTCTCCTGGCGGAAGGGCGAGCTCGCGTTCGTGCGCGGCGCTCGCTCCCACGAGGAGACGTTCCCGCTCGGCGTGGACCCGTTCGAGCTCGTGCTGCGGGCCGTCCGCGAGGCCTACCCGCAGGCGGAGCTCGAGGCCATCCTCGGTCCACTCGAGGAGGACGTGCTCGAGCCGATCCGGCCGCTCCCGGTGCGGATCGAGGCGTTTCGCTTCCCCGAGTCGGAGGAGCAGGTCCTCAAGATGATCGAGACGCCGATGGCGATCGGCGAGGTGCTCCGTCGCACGAGCCGCATGGCCACCCGCGAGGAGACGCTCCGCGCGATCTTCGCGGGCCTCTCGTGCGAGCTGCTCCGGTCCGCGCGCTGGTGCGAGTTCACGGCCGTACCGCCCCTCGGCTGATCAGGGCTGACCGAGCATCGCGACGAGGCGCGCACGTAGAGCCGGCTCCGCCTTCGGGAGGCGCGCCTTGATGGCCCGCAGCCCCTCGGCGCGGTCGAGGTTCAGGAGCGCGCGAGCCATCGCCTCCGTCACGAAGACGCTCTCGTCCGATGCGCCCTCTCCGCGGAGCGACGCGAAGAAGCCGCGCTTGGCCTCGACGCCCCGCGAGAGGAAGGCCACGACGCGCGGCCGCACGGGCAAGAGCGCGTCGCCGAGGGCCGCCGCCGCGACCGCGCGGAGCTCCTCGCTCGCGCTGCCGCGCATGGTCAGGAGCCGCTCGATGATCGTGACGACGTGCTCGTCGATCGCGCGCATCCGCCGGAGCTCCGTGGCCGCGACGATGCGCGCGGGCTCCTCGGCGAACTCGAGGGCGTCGACGAGGGGCTTCTTCGCGCGCTCGCCCCAGAGCGGGACGATCGCCGCGAGCGCCGCAGGGCGGAGGCGCGGGTGCGCGAGGAACCTCGCGACCGCGTCGCCGAGGACCTGATCCGGCCGATCGGGGAGGGCGCGGAGGAGGTCTTCGACGAGGGCGAGCTCGGCCTCCGTGCCGAGCTCCGCTCGCGAGAGGACCGCGCCGAGGACCTGCCATCCCGACGGGCCCGCCTCCCGGAACACCTGGACGAAGACGGCACGCGCCGCCGGATCGCTGGTGGCCTCGCGCGCCCCGAGGAGCGCCTGCGCTCCGGCGCCGCCCGCGAGCAGGACGAGCTGGCGGGCCGGATCCCGCTGGTGGGGCGGCCCTTGCAGGACCGTCATCGCGATCGGGACGAGGCGCTTCGGGTCGATGAACGACTTCATCGCGCGGATCGCGTGCTGCTCGCGTGGCCCCGGCTGCTTCCCGCTCGCCTTCGCGTGCCGCGCGAGCATCGTGATCGCGGCCAGCAGCGCCCCGGCCTCCGCGCGGCGCGCGAGCACGCGCATGGCGGCTTCGAGGGTCGAGAGCTCGCGCGCGTAGTCCTCCGGGTCGCCCACGCGATCGATCGTGCGGAGGAACTGCGACGGCTCGCGGACGAGCGCCTCCGCGAGGGCTTCCGCGCGGATGAGCTCCTTCAGATCCCGCGGCATGTCCTCCTCGGACACGAGCGATCGCCGGAAGAGCTCGGCCAGCATCGCGTCCGACTGCGGAGATCGCTCGCTCACGAGTCGGGTCGCGAAGAGCTGGAGGTACCCGCGGAGGACGTCGGCGTCGTACGTCGCCGCGTCGAAGTCCGCGAGGACGAGCATTCCGCCCTCGACGCACGGGTCGTGGAGGAGACGCTGCACGACGACCGGCGCCGTGTGGAACGACGAGAACCCGCGGAGGTTCGCGACGGCCTCGTCCACGAGGTCCGCGTTGTAGAGGAACTGACGGACCTCCTCGCCCTTCGTGAGGAGGTGCGCGACGCCGGCGACGAGGTCCTCCCGGATCTCGCGCATCTTCTTGAGGCTGATGCCGCGGAGTCCCGAGAGAGCCCGGAGATCGCGGGCGAGCCGCGAGGCAGAGAGCCCGACCTTCCAGGTGAGCTTCCGGTCGCGCCCGACGACGTCGGCGGCGAAGAGGACCGACACGTACCGGTGGGACTTCGCGAAGAGCTCCTTCCGGAGCGGCTCGTTCGCGAGGGGCCCGAGGAGGACCTCGACGAGGTGGTCGAGCTCCGCGTCCGGGATGCCCTCGCGGAGGGTCAGCGCCGCGATGCCCTTCTCGACGAACACCGCGAGGAACGGCTCGCCGTGGCTCGCGTGGATCGCGCCGAGCAGGCGGCGGATCTCGACGATCTCCGCGTGTCCGCTCATGACGACGTAGCCGAGCCCGCGCGACGTGTCGCGGCGGGCGAACGTGAGCTCTCCTCGGCCGCGGAGCGCAGCACGCGTCGCCTTCCGGAGGTCCTTCATCGCCTGTCCGGCGTCGGGCGCCCCTTGCTCGAAGGCCCCGACCCGCAGCGCCGCGCTCGAGAGGCTCATGAAGAAGCCCGCGAAGCCGGACGCAGGATCGTCGAGCCCCGGCACGCTCTCGACGATGCTGCGCTCGTCGTCGTGGTCGTCCGTGCTCGAGTCGACGGGGTCGATGATCTCCTTCAGCTCGACCCGCAGCTCGCGCGCCGACTGCTGGCGCTTGCGCGGATCCTTCTGGATCGACCGGAGGATGATCTCCTCGAGCAGCGGATCGAGGTTCTTGACGAGCGCGGAGGGCGCGCGCGGCGCCTCGTCGAGCTGCTTCAGCAGGATCTCCGCGGCGTGCTCGCCGAGGAAGGGGGGCCGTCCCGTGACGAGCTCGTAGAGGCAGATGCCGCACGCGTAGACGTCCGAGCGAGCGTCGATCTCGGCGCCGCGCGCTTGCTCCGGCGCCATGTACTCGGGCGTCCCGGCGATGACGCCGTCCGCCATGCCCAGCTCGGCGTCCTCCGCGCGCGGGTTCTGGAGCGCGGCGATCCCGAAGTCGCAGACCTTCACCAGCTCGAAGACGCCGCCTTCGTCGTTGCGGCTCTGGACCAGCATGATGTTGTCGGGCTTGATGTCGCGATGGATGATGCCGTTGTCGTGCGCGACGCTGAGCGCGGCGCAGACCTGGATCATGATCTCCACCGCACGCCCCGCCGGCAGGCGGCGCTCCTCGTCGAGGAGACTCTGGAGCGTGCGCCCGGAGAGGTGCTCCATGACGATGTAGACGAGGCCGTCGGGCTCCTGACCGAAGTCGAGGACGCGCATCACGTTCGGGTGATCGAGCTGGCTCGCGGCGAGGGCCTCGCCGCGGAAGCTGTTCATGAAGTGAGGGTCCTGCTGGTAGTGCGGGTGGAGGACCTTGATCGCGACCGAGCGGCGCAGCTCGCGATGCGTCGCCTTGTAGACGGCGCCGGCCGCGCCGCTGCCGATGAGCGACTCGATCGTGTACTTCCCGTCGGCGATCTTCCGCGCGAGGAGGGGATCCGGCGCGTCCTCGGCGCGTCCGCGCGCGCTCGACGCCGCCCCCTCGAGCTCCTTGCGTGACCGCGCCGTGCTCTTGGGACCCGAGCCACGCGACCGTGTCGTCTTCTTCCGCCCGCCTCCCGTCGCAGACCTGGGGACCTCGTGGTGGGTCGGCGTGAAGTCGTCGTCGTGCGGGGGCTGGAGGACGACCTGGGCGCCCTGCGTAGCCCCCGGGAGCCGCACGATCGTCGCGTGGTCGTCGTCCCACGGCGCCTCGCCGTCGGTGGAGGCCGCCGCGTCCTCGGCCTCCTGGGCGACTTCGTCGTCGAGCGAGAGACGGGGGAAGTTGAGGAGCGCGTCGTCGAAGAACGGCTCGTCCGTCAGCGGGGACGCGCGTGGGACCACGACGGGCGAGAGGTCGGCCATCGGCGGCGGCGCGCCTGTGATGCTCCGCGCTAGCGGCGCGGAGTCCCCCTCGAACGCGACCGTGCGCGGCGGCTGCGCGAGCGTGTCGGGCGACGCGGACGTCACACCGTGCCCGTCGCTCTCGGAGCCGCTCTCGGCCTCGAGCAAAGCGTAGAGCTCCGCCGCCTGCGCGCGATGGAGCGGACGGAGACGGAGCGGGAAGCTCCCTTCGTGCGGCGCCCCAGCCAGCTCGGCGATCAGCGAGACGGCGCTCGCTCCGGAGACGTGGAGGTCGAGGGTGTGCGGCTCCGCCTGGCGCGGTCCCTGCGCGAGGCGAACGTCCGCCACCTCGTGACGGAGCGCGGCCCGGACGAGCCGCGAGAGCGCGCGACGGTCGACACGGGTGACGAGCACGGGCAAGCTCGGATCCACCAAGGGCGAGTCTACCCGAGCGCGACCGAGAGCCGGTAGAACAGGTCCGTCCGGCGCGCGTCGCTTCTCTAGAGCACCTTTCGGTACACGGGGTACGGCGCGACGTCGTGGACGACGACGAACCCTGCCTCGTGGAACAGTCGCTCGGGACCCTGCCAGACCTCCTCGTCGTAGAGAGGCTCGGACGATCGCCTCGGGTACCCCTCCAGCGCGAGCGCTCCGCGGCTCCGCGCGTACGGCTCCGCGGAGGCCAGGAGCGCGCGCGCGACGCCGGCGTGGCGCGCCTTCGGATGAACGAGCAGGCAGCCTATCGCGAACGTCGTGTCCTCGGGTCCGAGGTCGAGGCTGCGGTAGACCGGTAGGCGTCGCAGCTTCGGGACGAGAGCTCGGGGCGTCAGCTTCATCCAGCCGAGCGCGGCGTCCGAGGGCCGAGCATCACGCGCACGCGCGAGGAGGCCCGAAGCCGACGGATCCCGCGCGAGGACCGCCGCGCGCGCCTCCTCGATGTTGTCCTCCGGGCGGTGCGCACAGCGATCGAGCCACTCGTTCTTGGTCCCCGTGAAGTGCCACCACCGGCATCCACACGACGACGGGACCTCGGCGAAGAGGCCGACGAACGCGTCGAAGCTCTCGGGCGCGAGGGGCGCGACGTCGACCGCGATCGTCACGACGGGTACGCCGCCGCCGCGAGCGAGAGCACGGTGTCCTCGCGGAACGCCGGCGCGATGATCTGGAGACCGACGGGGAGCGCCCCCGCCGCCCCCGCGAAGGTGACGGGCTCGCAAGGGACGCTCGCGGCGGGGAGCCCGGCGAGGCTCGCGGGCAGCGTGTAGACGTCGGAGAGGTACATCGCGAGCGGGTCGGCCGTCTTCTCCCCGAGGCGGAAGGCGGGCGTCGGGGACGTGGGGCACACGATGGCGTCGACCTCCGCGAACGTGCGATCGAAGTCGCGTCGCACGAGCGCGCGGACCTTCTGCGCCTTCGCGTAGTACGCGTCGTAGTAGCCCGCGGAGAGCACGAACGTGCCGAGGAGGATGCGTCGCTTCACTTCGGCGCCGAAGCCGGCGTCGCGCGTCGCGCCGTACATGGCGCGCAGGGCGCTCGCGGTGCCCGTGCCGCGCGACTCGCCGCCGACGCGGAGCCCGTACCGGACGCCGTCGAAGCGGGCGAGGTTGCTCGACGCCTCGGCGGTCGCGAGCACGTAGTAGGTCGCGACGGCGTGCCTCGTGTGAGGGAGGGAGACGCGCTTCACCGTGCACCCGTCCTCCTCGAGACGGAGGATGGCGGCGCGGACGCTCGCCTCGACCGCCGGATCGAGGCCCTCGGCGAAGTACTCGTCGGGGACGCCGAGACGGAGACCCGAAACGCTCCTTCCGCAGGCGGCCTCGAACTCGGGCACCTCCGCGGCGGCGGACGTCGCGTCGCGCGGATCCGGGCCGGCGATGACGGCGAGGACACGAGCGGCCGAGCGCACGTCGGTCGCGAAGGGGCCGATCTGGTCGAGGCTCGACGCGAACGCGACGAGGCCGAAGCGGGACACGCGGCCGTAGGTGGGCTTCACGCCGACGGTGCCCGTGAGGGCGGCGGGCTGACGGATGGAGCCTCCGGTGTCGCTGCCGAGCGCGACCGGCGCGAGGCCGGCCGCGACGGCGACGGCGCTGCCGCCCGACGAGCCGCCCGGGATGCGCGAGGGGTCGTGGGGGTTCTTCGCCGGACCGAACGCGGACGACTCGTTCGACGAGCCCATCGCGAACTCGTCCATGTTCGTCTTGCCGGGCACGAGCGCGTCGGCGGCGCGGAGGCGCGTCACGACGGTCGCGTCGTACGGAGGGACGTACGCGCCGAGCATCTTCGACCCGCACGTCGTCCGGAGGTTACGCGTGCAGAGTGCATCTTTCAGCGCGACCGGCACGCCGGCGAGGAGACCGAGCGGCTCGCCGCGCGCGCGCTTCGCGTCGACGGCGTCGGCGCCCGCGAGGAGCTCCTCCTTCGCGACGGTGACGAACGCGTTGAGCTCGGGGTTCTTCGCCTCGATCCGGGCGAGCGTGCGCTCGGCGACCGCGCGCGCGGAGATCGCGCCGCTCCGGACGGCGTCGGCGATCGCGAGGGCGGTCTCGGGGAGAGAGCTCATCGGCGCGTTCCTCTCACCCGACGAACGTCGGCACGACGAAGCCGCCGTGATCGGTCTCGGGCGCGCCGGCGAGCGCGTCCTCTTGCGAGAGCCCGCTCGCCACGCGATCCTCCCGGAGCGGGAGCGGCGCGGCGACCGAGTGCGTCATCGGCGCGACGTCGGCCGTGTCGACGGCCTCGAGCTCCGCGACGTAGGCGAGGATGCGCGTGATGTCCTCCGCCAGCTTCGGCTCCTCTTCTGGAGAGAGCGAGAGCTCGGCGAGGCTGGCGACGTGACGGAGCTGTGCGAGGTCCATCGGGCGCGGGAGGCTAGCACGCCGCGCAGGGCCGGCGCGCGGTCAGCCCGCGTCGGGGGAGTCGGGGGAAGGGGAGGGAGCGATCGAGGGCGGGCTC
This sequence comes from Polyangiaceae bacterium, assembly GCA_022842465.1. Taxonomy (GTDB): domain Bacteria; phylum Myxococcota_A; class Polyangia; order Polyangiales; family Polyangiaceae; genus Labilithrix. The sequence continues at coordinate 6,019 of JALHPN010000187.1, read as the reverse complement.
GCCGGCGGGCTCGCGGGAGGAAGAGGGGCCGCGGCGTCGAGCCAGCTCGGGGCGCGCGGATCCTCGTACTCGGGCGCGGGCCCCTGCGGCACGGCGGGGGGACCGCCGCAGGCGCCGAGCAGCGCGGCCACGGCGAGCGCGATCGCCTTCTTCGGGGCGGACCTCACGGGAGCGGACGCGCCCCGAGCGTGTAGGCGCCGGTCGCGACCTTCCCCTCGGCGTCGGCGCGGACGACGACGTAGAGCGTCGTCACGCCGGGCGCGTTCACGATCCGCTGCGCGGCGACCTTCTTGCCAGGGTAGAGGCGCGCGACGACCTTCTTGTCGGCGGCGGCCACGCTCTGTGCGTCCTCGAGGACCATCGGGTCCTTCGTGACGACGATCTCGAGGTCCGCGTCGCTCGAGGCCGTGACCTGGAGCTTCTGCTCGGCCCCGACGCCGATCGCGTACGCGTCGACCTCGGACGCCGCCTCGAGCTTCGCCTTCACGAGCTTTCCGTCCTTGGCGCCGAGGGCGCCGAGGCCCTGCGCGAGGTCCTGCGGGTGCGGGTTCGCGGACTCGACGGAGAGGAACGCGTTCGTGCGCGTCGCCGTGATCGTCGCCTTGGCTCCCGCCTCGCCGGCGAGATCCGTCAGGACGACGTAGTGGTCGGTGGGCTGCGCGCCCGCCAGGACGGGGACCGTGATGCGGAGATCGTACGGAGGCGGGACGAACTCGCCGGTGAACGGGTTCTGCTGCGGGAGGACGCGCCCGAGCTCGTCGTCCGCCTGCCCGCCCGTGCCGAAGAGGAAGGCGACGGGGAGCGCCTTGCCGCCCGCGGGGACCTCGATCCGATAGTCGACGACGGCGTTCGTCGTCGCCGGCGTCGAGAGCTTGAAGAGCTTCGTGCCGAGGGCCGAGGCGAACGACTGCTCCGTCGCCCTGTCGAGCGTGAAGGCGTCGGGCGCGCGGGCCTCGACCTCGAGCGCGTCGGGGGCGCTGAGGAAGGAGAGGCGGGGCTTGCCGTCGGCGCCGACGTTCGCGACCTCGATCTGCATCTTGCCGGGCTTCGCGAGGGGGGGCGCGAGGAGGAGCGCCGTCGCCGCCTCGGGGCTCTCCGCCGCGGAGCCGAGGTCGAGGAGGCCGGCGGCGGTGAGCAGGAAGGCGTTCGGATCGAACGCCTTCGTGTCGCTGTTGTCGATCGCGAGCTGGAGGATCGAGCCCTGCGCCACCTTCGCCTTGCCGACCTCGATCGACGGCGCGACGACGAACGCGTCCTTCGCGACGAGCGAGCCGATCGTCACCGTGCGCGGTCCGACGGCCGCGTCGCGCGCGATGACGAGCCTCGCCGTGAGGAGCGTCGGGCTCGACGCGATGACGTCCTTCACCTCGATGCCGGGGCCGAAGTCGGGCTTCGCGCCCGCCTCGAAGGTCGTGGCGCTCCCGCCGATGCTCACGTCGATCTCGCGATCGAGGAGGCCCTTCGACGGCGTCACGAGCGAGACGCCGGACTCGGGGCCCTTCGCGGGGTCGGCCGGCTTCCCGTCGGCGCCGACGGCGCCCGCTCTGCCGTCCTGTCCCGGCGCGCCGTCCGCCCCGCTGCACGCCGCGATGTGGAGGAGGAGCCCGGTGCCGAGCGCCGTGAGAGTGTTCCGGTTCATCATGCTTCTCCGTCGTTCCTCGCGCTTCACTGGACCGTGACCGCCGGCAGCCGCTTCATGCCGAGCGTGTACTTGCCCGTCGCCTTCGCGGCGTCCGGTGCCGCCGTGACCTGGATGTACCGATTCGGGCCGACGAACGCCGTCGTCGCGCCCATCCCCACCTTCGCGCCGCCGCCGAGCTGGATCTGGACCGCGCGCTCGCTGTCCATCGTCGGGACGGTGTCGATCGTCACGACGACCTCCGCCTCGGACGTGACGCTGACGAGGAGATCCGTCGAGCTCTTCGCCGAGAGCCCGGTGAAGGCGTAGACGTCGCTCTCGCCGTTCGCGGTGAGCTCGCCTTCGAGGATGCGGCCCGCGACCGTCACGGTCGTGCCCGGGAGCGAGCCGAGGTTCTGCGCCTTGTCCGCCGTCGCGTGCGCGTCCGGCTTCTCCTTCAGGATCTGCGCGCGGACGGCGCTGTACTCGAGCGTGAACTTCGTCGTCGGACCGCCGCCGAGCGACGCGTCGAGGACGACGAAGAAGCCCTTCGTGACGCGCGTGACGGGGTAGGCGATGCGCGCCGTCGTCGCAGGAATTCCGAGGAAGGGGATGCCCTCGTCGTCCTGCTTCTGATCGAGGAGGTCCCGCGCCATCCCGCTCTCCGGGTACGCGAGGACCATCGGCTTCATCGTCGAGCCCTCGGGCGCGCGGACCCAGGCGTCGAGGACGATGCCCTCGTTCGCGGCGGGCGCGAGATCGGCGGTGAAGAAGCCGGTCTCGAGCGCGCCGAGCGTCTTCTCGACGAGCGCGCCGGAGACGAGCTTGTCGGCGGCGCGCGCGGTGACCGTCACGGCGTCCGGGGCGCTGAGGAAGCTCGCGCTGTCCGGATCCTGGGGGTCGTTCACGCCGAGGAAGCCGAGCGGCCCCGTCTTCGCGAGCGGATCCCCGAGCAGGATCACGGAGCCGTCCGTCGCGGTGAACTCCTGGCTCGCGAGCGACACGAGGGAGGCCTCCGTCTCCGCGACGAGGGGGTAGAGCGTGAACCTCTCCGGATCGAACCACGTGCGGTCGTGGTTCGTGACGTCGACGCGGACGAGGCCGCCCTGCTCCGCCTTGCCGCCGGCGACCTTCGCGCCGAGCGAGGTGGCGACGACGAAGCCCTTCGTCGCGACCATCGGCTCGCCGCCCTTCGGCGTGACCGTGACGTCGCGCGCTCCGAGCTTCGCGTTCGGCGCGACGGCGAGCGTGACGACGAGCGCGGGGCCGCGCTCCGCGACGTCGAGGACCCGGACGCCGTCGCCGAAGCTGACCTGCGCGCTCGGATCGAGCGTCACGCCGTCGGCCGTGATCGTGACCTCGACCTCACGATCGACGAGGCCGGCGCGAGGCGTGACCTGGTTGATCGAGCCGGCGCGCGGGACGGGGGGCGGCGTGGGCGGCGTGTCTCCGGTGGTCCCCTGCGCGCCGGGCGCTCCCGGAGGCCCGTCCTCCCCGCGGGTGCCGCACGCGGTGAGCACCAGGGCGACGGCGAGGAAGGACGCGCCGGTTCCGGCGTGGAGGGTCGGACGTTTCACTCGAAATCTCCGAGGCGTTGGAGCGCGGCCACGCGCGAGGCGCGAACGTGGGGCGGTGTCGGTGCGCCCTATGGCCCAGGCGTGGGCGCGGCGCAAGACGGTGTACGTAGGAGGGCGCCGATCTCCTCCCTCGGGCGAGAAGCGCCTCTTGACGTGAAACCGCGCCTGACTAGGATGCGCGACTCTCCAGATCCCCCGGAATCTCCCGGGAGGTCGAATTCCACACGCTCCCCTGCGCAAACCGTCGGTCCGGTGCGGCTCTCGCGACGCGAGAGCTGCTGGCCACGGAGGGGAGCGGAGGCTCAACCGAAAGGAAGCGCGCACCATGGCTCAGACCGAAGTTCCCCAGCTCAAGAACGATCTCCCGCTGCCCCTCCGCTCGCTGCTCGACGCGGGCGTCCACTTCGGACACCAGACGAAGCGCTGGAACCCGAAGATGAGGCCGTTCATCTACGGCGCGCGCAACGGGATCCACATCATCGATCTCGACCAGACGGCCCGCCTCTTCGCGCGCGCGTTCCACTTCGTCCAGGAGACCGTCGCCCGCGGCGGCCAGATCCTCTTCGTCGGCACGAAGCGCCAGGCGCAGGAGATCGTCCAGGAGGAGGCCGCGCGCTCGGGCTCCTTCTACGTCGTCAACCGCTGGCTCGGCGGCACGCTCACGAACTTCCGCACGATCAAGCAGGGCCTCGATCGCATGCGGCAGCTCGAGCGCATGAAGGAGGACGGCACGTACCTCCAGCTCCCGAAGAAGGAGGTCTCGCGCCTCGAGAAGGAGCGCGAGCGCTTCGAGAAGTACGTCGGGGGGCTCAAGAACATGGGCACGCTCCCGGCAGCCGTCTTCATCATCGACCCGGCGATGGAGACCATCGCGGTGAGCGAGGCGAAGAAGCTCCAGATCCCGATCATCGCGATCACGGACACGAACTGCGACCCCGACGCGGTCGACTACGTGATCCCGGGCAACGACGACGCGATCCGCTCGATCAAGCTCATCACCCAGCGCGTCGCCGACGCGGTGGTCGAGGGCATGCAGCGGCGCAAGGATCACGGCGGCCGCGACGACCACGGCGGTGGCGGTGGCCGTGGCCCGCAGGCGGAGGTCTCCTACGGCCGCCGTCGCCCGCAGACCGACGCGCCCGAGCAGGCGCCGGCGCCCGCGGCCCCCGCGGGCGAGACCCCGGCGAACTGAACGTTCGCGCGTTCTAGAGAGTCTCTTCACCACGTAGGCACCGTGAGCGCGCACGTCTGCGGCTCACGGTGCTTCGTCACATCCCTGCACACGACGAGGACACCATCATGGCTGCTGTCACCCCCGCGATGATCAAGGAGCTCCGCGACCGCACGTCCGCCGGCATGAGCGACTGCAAGAACGCGCTCGTGGAAGCCGAAGGGGACCTCGACAAGGCCGTCGAGGTCATCCTCAAGAAGGGCATCGTCAAGGCCGCGTCGCGCGCCGGCAAGGTCGCGGCGGAGGGTGAGGTCGGCACCTGGACGAGCCCCGACGGCAAGAAGGCCGTCATCGTGGAGATCAACTGCCAGACGGACTTCGTCGCGCGCGGCGACGACTTCCGCGGCTTCGTGAAGAACGTCCTCGAGGTCGCGAGCAAGCAGCCGAAGGGCAAGGACCTCGGCGCCGAGACGTACCCGGGCAGCGACAAGACGGTCGACCTCGTCCGTCAGGAGATGGTCGGTCGCATCGGCGAGAACATCGTCGTCCGCCGCTGGGACAGCGTCGAGGCCCCCGGGCCGAACGGCGTCGTCACGGCCTACGTCCACATGGGCGGCAAGCTCGCCGTCCTCCTCGCGGCCGAGGCGCCCTCGGCCGAGGCGAAGGCGAACCCGGACTTCAAGGCGTTCGTCGAGAACTGCGCGATGCAGATCGCGGCGATGACGCCGGTCGTCGTGACGAAGGACGAGATCGACGCCGCGATGCTCGCGAAGCAGAAGGAGATCTTCCAGGCGCAGCTGAAGGAGGACCTCGACGCGGCGAACGCCCGCATCGCGGAGCTCAAGGCCGCGACGGACCTCGATCCCAAGGAGCTCGCTGCGGAGCTCAAGGCCGCGGAGCAGAAGAAGGGCCCGCCCGAGGCGCGCTGGCCCATGGTGATCGAGGGCAAGGTGAACAAGTGGTACACGGAGGTCACGCTCCTCGGGCAGGACAACGTGTGGGACCCGCCGGCCGGCTCGATCGACAAGGTCCGCCAGGAGCTCGGCAAGAAGCTCGGCGGTGAGGTGAAGCTCGTGTCCTTCACGCGCTTCGGCCTCGGCGACGGGATCGAGAAGAAGGTCGAGAACCTCGCGGACGAGGTCGCGAAGACCATCGGCAACTGACGTCGGCCCGCGGCTCGCGAGAGCTCGACCGAGACGGCGGGGCGCTCCTCACGGGGTGCCCCGCTCGCGCTTTGTCCGCGCGGCGGTATGCGGCTTGCTCGTCGTACGGGCAGGAGCCCGAGATGAAGAAGTCAGCCCTGGGAGTCTCGTCCGTCGTGCTCGCCTCGCTCGTCGCGTGCATGCCGGGAGGAGAGCACCGGACGGTCACCGCCGAACCGCGGACGGACGAGGTCCGCGAGCCTGTGCTCGCGAACGTCGATCGGATCATGGCCGACGCGCTCGAGAGCTGGAGCCGGGCGCCCGCCCCCGTCACCGCGCCGGCGCCGCTCGAGATGGCGTGGGACCGTACGCGGGGCGGCGCGCTCGACGAAGAGGTGATGCGCCACGACGACGAGCCCGCGGGGACGACGACGCTCACCGGCGCGGAGGTGCCGGCGCCGACGCACCCGTCGAAGCCCGCGCCGACCGCGCCGCCCCGCTCCGCCGCCGA
>JALHPN010000186.1 GCA_022842465.1 Polyangiaceae bacterium | reverse complement strand
GCGCGACCCGCTTCGCCCAGGTCTCGCGCACCGCCTCGTCCATCGCGACCTCCGCGAACGAGAGCTACGCGATCGACGAGGCCCGGTCAGGAACGCGATTCGACGAACGGATACGACGTGGCCTTCGCGGAGCACTGCTCGCGACGGCTACGATCACGGAATGACGCGCCCGAACGAACTCTTCAAGAAATCAACCGACTCGACCGCGACCGGATTGCATCTTCCTTCCGATGAGAGGGAGGAGCGCGCGATGAGCCGAGGTCGATCGTCGTGGTGGCGCGGGCGTCTGCTGCTCGTAGGCGGGCTTGCAGCAGGCCTTGGCGCGTTCGCGTTCGCGTGCGGGGGCGAGGACGGCGGCGCCCCCGCAGCGTGCGAGGGAGCGTCCTGCGAGGACGGCGGCCCGGAGGGGAGCACGCCCATCGAGGGCGGCTCGGACACGAGCACGACCGACAGCGGGAGCGACGGCGGACTCGACGCAGGCGACGCTTCCGACACCGGCACGACGTGCACCGGCCCGGCAGGGACGCTCGACCCGACGTTCGGCGACGGGGGGATCGTCTGGCTGACGTATCCAGGCTCGGCCGCCTACGCGTTGGCGCTGCAGGCGGATGGGAAGAGCGTGGTCGGGGGCGGCACGTCCGGTGCGGCCGCGCTCGTCAGGCTGCAACCAAACGGCGACCTCGACACCACATTCGGAGCGTTTGGACTCGTGGAGACGCAACCGGGGACGTTGAACAATCGCTTCTTCGCAGTCGTCGTGCAGCCCGATGGTCGGATCGTCGCGGCAGGTTCGTCGCGGGTGTCCGGTACTCCTTCGTCGCTCACGGTAATGAGGTTCCTCGCCGACGGGAGCCCAGACGCGACGTTCGGGAATGCCGGAACGGTTCTGACGGCATATCCCGGCCGTGACGCCTATGCCCACTCGGTCGTCCTCCTGCCAGGCGGCAAGATCCTGGTCGCGGGCTTCAGCGAGGACGCGCTCAACCCCACTGCCACCGCGAACTTTGAGGTCGTGCGATACGAGAGCAACGGCGGTCCCGATGCGACGTTCGGCAGTGGCGGGAAGGTGACCGTCGATGTTCGAGGTACAGACGATCGCGAGGGAGTCATTTCGCTCGCGCCCGGCGGTAAGGTCGTCCTGACCGGAAGCACGAAGGAGACTGTAGCACTGACAGGTCGCTACGACGTGGCCGTCGTCCGCTTGGACCCCGATGGCGCGATTGACACCACCTTCGCGACCGCCGGAAAGTTTATCTCCTCCTTCGGAAGCGGCACGCAACGTGCGAGCGATGTAGCCGTTGACGCGACTGGACGCATCTACATCGGAGGCTGGCTCGGCGGAAGCAACCCGGATGACTTCGCGGCTCTGCGTCTGACGGCATCGGGCCTCCTCGACGGAGCGTACGGAGACGCCGGCGTAGCCAGGCTCGACTTTTCCGGCCGAGTGGACCGAAGCGCAGCGCTCGTTTTGCAGGAAGACGGGCGTGCGATCCTCGCGGGTGCGAGTGGGGTCGGTGCTCAGAGCGACTCGTACGGCATAGCTGCTGCACGGCTCCTCCCGACAGGCACGCCAGACCTGGCCTTCGGCACCGGCGGAACCGTCCTCAGCCTGCCTCCGGCGAACTCCCAGACCGGCGCAGGAGCGGCGGCGCTGAGCGCTTGTACCGTCACGATGGTTGGAAGCTGGACCTACGACTTGAACACGATGGCTCGGAACGCGATGGGCATAGCCCGCTATCGGCGCTGAACAACGAGGAACGAACACATGCCGACACAGTGCACTGCGGTGGGAACGATCGATCAGGGGGACGCTCTGTGCGTCGTGGGCTTTGATGGTGGAAACAGCCAGCCCGAGGTCGCGCGCGCCTCCGCGGCAAACCTGGCGACCTCGAAAACGGTGTTTGGGGTCGCCCGTGCGGCGCCGGACGGATTCGGCTTCCTTCAGGTGAACGTCGCAGGGGAAGTCTCCGAGGACGCCATCACCTCCCTCGGCGCGGGCACCTCCCGCATCGTCGCCACCGACATCAACCAGGCCGCCGCCGCCGATCAATGCAAACTCATCCGCATCGACCGGCCCGACGGGAGCGAGCACGTCGTCGGTACGTGCGATGAGAACGGAAACCTCGCGGTCATTCCTCGCGCGTCGCGCGAGACGTCGAACCGCATGGTCTTCAACGTGAAGGCATACGGCGCCGTCGGAGACGGGGTGGCGGACGACACGGCCGCCATCAACCGCGCCATCGCCGCCGCGAACGCCGCGGGCGGGGGCGTCGTGTTCGTGCCCTTCGGACGATTCAAGGTCACGACCCCGACGTTCACGATCACCGCGGCCTCGTCGGGGACGCCCATCGAGATCACCACCGCCACGGCTCACGGCATGAGCGACGGAGACTTCGTCTACGTCCGCGACGTCACGGGGTGCACGCGCGCGAACGGCGCCTGGCACGTCACCCGGGTCAGCGCCACCGCCTTCACCCTCAATTCCTCGGAGGGGAATGGCACGTACGCCGGCGGCGGGACGGCGACCGCCACGCAGCACCTTCGACCGCTCGGGGAGAGCGTTTGGCTCGAAGGTGAGGCGCGAACCGCTTCCAGCAACCTGCCCTGCTCCGTGATCGAGAGCTACATCGAGAGAGGCTTCGTCGTCTCGCTCGGCTACTTCGTCGCGTGGAACGTCGCCGACGACGATTACACGTACTACAACTGGACGCAGTCGAACGGCATCCGTCACCTCACGTTCCAGAACAAGCTCGACCAGGACTATCCGACCCGCCCCGACGTGCTTCTCGACGGGAACGCCGCCATCGAGCTCACGGGGGCCACCGAGTGCGTTCTCGACGACGTGAAGGTGCTCGACTACCCCATCGGCGTGGTCCTCGACGGCGCCGAGTCCGTGCGGATCTCCGCGCTCTTCACGGGTGCCATCGGCCCGGTCTGGGGCGATTACACGACTGATTCCATCGGACTCTGGCTGACGGCGAGCGATGGCAATCGCAGGTACGGCTTCGACATCGACACCGCCGCCACCGGGAACATCTCCGTGCACAACAGCGTCATCGGCGGCGCCTGGAACGTCTTCATGCAGGGCGCCTACCTCGTCTCGTTCCAGGACTGCAACCACGCAGGCGGCGTCTACGCGTTCTACTTCGTCGGCTGCAACAACATCCGCATCCAGGGCAGCGGCTTCGAGTCGGGCGGATACACGAGCGCGTTCATCTTCTTCGAATCGGCTCCCCTTGGCCTCACGATCGCGGACAGCTTCGTGGCGAGCGACGTCGTCCCAGCCATCGACTGCAACAACAAGACCGTCGGCCGCCTCGTTCTCCTGAACAATCTCTTCGGCGGAGGAACCGAAGACGCGCCCTACCCGATCGTTAACGCGACCGCCGTCGCAAGCGCCGTCTCCTTCAACAACTTCGCCAACGCGGACAAGCTCTTCGACAACGACATCGCTGGCACCTACGCCTTTTGCCAGGACACGCTCGCCGGCGCCTCCTCCGTGGGGCTCGGCGTGAACCGGCTCAACGGCGCTCAGGCGCTCGTCGATGCGCTCATCACCGTCGAGGGTACGCCGCTCTTCCGTGTGCTCGGCTCCGACGGCGTCGCGACGACGGTCCCGCGGTTCACCCACGACAACCCCACGGTCCGAAAGCACGATGTGCATTTCCATGCCGTCTCCGAGACGCTCAACTCGCCCGAGGCGGGCACGCGAACCATCTCGCAGCTCCTCGAGCTCCCTTACACGGGCGCTGCCACAAACGTGGCCGTCTACGCGATCCCCACCCGCGCCACGGCCGTCCTCGAGGTCGATGTTCTCCAGGCCATCTCCACGCACGCCACGCTCGGAGACGCGGCGCCCGATCACTACGCACGCTGGCGCTTCTCCGCAGTCGCGAGCAAGGATCTCGGCGACGTCATCCGCATCGATCCCGTCGACGCGGCTCCCGTCGTCGCGGCTCCCACCTCCGTCATCGCCGGTGCATCGGGGACCCCCATTCGAATCACGACGACCGCCGACCATCGCCTCTTCACCGGCGACGTCGTCGTCGTGGCCGGCGTCACGGGCAACACGAACGCCAACGGCATGTGGACGGTCACCTATGTCGACGCGACGAACGTGGATCTCGACGGCAGCGCCACCAACGCCGCGTACACCGGCGGAGGCACCGCGACCCTCACCGGCTTCACCGCCCCCGTCCTCGTCGACGACGGCGCGGGAAACGTCGCCGTCCGCGTCAGCGCCCACGCGACGCAGACGACCACCACGCAAGTGAAGCTCGCGCTCACCATCACGACCCGCTGACTCCCCTCTGCGCGGGACGCCTTCGCGCTCGTCACTCCGGAGACGCACGCCGCGTGTCGACACGCGGAACTTGGGCTAGGGTTCGGCGGATGGGACCTGGGCTCACGCTGCGCCCGATGGACCGGGCGGACCTCGAGCTCTTCCGCGCGTGCTTCGCGAAGAACAGCCCGCGGCCGAGGTCGCTCGAGGCGCTGACCTGGCAGTACTTCGGCAACGCGACGGGCCGCCTCTACGTCGACGTCGCGGTCCCGCCCGACGGCGCGTCCCTCGCGGCGATCTACGCGAGCCTCCCCGGCACCATGCGCATCGGCGGCGAGCGGCGCCTCGTTCTGCAGTCCCTCGATACGCTCACCGACGAGGCGTATCGCGGGAAAGGGCTCTTCGTCACGCTCGCGAAGGCAACGTTCGCACGCGCGGCCGAGGGCGGAGCCGCGCTCATCTACGGGTTCCCGAACGGGAGCTCCGCGCACGGGTTCTTCAAGAAGCTCGGCTGGTCGCCGCTCGATCCGGTGCCGTTCCTGATCCGCCCCCTCCGGACGAAGTACGTCGTCGACCGCCTCGGACTCGCGAAGCGCATCGGTCCGGTGGCGAGCCTCGTCCCCGACGTCGCGCTCGTCGTCCCGCGGCTCTTCGCGCGTGGGACGCTCCCCCGCGGCGTCGTCTCGCTCGACGCCGCCGACGCGCGGATGACGCGCCTCTGGGACCGCTTCGCGACCGGCATCGGCTGCGCGATCGAGCGCGACGAGGCATACCTCCAGTGGCGCCTCTTCGAGCGACCCGGGAGCCACTACCGCGTGCTCGGCGTCGAGGCCGACGACGGCAGCGAGCTCCGCGCGCTCGTCGCCTACACGGTCGAGACGAAACACGGCGGGCGCATCGGGTACGTCATGGATCTCCTCCACGATCGATCGCTCGCCGGCTACCGGGCGGGCTCGCGGGCGCTGGGCGCCGCCGTCCACGGGATGGCCGAGGAAGGCGCCGACTCGATCCTCGCGTGGTCGATGCGCCACTCCCCGAACTTCCCCGTCTACGCGCGCCACGGCTTCGTCCCGCTCCCCGAGAAGATGCGCCCCATCGAGCTGCACGTCGGCGTCCGCGCCTTCGACCCCGCGGTGGAGCCGATCGTGAGCAAGCGCGAGAGCTGGTATTTCAGCTACCTCGACGGCGACACGACCTGACGCTAAGGACTGGCTGGACACCATGCCTGGCGCGCTCGTCATCTCCCTCGACTTCGAGCTCCACTGGGGCGTCCGCGATCACACGACCGTCGAGCGCTACCGCGAGAACCTCCTCGGCGTGCGGGAGGCGATCCCTTCGATGCTCGACCTCTTCGGGCGACGTTCGATCGCGGCGACGTGGGCCACGGTCGGCTTCCTCTTCGCGGAGACGAAGAAGGACCTCGAGAAGCACTTTCCTCGCCTGCTCCCGACCTACGACGATCCGAAGCTCTCGCCGTACGAGGCGATGAGCGAGGTCGGCGCGGACGAGACGAGCGATCCGTTCCATTTCGCGCCCACCCTGCTCCGCCAGATCGCGAAGACCCCTCGTCAGGAGATCGGCACGCACACCTTCAGCCACTTCTACTGCCTCGAGCGTGGACAGACGGCCGAGCAGTTCGACGCCGATCTCGAGGCCGCGGCGAGCATCGGCCGCGCGTTCGGCGAGGGAGAGACGATGCGGAGCATCGTGTTCCCGCGCAACCAGAGCAACGATGCCTACCAGGACGTGATGCGCCGGCGGGGGATCCGGGCGTACCGCTCGAACGGCCCGCACTGGGCGTACCGCGCGGAGGCTCGGGAGACCCCGGCGCGACGCGCGTTCCGCCTCCTCGACGCGTACCTGCCCGCGTCGGGCTCGCGTGCCGCCGCGCGACCGACGGCGCGACCGCGGGAGGACGAGCTCGTGGACGTGCCGGCGAGCGCGTTCCTCCGGCCGTACACGCCGCGCCTCCGGCACCTCGACGCGGTGCGCTTCCGTCGGCTCGCCTTCGCGATGACGCGGGCTGCGGAGACGGGGCGCATCTTCCACCTCTGGTGGCACCCGCACAACTTCGGCCGTCACCCGCGCGCGAGCATGGCCTTCCTCGAGCGGCTCGTCGGCCACTACGAGATGCTCCGCACGCGCCACGGGATGGAGAGCCTCACGATGGCAGAGGCGTCAGGGGCAACGGAAGCGCGGCCGCTGCGGCGCGATTCTCCTTCGCCCGGAGGGGCACTCGACCGGTAAGCTTTGGTCATGGGTGCACCTCGCCCGACCTTCCTGCTCGGGCTCGCCGCGCTGGGTCTCCTCGTGTCCGTCGCGTGCGGGACCTCCGGCGACGAGGCGTCGACCCAAGGTCCGGTGCCGCCCCCGCCGCCGAACAACGGCGCGGGACCGACCGAGGTCCCCCCACAGCACGATCCGACGCCTGCCGTCAGCGACGACGGCACCGTCGAGACGCACCGCGCGACCTCCCTCGGCACGAGGGCGTTCAGCGCGAACGGGCGGGTCCAGCCCCAGGGTCGCCCGACGCGCGTGTGGTTCGAGTGGGGCCCGACGACGGCCTACGGCAAGAAGACCGCGCCTCGTTCGCTCGGACCGAAGCTCGCGGCTCACTACAAGGAGTCCTTCGACACGGGGCTCGCGGGGTGGGCGGGCGGCGTCGAAGGGTCGGCGCTCTCGCACGTGGCGACGGGCGGAGCGCCGGGTGCGTTCGCGCGCTTCTCGCAGCCGACCGACTACGACTCGAACCACGACGACGGCATCGGCTACATCCAGCTCACGCAATACCTCCACGTGGGCACGTACGTGTCGGAGGGCATCGACAACCCCGCGTGGGGCGGGGGCGATCCCGACGTTCGCGACGCGAAGGTCGCGCTCCAGGTGCGCGGCACGAACTGGAAGGCGGCGACCTCCGAGCTCGTGTTCTGGGCGCAGGCGGATCTCGATCTCATCACGCAGAACGACGAGACCTGGACACGCGCCAACTGGGCGCAGACCGGCGTGAGCCTGAGCGACGCCGTCCTGGCCGGGGGCTGGCAGAAGGTCGACTACCGCATCCAGAACGACACGAACGCCTGGTCCTACGGAGGCAGGAGCCTGGCGCAGGACCGCGAAGTCGGCCGGCAGCGGTACCTCTACTGGCCTCTCGACGAGACGCTACGCCACCTGAACTGCAACATGCAGCACATCCTCGCGCACGTGCTGCTCATGTACCCGCCGGACGGGTCGATCGACTTCGACGAGTTCGAGCTCACCTACCGGAACCATTCGCTCCTCGTCGCCTCGAACGGCGGGAAGCTCGCGTCGGCGCCCGCGGGAGGAGACGACGCGGCGCTCCTCGTCGATGGCTGGCGCAACGGCGCCGGCCACACGTGGAAGAGCGCGAAGACGCCGACGGCGCCGCTCGAGATCGTCTACGAGCTCGAGAGCCCCGTCACCGTGACCGCCGTGCAGCTCCACCAGCACCCGGAGTGGCCGAGCAAGGACGTCGAGGTCCTCACCTCGCAGGACGGCAAGGCGTGGACGACGGCGCTCGCCGGCGAGATGCCCGCGCTCACGCCGCCAGGACCGAACCTCACCTATCTCCTCCAGCGCGATCTCGGCGCGGCGGCGACGCGCTTCGTGAAGGTTCGGATCCTCTCGGGCTGGTCCGCCGACCACTGGGGCCTCGGCGAGATCGAGGTCTTCGGCACCGGCGCCACGATGAAGACGGACGACGACTGGTACACGGTCACCGCCGACGTCACGGGCCTCGAGCCGGGTGGGACGTACCACTACCGCCTCGTCTCCGAGTCGGACGCCGGCGTCGTCTACGGGGGCGACAAGCTCTTCGTCACACCCGACGGCCGCGCGCCCGAGGTGCAGACGGGCAAGGCCGTCCGGATCAAGGACGGCACCGCCCAGCTCCAGGGACGCGTGAATCCCCTGGACCATGCGACGGACTTCGTCTTCGAGTACGGAGAGGACACGACGTACGGGATGGTCACCGAGGTCGCCTACGGCGGCGCGCTCGACACGCCGCGCACCGTCGTCGCGAACGTCGCGGGCCTCGTGCCGGGGAGGACCTACCACTACCGGCTCGTCGTCTTCCAGGACCCCGATCGACCGACGACGCCGTTCGAGACGGTGCGCGGCCCGGACGCCACCTTCGTGGCGCAGTGACCCGCCCTCCGTGCTAGTTCCACGGGCCTCATGGCCCGTCCCCGCCTCGCGGTCCTCGGCTGCGGCTCGATTGGAAAGCGTCACCTGCGGAACCTCCTCGCCCTCGGCGAAAAGGACATCCTCGCCTTCGATCCGCGGGAGGATCGGCGCGCCGAGGCCGCGGCGCTCGCCCGTACGATCACGACGAGCGGCGACCTCCGCGCCGTGTGGGACGCGCGTCCCGAGGCGGTCCTCGTCACGGCGCCCTCGAAGCTCCACGTCCCGATCGCGCTCGAGGCCGCCGAGGCCGGGGCGCACCTCTTCCTCGAGAAGCCGGTCTCCGACGTGCACGACGACGCGCTCGACGCGCTCGTGGCGAAGGTCGCCGAGAAGAAGCTCGTCACCCTCGTCGGCTGTAACCTCCGCTTCCACCCAGGCCTCGTCCGCGCGAAGACGCTCCTCGCGGAGAAGCGGGTCGGCCGCGTCGTCACCGTGCGTGCCGAGTTCGGTCAGTACCTGCCCGACTGGCACCCGTGGGAGGACTACCGGCAGGGATACTCCGCACGGAAGGACCTCGGCGGAGGCGTCATCCTCGACGCGATCCACGAGCTCGACTACGTACGCTGGCTCGCCGGCGAGGTCACGCAGGTCGCGGCCTTCGTCGGCCACCTGAGCCACATCGAGATCGACACCGAGGACACGGCGAGCATCCTCCTCCGCTTCGCGAGCGGCGCGTTCGGGGAAGTCCACCTCGACTACGTGCAGCGTACGTACACGCGGTCCTGTCAGATCGTCGGCGACGAAGGGACCGTCGCCTGGGAGTTCGGCAAGGGGGGGGAGGTGCGTCTCTTCGAGGCCCGTACGAAGGCCTGGGAGGTCTTCCCGGGCCCCGCGGGGTGGGAGCCGAACGCGATGTACCTGGACGAGATGCGTCACTTCCTCGCCTGCATCAAGGGGACCGAGCGCCCCGAGCAGGACGTGGCCGAGGCGACGCGCGTGCTCGACGTGGCGCTCGCGGCGAAGGCCTCCGCCGCGCGAGGAACCTTCGTCGGGCCAGGCGCGGCGCGCGACTAGGCGCTAGCATCTGCCCCTCAGGAGAAGAGCGAGATGAGCACGAGCGCATCCAAGGTCGTCGCGATCATCCAGGCCCGCATGGGCGCCACGCGTCTCCCGGGCAAGGTGCTCGAGGACATCGCCGGCGAGCCGATGCTCGTCCGCGTCGTCGACCGCGTCCGTGCCGCGAAGGGCATCGACGACGTGGTCGTCGCGACGAGCGACCGCCCGGCGGACGACGCCGTCGCCGCGCTCTGCGAGGGTCGAGGCATCGCGTGCTTCCGCGGGCACGAGACCGACGTGCTCGCCCGGTTCCATGGCGCCGCGACGGCGCGCGGCGCGACGGTCGTGGTCCGCATCACCGCGGACTGCCCGCTCATGGACGGCGCCGTGCTCGACAAGGTCGTCGCCGCGTACCATGCCGGGCAGTCGGGCGAGCCCGTCGACTACGCCACGAACGTGATCCGCTACACGTATCCGGACGGCCTCGACGTCGAGGTCTTCTCCTTCGCTGCGCTCGAGCGCGCCATGAAGGAGGCGAAGGATCCGGTCGAGAGGGAGCACGTCACTCCCTACATCCGCGCCTCGGGTAAGTTCCGTGTCGCGTCCGTGGAGAACGAAACGGACCTCTCGCGCCACCAATACCGGTGGACGGTGGACGAGCCGGCCGATCTCGCCTTCCTCCGGACGATCTACGCTCGGCTCGCCCCGACGTCTCCGGCGGGCGCGCTCTTCGGCATGGCCGAGGTGCTCGCCCTCTTCGCCCGCGAACCCCAGCTCCTCGCCATCCAGTCAGGCTCCATGAAGAACGAAGGCTATTACGCGTCGATCGCCAAGGCCCCCGCCCTCGAAAAGGTCCCGAACCGCTCGACGGCGAAGTCCCGCGCGTGGCTCGAGCGAGCCGCGAAGGTGGTGCCCTCGTCGTCGCAGACCTTCAGCAAGGGGCCGACGCAGTTCCCGCAGGGTGTCGCCCCCGCCTTCCTCCAGCGCGCGAAGGGCAGCCACGTCTGGGACGTCGATGGCAACGAGTACATCGACTACATCAACGGCCTCGGCCCGACGATCCTCGGCAACGACGATCCGGCCGTGAGCGAGGCCGTCATCCGGCAGGTCCACGAGGGGGCGACCTTCTCGATGCCCCACCCGCTCGAGGTCGAGCTCGCCGAGCTGCTCTGCGAGATCATCCCGTGCGCGGAGATGGTCCGCTACGGCAAGAACGGCTCGGACGCCACCGGCGGCGCGGTGCGGGTCGCTCGCGCGTACACGAAGCGCGAGAAGATCGCGTGCTGCGGCTACCACGGCTGGCAGGACTGGTACATCGGCACGACGACGCGCAACGGCGGCGTCCCGAGGTCGACCCAGGAGCTCACGAAGACGTTCGCGTACAACGATCTCGCCTCGCTGGAGAAGGTGTTCGCCGAGAACCCCGGCGAGATCGCCTGCGTCATCATGGAAGCGGTCGGCATCGTCGATCCGCAGCCGGGCTTCCTCGAGGGCGTGCGCGAGATGTGCACGAGGCACGGCGCGGTACTCGTCTTCGACGAGGTCGTGACGGGCTTCCGGATGCACCTCGGCGGCGCGCAGGCGCTCTACAAGGTGACGCCGGACCTCGCCTGCTTCGGCAAGGCGATGGGCAACGGATTTCCGATCGCGGCCATCTGCGGCAAGCGCGAGATCATGCGGGTGATGGACGACATCTTCTTCTCCTTCACCTTCGGCGGTGACGTGATCGGCCTCGCGGCCTCGATCGCCACCATCAAGGAGATGCAGAAGAAGCCCGTCATCGAGCACCTCTGGGCGCAAGGCGAGCGCCTGAAGGACGGGTACAACGCGTTCGCGAAGCACTTCGGCGTCGACGAGGTCACGTCGTGCATCGGCCTCCCGCCGCGCACCGTGTGCATGTTCGCGGACACGCCGAAGGCCGACAGCCTGCTCGTCCGCAGCATCGTGCAGCAGGAGCTGCTCGAGCGTGGCGTCCTCTTCCTCGTGGGCCACAATCTCTGCTTGTCGCACTCCAACGAGGACATCGAGCACACGCTCCGGGCGCACCGCACCGCGCTCGAAGTGCTCGCGAAGGCGCTCGACTCGAACGAGCCGAAGCAGTTCCTCCGCGGCGAGCCCGTGCAGGCGGTGTTCCGGAGGGCCTAGCGGGCGCACCTCGCGCCCGTCGCCCAGTACTTGCTCGTCGCGCGCCAGCCGAGCTTGAGTCCGTAGGCGTAGTACGGCACCTCGTGGCCTTGCCAGGAGCCGCCGCGTGACAGCGGGGCGAGGCGGGTCTGGGGATCGTCTCCGGGGTCGCCGAGGAGGTCGGCGGTCAGGTTGAAGACGAGGCCGCCGAGATCGGCGTGCCCGTACGGTCCGTTGCCCATCGGGTAGCGGCCGGGCGGCGGGATGTAGACGGCGTAGTCCGTCGCCACCATCAGCGGCGGGGTCCACGAGTTGTAGCGCCAGCTCGCCACGTTCTTGTCGCAGGGGCCCGTGCCGTGAGGGTTGCAGAACGGTGTGCCGAATCCCTGCCCCGTCGGATCGAACGGATACTGATCGGCCCACCCGAGCGGCCTCGGTGTGTTCCCCCACGGGAAATAGTGGCTGTCGGGATCGCCCGCCGTCCACGCGAAGTCGAGCTCCGCGAGCGTGGGAAGGCGCCCCCCGTCCCACGCGCAGAAGGCGGCGAACATGAACCACGTCGCGCAGACGAGCGGCTTCGCGTCGAGCGTCGCCTGGTCGTAGTACTGGTGATCGACGAAGCGCGCTTCGTTGACGGCGTTCGGGATCCAGTACGTGCGTGCGCCGATCTTGTCGACCTCGCAGCCCATGTTGCCGCCGGTCGCGGGGTAGTAGAGGCCCGGTCCGAGCTGCTGGTAGACGCCGTCTCTGCCACGCGCCGTGCCGTCGTCCACCACCGCGGGGAGCCACGCGTCCCAGCTCGCCTCCCAGTCGGCGGGCCGGTTCGCCTGGATCCATCCGCGGAGATCGCCGTTCGTGCGCTCCACGAACTGGCGGAAGCGGCCCGCGGTGATCGAGTAGGTGTCGAGGAGCAGCGCGCCCTCGGGACGAGGGACCGGAAGCGCCGCACAGCAGTCGGCGTCCCCGTTCGGCCCGCACGTGTCGCCGCCCGCGTGACCGGCGCAGCTCCTCTTCGCGATGTCGATGCAGATCCCGTCGTGGCGGCAGACGGTGGAGGCGCAGTCGGCGTGCGCGAGGCACGCCTTCGCGAGCGCGCATGGCGGCGCACCCGTCGTCCCGCCGCAGTCGACGTCGGTCTCGCCCGCGTTGAGGAGGCCGTCGTCGTGGGTGCCGGAGAGGCCGGCCTCCTCGACGGGGCCGGCGTCGGAGAGCGGCTCGGCATCGGCATCGTTCGCGGTCGCGCCGTCCTCGAGCGGGCGCGCAGCATCGAATGCTGCGTCCGCCGCGACGCCGTCGGCGTCGCGTCCGCTCGCCGCGCCGGCCTCGACGACCGAGGAGGCGGGTTCGTCCGCTTCGTCGGCGGTGACGTCGGGCGTGGTCGCGCACGCGACGATGCCGAGGACGACGACGAGGGCGAACGCCGCTCGACTCGCTCGTGTGTACCCGACGTCGTACCCCCTCACTCGCATCACCCGCCCCCGCAGGCCCGAGCATGACATCGCGCGAGCCTGCGTGCACTCGTGGAATCCCCTCATGGTCACCCTGCTGACCAAGCGGGAGACCCAGCCCCGGATCGACGCGCGGCCATCGACGACACCGACGCCCACGTCACCATGGAGCTCGCCCCCGTCGCGCGCTAGATCTGCTGCGAACGCACGACATGACCCTCCACGCCGTCCTCCGCGTCGACGCCTCCCCGCGCATCGGGACGGGGCACCTCGCGCGATGCCTCACGCTCGCGCGCGCCCTCGCGCGCGAGGGCTGCCGCGTGACGGTGGCGAGCCGCGCGCCGAGCGAGCACACGGCGGCGTGGGTCGCCCGCGAGGGTCACGCGCTCCGCCCGCTCGACGACGGCGACGAGCGCGCGCTCTGCATCGCGGCGACGAAGGACGCGAACCTCGTCGTTCTCGACGGCTACGACTTCGACACCGACCTCCTCGCTCACCTCGGCGCAAACCGCCGCACCCTCGCCGTCTTCGACGACCTCGGCGACCGCGCGCTCCCCGTCGCCGCCGTCATCGATGGCAACTTCTACGGCGAGACGCTCGACTACGCGCACCTCGCACCGACGGCGCTCCATCTCCTCGGCCCGCGTCACGCCGTGGTCCGCGAGGAGTTCCTCGAGGGGCGCAACGCGCGGGCACAGCGGGAAGCGCGCGCGGCCGACGTCCCCCCCCGCCTGCTCGTCACGATGGGCGGCGCCGATCCGACCCACGAGACCGAGAAGGCCCTCGACGCGCTCGACCTCCTCGCCGCGCGTGACGTCCGCCTTCGCGCCACCCTCGTCGTCGGCGGCGCGAACCCGCGACGCGACGCCCTCGTCGCCCGCGCACGCTCCTCCGGGCCGAACATCGACGTCGTCGCGGACATCACGACGATGGGCGCCCTCATGGCGGAGGCCGACCTCGTCCTCACCGCCGCCGGCAGCACGTGCCTCGAGATCGCGTGCGTGGGGGTCCCTCTCGTCACCGTCGTCGTCGCCGACAACCAGCGCGGCGTCGGGGCGGCGCTCACGGCACGAGGGATCGGCCGAGTCCTCGGGGAGAGCCCCGTCGTCACCGCCGGGGTGATGGCCGACGCCGTGGACGAGCTCCTCGCGCCCGTGTCCGTCGACCTCTGCCACGCGATGGTGCAGGCGCAGCACGCCGCCGTCGACGGCCTGGGCGCGGGGCGCGTCGCGCGCGCCCTGACGCGCCTGGCATCTCCCGGATACCCGCCACGAGGCTAGCAAGTTCCGAACCATCCGCCGCTTCCGGCCCGCGACGGTGTGTGCTACCTCCCCTTCCCCGGGCGGGCCTGAATGGGCGTGCCCTTCCGCTCACCGGAGCACGTTGGCATGCTGGATTTGTCGTACGTCCGAGGGAAGTCCGTCCTCGTGACCGGCGCCGCCGGAACCATCGGGTCGGCGCTGGTCGAAAAGCTCGTCTCGGTCGCGCGCGCCGTGCGTGCGTTCGATCACGGGGAGACGGAGCTCTTCTTCCTCCACCAGCGCCTCGCGGGCCGGGGGCCCATGGCCCCGCAGCTCGGGGACATCCGCGACCTCGACCGGCTCCGCTTCGCGATGGCCGGCGTCGACGTCGTGTTCCACACCGCGGCCCTCAAGCACGTCGGCCTCGGCGAGTACAACCCGTTCGAGGTCGTCCAGACGAACCTCCAGGGCGTCAACAACGTCATCCGCGCGGCCCTCGATGCGGACGTCGAGCGCGTCATCTTCACGTCCTCGGACAAGGCCGTGAACCCGACGAACGTGATGGGCGCCTCCAAGATGATGGGCGAGCGCCTCGTCATCGCGGCCAACGAGATCCGCGGGCCCAAGCGCACGCGCTTCTGCGCGGTCCGCTTCGGCAACGTCATCGGCTCGCGCGGCTCCGTCGTCCCGATCTTCGCGAGCCAGCTGCTGCGCGACGAGCCCATCACCATCACGCACGAGGGCATGAGCCGCTACGTGATGACGATCGACGAGGCCGCGCAGCTCGTGCTCGAAGCGGGCGCGCGCATGGTCGGCGGCGAGGTCTTCGTCACGAAGATGCGCGCGCTCACCGTGAAGGACCTCGCGGCTGCCATGGCCCAGGCCCTCGGCAAGAAGAGCTTCGACATCGTGAAGACCGGCCTCCGGCCCGGCGAGAAGCTCTACGAGGAGCTCATCAGCGAGGACGAGCGCCCCCGCAGCGTCGACCTCGAGCGCCTCCTCGTCGTCCTTCCCGCCGACGAGAACATCCCCACCAAGAAGGCGCTCGACGCGACGTGGGGCGGCCTGCCGATGGTCACGAAGGAGTGGAACAGCGGGAACGACGTGCACATGGCGAAGGACGACATCGTCCGTTACCTCGCCGAGCACGCGATCCTCGATCCGTTCACGAAGCCCGGCGCGCTCAGCACCTGAGCAACGGATACGCGGAGACCTAAGAAGACATGCGATGCCTCGTCACGGGGGGTGCTGGGTTCATCGGCCGCTGGCTCGTCGCCAAGCTGCTCGACCAAGGGCACGACGTGCTCGCGCTCGACGACCTGTCGAACGGCCGCGAGGCGAACGTCGCGAGCTTCGAGGGCCAGAAGGGCTTTCTCGGCCTCGTCGTCGGGGACATCAAGGATCAGCGCACGGTCGACGAGGTCTTCCTGAAGCCCTGGGACGCGGTCTTCCACCTCGGCGCGTCGATCCACGTGCAGAAGTCGATCGACGATCCGGAGCCCACGTTCCGGAACGACGCAGAGGGCACGTTCCGCATCCTCGAGGCCTGCCGCCGGCAGTACTTCGCCGCGAACGGCCTCGACGTCGCGGCCAAGCACTTCGACTACGACCGTGACGTCCCGAAGCTCACCGTGCGCGCGCCGCGCGTCGCCGTGATGTCGACCTGCATGGTCTACGACCTCGCGGGCGGCGCGGCGATCGCCGAGACGCACCCCTACCGCCCGGCGTCGCCATACGCGGCCGCGAAGATCGGCGCGGACATGCTCGCCATCTCGTACGAGAAGAGCTACCGGATGCCCGTCACGGTCGTCCGCCCGTTCAACACGTACGGCCCCTTCCAGAAGAGCAACTCCGAGGGCGGCGTCGTGTCGATCTTCCTGAAGCGGGACATCGCCGGCGAGAAGCTGCTTGTGAAGGGCACAGGCGAGCAGACGCGCGATCTCCTCTACGTCGAGGACTGCGCCGACTTCATCCTGCGCGCCGCGGCGTCCGCCGAGGCCGAGGGGCAGATCATCAACGCGGGCACGGGCCGTGACATCCGCATCGTCGACCTCGCGAAGATGTGCGCGACGAAGGGCAACACCGTGGACCTCGTCCCACACGACCACCCGCAAGCGGAGATCATGAAGCTCCTCTGCGACTCGTCGAAGGCCAAGCGCCTGCTCGGGTGGGAGCCGAAGGTCACGCTCGAAGAGGGCCTCGGCCGCACGCGCCGCTGGCTCGAGGAGAACCGCGCTGCATGGTGAACGAGGACCTGAAGCCGCTTCCCTACGGCAGGCAGACGATCGAGGACGACGACGTCGACGCCGTCGTCCGCGCGCTCCGTTCGGATTTCCTCACGCAGGGCCCGGCGGTGAAGCGCTTCGAGGAGGCGCTCTCGGCAGCCACGGGCGCCAAATACGCCGTGGCCGTGTCGAACGGCACCGCCGCCCTCCACCTCGCCTGCCTCGCCGCGGGCGTCCGCGAGGGGGACGTCGGCATCACCTCGAGCATCACCTTCGTCGCCTCGGCGAACGCCGTCCGCTACGCCGGCGGTACCGTGAAGTTCTGCGACGTCGACCCGGACACGTCGTTGCTCACGCTCGCCTCGCTCGAGGAGCGCGTCGCCGAGTGCGCGCGCGCCGGCAAGACCCCGAAGGTGATCCTCCCCGTCGACATGACCGGCGCGCCGGCCGATCTCCCGGGCGTCCAGCGCATCGCGAAGCGCACCGGCGCACTCGTCATCGAGGACGCCGCGCACTCGCTCGGCGCGACCTACGCGGTGGGCGGCCAGACCTTCCGCGCGGCCTCGTGCGCCCACGCGGACATGGCGATCCTGAGCTTCCACCCCGTCAAGCACGTGACGACGGGCGAAGGCGGCGCCATCACGACGAACGACGAGGGGCTCTTCAAGGAGCTCTGCGATCTCCGCACGCACGGCATCACGAAGGATCCGGCGAGGCTCGAGCGGCAGGACGGCCCCTGGTACTACGAGCAGCACACGCTCGGCTTCAACTACCGCATCACCGACGTACAGTGCGCGCTCGGCGAGAGCCAGATGAAGAAGCTCGAGCGCTTCGTCGCGCGCCGCCGCGCCATCGCGGCCCGCTACGACGCGGCGTTCGCCGGGCAGAGCGAGCGCGTGCGCCCGCTCCGCGTCAGGGACGGCGTCGCGAGCGCCTACCACCTCTACGTCGTGCGCGTCGCCGCGCGCCCTGGCGAGGCGCTCGTGAGCGTCGCCGCGCGCCGCAAGGCGCTCTACCTCGCGCTCGCCGAGAAGAAGATCTACACGCAGGTCCACTACATCCCCGTCCACGCGCAGCCCGACTTCAAGCGGCACGGCATGGGGACGGAGGCGCTGCCCGGCGTCGACGCGTACTACGCGAGCTGCCTCAGCTTGCCCATGTTCCCCGGCATGACGGACGCCGACGTCGACCGCGTCGTCGCTGCCGTCCTCGGCGCGGTCTGAAGGAGTCGGAGCGAAGGATGGCGACCACATCGTTCGAGATCGGTGGAGTGCCCGTCGGCGAGGGGCATCCCGTCTTCATCGTGGCCGAGCTCTCCGCGAACCACGCGGGGAACAAGGACGTCGCGCTCCGGACGATCGAGGCGGCGGCCAAGCTCGGCGCGAACGCGATCAAGATCCAGACCTATACGCCCGACACGCTCACGCTGAAGAGCGACGCCGAGCACTTCGTCGTGAAGACGAAGAACGAGTGGGCCGGCCGCACGCTCCACGATCTCTACGCCGAGGCGATGACGCCCTGGGAGTGGCACGCCGACCTCAAGGCATGCGCGGAGGCGTGCGGGATCCCGCTCTTCTCGACGCCGTTCGACCCGACCGCCGTGGAGTTCCTCGAGCAGCTCGGCGTGCCCTGCCACAAGGTCGCGAGCTTCGAGCTCGTGGATCTGCCGCTCGTCGATCACGTCGCGCGCCGCGGAAAGCCCATGATCCTCTCGACGGGGATGGCCTCGCTCGGGGACATCGAGGCGGCCGTCGCGACGTGCCGCGCCGCGGGCAACGAGAACCTCGCCCTCCTCCGTTGCGTGTCGTCCTACCCCGCGCGCCCGGACACGATGAATCTCCAGAGCTTCGCCGCGCTCCGGTCGTTCGGGACCCTCGTCGGGCTCTCGGACCACACGCGCGACGACACGGTCGCCGTCGCGAGCGTCGCGCTCGGCGCCAAGATCATCGAGAAGCACTTCATCCTCGACCGCTCCTCGGGCGGGCCGGACGCGTTCTTCTCGCTCGAGCCGAGCGAGCTCACCTCCCTCATCAAGAGCGTGCGCGCGGCGGAGAAGGCCCTCGGCGCGCCGCGCTTCGGCGTCTCGGCGGACGAGAGGGCCTCGGTCGCGTTCCGGCGCTCGCTCTTCGTCGCGCGCGACGTCGCCGCTGGCGCCGTGCTGACGGCGAGCGACGTCCGCTCGGTGCGTCCGGCGTACGGCCTTTCGGCCGAGCACCTCCCGGCCGTGCTCGGCCGCACGGCGACGCGCGCCCTCGCGGCCGGCACCCCCCTCGCGTGGGACATGGTCGGCC
>JALHPN010000185.1 GCA_022842465.1 Polyangiaceae bacterium | reverse complement strand
CCGAGGGCAGCGGTCGCGAGATCCGCGCCGGCTCCCGTCGCGAAGGCCGAGCCGAAGCCCGTCGCGAAGGCCGAGCCCGTCGCGAAGCCCGAGCCCGCGGCGAAGCCCGAGCCCGTCGCAAAGGCGGAGCCGAAGCCTGCGCCGGCGCCCGTCGCGAAGGCGGAGCCGAAGCCTGCGCCCGCGGCGGCCCCCGCGAACGCGAGCAACGTCGACGCGCTCCTCAAGCAGCAGCTGAACAGCGCCATTCCGTGATCGGTCGGGTAGGATCGGCGCTGCGATGAGCGCGTCCTCACCGCCGGAGTCGAGCGGCGCGCCCGCGAGCGTCCTGGTCGTCGACGACGAAGAGGATCTGCGCGGCCTCCTCACGTTCAACCTGCGCCAGGCCGGCTTCCACGTCGACGCGGTCGAGACGGGCGGAGACGCGCTCGCGGCCGCCGCACGAACGCGTCCGTCGGTCGTCGTCCTCGATCTCATGCTGCCCGACATCTCCGGGACGGAGGTCTGTCGGAAGCTCCGCGCGGACGCTGAGCTCGCGGATGCAGCGATCCTGATGCTCACCGCACGCGGCGACGAGTACGACCGCGTGCTCGGCTTCGAGGTCGGTGCCGATGACTACGTCGTGAAGCCCTTCAGCGTCCGCGAGCTCGTCATGCGCGTTCGCGGGCTCGCCACGCGCGCGCAGGAGCGGCGTCGCGCGCGCGGCGCCGGTGACGAGGGCAAGCGCCTCGCATGGCGCGGCCTGTCGATCGACCCCGTTCGCCATCGCGTGACCGCCGACGGGGTGGAGCTCGTCCTACGCCCGCTCGAGTACAAGCTCCTCGCCGTGTTCGTCGAGCATCCGGGCCGCGTGCTCTCGCGCACCGATCTCCTCCAGGAGGTCTGGGGCGTGAGCCCGGACACGAACACGCGCACCGTCGACACGCACGTGCGGCGCCTCCGCGAGCGTCTCGGCGCGTACAGCGAAGCGATCGAGACGGTCCACGGCTTCGGGTACCGCCTCCGCGAGCTGCCCTAGTGGCGTTCCGGACGAAGCTCCTCGCGAGCCACGTCCTGCTCGTCGCGGTCGCGATGGCGATCGCGCTCGCGAGCCTCGAGCGCGGCCTCTCGAGCGATCTCGTCGGGCAGCTGGATCAGCGGCTGGAGGAGCAGGCGCGCGGCGCGGTGGAGTGGGCCCACGAGGGTGGCCGCCGCCATCCGGAGAAGGTCGCCAAGCGCATCGCGACGATCGTGGACGCGGAGGTGACGCTCTTCGATCCGGAGGGGGTGGTCGTCGGCGTCTCGAGCGAGGACGCGCGGACCGACGTCGGAGAGGAGCTCGCCGCCGCGCGTCAGTCCGGGATCGGCCGTGCCTCGCGGAGCCGTGGCGGCGCGACGCTCCACTACGTCGCGGTGAAGAGCCCGGACGGAGGCGTCGTGCGCCTGGGGGCGCCGCTCTCCGAGATCCGCGGGACGGTGAAGGCGATGCAGGGGCGCCTGCTCTACGCGTCTTCCATCGCGATCGCGATCGCCGTCGCGCTCGGCGTCCTCGCCTCTCGCCTCGCGTCGAGGCCGCTCTCGGCGATGACGCGGACAGCGACGAAGCTCGCGGAGGGCGACTTCGACGTCGCGATGCCTCCTCCTTCGCTGGACGAGTTCGGCGTGCTCTGGCGATCGCTCGGCTCGCTCGCGCAGCAGCTCAAGGCGCGCATCGGCGAGCTCGTCTCCGAGCGCGACAGGCTCCAGGCGATCCTCGCCGGAATGGCCGAGGCGGTCCTCGTCCTCGGCGAGGACGGCCGGGTCGTGCTCGCGAACGCCGCGGCCGAGCGGCTCGCGCACCACGACGGGTCCCTCGTCGGCAAGACGCTCGAGGAGGCGGTGGAGAACGCGGAGGCGCGCCGGCTCCTCGCGCGGTGCGCGCGCGGCGAGACGGAGGAGGTCGAGCTCGAGGTCGCCGAGCACGAGGGCGAGTCGCTCTCCGTGTACGCCCGCCCGATCGCGACGGGCGGAGGACGCGCGATCGTGGCGGTGCTCCGGGATCTCACTGCCCTGAAGAAGCTCACCGCGATGCGGCGTGACTTCGTCGCGAACGTGTCCCACGAGCTCCGGACGCCGGTGGCCGCGATCCAGGGGTACGCGGAGACGCTCCTGGAGGGGACGGCCGACCCTGCCACGCAGAAGAGCTTCCTCGAGATCGTCCACCGCCAGGCGGTGCGGATCGGCTCGCTGGTCGAGCAGCTCCTCGCGCTGTCGGAGCTCGAGGGGCGCGAGGTGCCGATGGTGCGCGAGCCCGTCCCGCTCGCGGACGTCGCGGCGCGGGTGGTCGAAGCCGTCCGCGGGCGCGCGAAGGCGGCCGCTGCGGCGCTCGTCGTCGACGTCCCCTCGTCGATCGTCGCGCGGGGCGACCCGGATGCGCTCGAGCGCGCGCTGCTCAACATCGTCGACAACGCCGTGAAGTACGGCAGGGCGGGAGGGCGCGTCGTGGTTCGCGCGGCGGAGACGGACGGCCACATCCGCCTCGCCGTCCAGGACGACGGCCCCGGCATCGCCGAGGAGCACCACCCCCGCCTCTTCGAGCGCTTCTATCGCGTCGACGTCGGGCGGAGCCGGAAGGAGGGCGGCGCGGGCCTCGGCCTCGCGATCGTGAAGCATCTCGTCGAGTCGATGGACGGCACCGTCGCGGTGGAGAGCCGCGCCGGCGAGGGGACGACGTTCGTCCTCACGCTCGTCTCGGCGCGTGTGGAGTGACTCATGTGTAACAAAGTGTCACCAAATCCTGGCAGCGACGCCCGCGGCGCTCGTGTCACCGTGCAGGCCCATGGGGAGGGCTCGTGGCGCGCTCGCGGCGTCGGTCATGGTCGTCATCGTCGCCTCTGCGCGGAGCGCGGTTGCTGCGCCATGTGATGCGCTCGGGGCGGATGGGCAGACGGAGAGCATCCCCATCTTGTGGGTCGAGAACGGCGACACGCAGGAGCCTCTCCTCAAGCGGATCGGGAAGAAGCTGATTCAGACGGCGGGGGCGAGGGTCAGGATCGTCTATCGCAACCGCCCGACATGCGAGCTCGCCGACAATTTCTACGGCGGTCGGAGCCTCGCGACGGTCGCGAACCGTCCGATCCGCTACATCCCCGAGGACCCGGCGTTCGACCCGATCACATCCGCGGCGCCGACGTGCGAGTCGCCGGCGGCCGCGCCGACGCTCGACCTCGCGATCGGGGCCACGTTCCTGTCGAGCTGCCCCACGCTCCCTGCGAAGCCGGCCGACGTGGCGGTCGTGAATGGCCCGAACCAGGCTTATGGGTTCATCGTCAACAAGGCGAGCTCGCAGGTCGCGATCACGGCGGAGGAGGGGTACCTCGCCTTCGGCTTCACGGGCGGCACGGGGCAGGCGACGCCGTGGCTCGATCAGAACCTCCGCTTCATTCGCGGTCTCACCGCCAGCACGACCCTCACGATGGCGGCGGCGATCGGTCTCACGGCGGGTCAGATGAAGGCTGCAGTGCCCTCGCAGACGTCGCTCGTTCTCCTCTCGTCGGTCTCGACCGCCTCCTCGACGGAGGCCGCGATCGGCGTCCTCGGCACCGAGCTCTACGATCAGAACCGGAGTCAGGCGAAGCTCCTCGCGTTCCGCACGTTCCAGCAGCGCTATGCGTACTTTCCGGACTCGTCGTCGTCGTCGTTCGACAAGCAGAACGTCCGCGACGGCCACTACCTCCCGTGGTCGCCGACGCCGTACCTCTTCGAGGCGACGGGCGGCGCGCCCTCCAAGCCCGCAGTCCGCCGGGTCTTCGATCTGCTCACGGGGACGACCACGGAGGCGGATGTGGAAGGCCTCGAGTCCGTCGTCGCGAGCGGGCTCATCCCGCAGTGCGCGATGAAGGTGCAGCGCGCGTTCGACGGCGGAGACCTGTCGCTCTTCGATCCGCCCGAACCGTGCGAATGCTTCTTCGAGGCGAGCGTGCCGAACGGCGCGACGTCTTGCGCTTCGTGCACCTCCGATGCGACGTGCGGCGCAGGTAGGTGCCGTCACGGCTACTGCGAGGCGAGGTGATGCGCGGCCTCCTTCTCGTCCTCGCGGTCGCCCTCGCTCTCGTCGCCTGTGACGAAGGCGCTTCGGCCGTGAAGGAGCCTCGCGTCGACGGGAGGACGACGACGACGGACGCGGGGACGCCGCCTACGAAGCCGCTCCTCGACGCGGGACCCGACGCACCGGCCGATTGCGTGCCCTCGCCGAAGACGCATCTCGAGATCATCAACGCGTGCACGAACGCGGTGAAGATCACGAAGACGCCCACTCTCCCCCGCTTGCTCGCCGACGGCGGGCTCCCTCCGCTCGACTGAGCGAGTTGCCACCGTGCGCGAGAGTACGAGCCATCGAACGCGGGCGCTGGGGATCGGTGTGGCGTGCGCGCTCGCCCTCGTGACGCCCGCGTCCCGGGCCGCAGAGCCCGCGGCTTCGCCCGGGCCGCTCGGCCCCGTTCGGTTGAGCGGGCTCGTGCAAGCGGACTGGACAGTGCTCCGCGAGTCGTCCGA
The DNA here is from genome assembly GCA_022842465.1 of Polyangiaceae bacterium. Taxonomy (GTDB): domain Bacteria; phylum Myxococcota_A; class Polyangia; order Polyangiales; family Polyangiaceae; genus Labilithrix. Next base: position 14,437 of record JALHPN010000185.1, on the reverse strand, counting down.
GGACGAGGTGACGCCGGACGGCGAGCCGCTCAACGAAGATCGCTTCCTCGTCCGCCGCGCGCGCCTCCGCGCCACGGCCGAGCACGGGCTCGTCCACGGCGCGCTCGAGATGGAGGCGAACACGGTCCTCCAGCCGGAGGTCAGGCCGGTCAACGCGGAGGCTTCGCTGAAGTGGCCCGCCGAGAGGCCCGCGTACGATCCGACGCTCGACCAAAGGCACGTGAAGAGCCCGGTGTGGTTGATGGTCACGGCGGGGCTCATCCCGACGCCGTTCGGCTTCGAGGCGGGGGAGGGCGCGATCCGGCGGCCGTACCTCGAGGCCACGACGATGACGCAGGCCTTCTTCCCGGGCCTGTTCGACCTCGGGGCGCGGATCATGGGCGGCTTCTCGTTCGTGTCGTACGCGCTCGGCATCATGAACGGCGAGCCGATCGGGCAGCGCCTCTTTGCCGCGCGGGACCCGAACAAGAACAAGGACCTCGTCTTCCGCGTCGGCGGCGCCGGAGAGGTCGCCCCGGGCGTCCGGATTGATCTCGGGATGTCCGGCCTCACCGGACGCGGGTTCCGACGCGGGAGGCCGGCCACCACCGATCAGATCGCGTGGCGTGATCTCGACGAGGACGGGGTCGTCGACCCGATCGAGCTCCAGCCGCTGCCGGGCTCACCGGCCGAGCCCTCCGCGAGTTACAAGCGCTTCGCGATCGGCGGTGATCTTCGCGTCTTCGTCCAGGTGCCTGTGCTCGGCGAGCTCGCGATCCGCGGCGAGGTCGTCCGCGCCTCGAACCTCGATCGAGGCCTCTTCGTCGCCGATCCGATCGCGGCGGGCTACGACGTGCGCGAGCTCGGGTGGTACATCGGGGCCACCCAGGAGATCACGCGCTGGGCGCAGGCCGGCGTCCGCCACGATCGCTATCAGCCGGACGAGGACGCCCGAGAGCGCGAGCCGTTCGCGGTCGTTCCGCGTGATCTCTCGATGTCCACGTGGTCGCTCTTCGCGGCGGGGCGTGTTCCGCACGGACGATTGGTCGCGCAGCTCGACCTCCGGAGGAACGCCCTCGGGCGTGACGCGTCGGGCGCGCCCACGACGCTCGCCGACGACTCGTTCACCGTTCGCTTCGAGGCACGGTTCTGATGGTCGCTCGTGCGTTCGCCGTCTCCGCCGTCGCGGTGGCCGCCCTCGTCTCCTGCGAGCAGGGAGAGGAGGCCGACGCCGGCAGGGACGCGACACTGCAGGTCGACGAAGCCCGGTTCGTCCGCCGCTCACCGCCCGCGGAGGTGACGGGACCGAGCGTGCGCTCCGTCACCGTCGGCGCGAGCTTCGCGGCGGGGGTGGTGGGACGTAGCTGCGCAGGCGAGCTCGACCGCGCCGCGACGTCGGTGATGGTCGCGCTCGACGGTGACCTCGGGTACTGGGTCGTTCCGGCCGGCCTGCCGAGCGCATCGGCCCTCGACGCACCGACCTTCGACGTCACCTTCGGCTTGGCGCGGCGGGCCCGACCGGGACCGCGCCTGCTGGTCGTGCGTGCGATCGACCGCGACGGGCGCTTCGGACCCGCGCGCGTCGCTCCGATCACGATCCGCCCGCGTGGGGTCGCCGAAGGCGAGCTCGTCTTCTCTCTCTCCTGGGAGACCCGCGCGAATCTAGACCTCCACGTCGTGGACCCTTTCGGGGTCGAGGTCTTCAAGCGGAACATCTCGTCCGCCGAGCCGCCGCCGCCGGGAGCTCCGCGCGAGGCCCCGGGGGCCGTACGAGACGGCGGCGTCCTCGACTTCGACGCCAACGCCGAGTGTCGTCAGGACGGACTCGGCGCCGAGAACGTCGTGTGGTCGGCTTCGCCGCCGAAGGGGCGCTATGTCGTCCGCGTCGACACGTTCTCGCTCTGCGGAGAGGCCGCGACGCGATGGCGGGTCGAGGCGTTCCTCCGTGGCACGCGGATCGGGGCCGCCGAGGGGACGAGCACGGACGTCGACACGCGATTTTCGCACGACCGCGGCGCCGGCGTCCTCGCGCTCGAGGTCGACGTGCCTTGAAGAGAGCTCTCGTCGCGCTCGTGTTGACGACGTCGCTCGTGTCGCCCGTCGCCGCGTCCGCGCAAGAGGCGGGAGGCGACGTCGGCGGTCAGCCCGCGCGACGGAAGGTGACGAAGGTGCCGCGCCTCGTGCGCTTCGTCGACGCCGAATATCCGGACGCGCGCCGCGCACGCGGGGAGCAGGGCTCGGTCGTGCTCGTGATGGAGCTCACCGCGGCCGGCGAGGTCGTGGCCGTCGAGGTCGTGGAGAGCGGCGGCGCCGACTTCGACGCCGCGGCCGTCGTCGCGGCGAGGCGCTTCCTCTTCGAGCCGGCGGAGGTCGACGGGAAGCCCGCGCCGTCCAAGATCCGCTATCGCTACGACTTCGTGCTCCGGAAGGAGGAGACGACGGCCCTCCCGCCTCCTCGTCCCGCCCCCGCCCCCGCCCCCGCACCCGCACCCGCACCACCGGACCGCGTCGACGAGGTCGAGGTGCGCGCGACGCGGCGGCCGTCGCGGGAGCCAGTCGCGACCAAGGTGTCGGCCGAGGAGGGAAGGCTCGTGCCAGGGACGCAGGGCGACGTGCTCAAGGTCGTGCAGAACCTCCCCGGTGTGTCGCGCCCGGCGGTCGCGTCCGGGCAGATCGTGGTATGGGGCTCGGCGCCGAGGGAGACCCGGACCTACGTCGACGGCGTCGAGATCCCGGCGCTCTACCATGGGAGCGGTCTCCGCGGCACGATCGGCCAAGAGCTCGTCTCGTCGATCGACCTCGTGCCGGGGGCCTTCGGTCCGGAGTACGGTCGCGGGCTTGGGGGTCTCGTTCGCGTGGAGACCCGAGCGCTCCCCACGGGCTCGCACGCGACGTTCGCCGCCGACACGCTCGACGCATCCGCCTTCGCGCGAGCCGCCCTCGGGCGTCGGCTCCGCGTGGCGGCGGGGCTCCGCTGGTCGTGGCTCGACCGTATCCTCGGCGTCGCGACGGATCGCGATCTCGGCGACGTCTTTCCGGTCCCCCGCTACGCGGACGCGCAGGTGAAGGCGCATCTCGACCTCCGCGCGCGCGAGTCCGTCGAGCCAGTCCTCCTCCTCTCGTCCGACGAGCTCGCGAGGACCGTCGGCTCGCCCGACCCCGCGCAGCGTCGTGTGGAGGCCACGTCCTCGGGCTTCTGGCGCGCGTACGCGCGGTACACGCGCGCGTGGGACGACGGCGACGACGTCTCGGTCGTGCCCTTCGTCGGCGAGGATCGGACGAGGCTCGCTCAGCGCTTCGGCGGGAGCCCCTCGCGACTCGACACCGACACGCAGCGCTACGGCGCCCGTGCGCTCCTCCGTTCGCGCCTCTCGAGCGCGATTCGCCTGGGGACGGGCGTGGACGCGCTCGCCAGCTCGACGCGCGTCTCCCGCGAGGGCTCGCTCACGCTGCCGCCGCGCGAGGGGGACGTCGCCGTCTTCGGCCAGCCGCCCGGTGACGAGGTCGCTGCGGACACGTGGAGCGCGAACGTCGTCGACGTCGGCCCTCACGCCTACGCGGACGTGAAGGTCGGACCGTGGACGTTCAAGCCCGGCGTCCGCGCGGACATGTTCCTTCTCGAGGCGAGCAGGCGCACGCCGAGAGTGGGGCAGGTCCCCTCGATAGGGACGTCGCGGCTCGAGACGGCGTTCGCGCCGCGCGTGTCCACGCGCGTGCAGGTGACGCGGCGGCTCGCGTTCGGCGCCGCCTTCGGCACCTACCACCAGCCGCCCGACCCCGAGGACGTCTCCGCCGTCTTCGGCACGCCGGAGCTCGCGCTGTCGCGCGCGACGCACGTGAGCGTCTCCGAGGAGCTCCGGATCACGCGCACGCTCACGGCCGAGGTCGTCGGGTTCCGGAAGACGATGCAAGATCTCGTGGTCCGGAGTCGCCTCACGAACCCGGTCCTCGCGCGCGCGCTCGTCCAGAACGGCGAGGGCCGGAGCTTCGGCGTGCAATTGCTCCTCCGCCAGGAGCTGTGGCACGGCTTCTTCGGATGGGTCTCCTACGCGATCAGCCGCAGCGAGCGCCGGAACGAGGGCGACGAGAGCTATCGGCTGTTCGACGTCGATCAGCCGCACGTGCTCTCCTTGGTCGCGAGTCAGGAGATCGCTGGGTTCACCTTCGGCCTCCGCTTCCGCAGCTCGAGCGGCAACCCACGGACGCCCGTCGTCGGAAGTGTGTATGATGCACGTGCCGATCGCTACGACCCGGTGTTCGGCGCCCAGAACACGACGCGCATCCCGACGTTCTGGCAGCTCGATCTCCGGGCTGAGCGCGCGTTCCCGCTCGGTCGCGCGGTCCGGCTCACGCTCTACGCCGACGTCCAGAACGTCACCGCGCGCGAGAACGCGGAGGAGATCGTCTATTCCCCGAGCTTCCGGGAGCGCGGGGCGATCCGCGGCCTCCCCACGATCGCCGTGATCGGCGGGAGGGTCGACCTGTGAGACGTCTCGTCGTCGCGATCGTCGTCGTGGCGTCCTGTGCGCCGACGTTCAGCGAGCGGGAGTCGCTCGTGTCCTCGGCGCGTGTCCTCGCGGTGGAGAGCTCGCCCCCGGAGGCGAAGCCCGGGGAGCCGGTCTCCTATCGCGTGCTGGTCGCGACGCCGTCGGGGCCGGTGGACGGCGTCTCCGCCCGCTGGGCGTATTGCTCTGCGCCGAAGCGTCTCGTCGAGAACGGCTCGGTCAGCGCTGCATGCCTCGCAGACGGCGCCGTCCGTGAGATTGCCCCGGCGGCTGCCTTGCCCGTCGACGGCTGCCTCCTCTTCGGACCGGAGGTGACGTCTGCGGAGCTGCGGCCGCGCGACCCCGACGCGACGGGCGGCTTCTACCAGCCCGTTCGCGTGGACGTGCCCGGGGCGGTCCGCGCCTTCGGGACGACGCGGCTGCGTTGCACGCCGGGTGGGGTGAGCGCCGAGCTCGTCTCCGAGCTCGCGCGCACGTACCTCGCGAACACGAACCCCAGGCTCTCGAGGCTCGTGGCGAGCGCGGGAGAAGCGTCAGTGGACCTCTCCCGCGTCCCGGCCGGCGCTGCGGTCGTCCTCCGGGCGTCGTGGCCGGAGGAGGATGCCGAGCGCTTCACCGCGATCGACGTCGTCGGGGAGCGAGTCGTCGCGCGGCGCGAGGCCATGCGCGTTTCGTGGTTCACGACGGCAGGGACGTACCTGAGCGATCGCACGGGGCGCGACGAGGAGGAGCTCGAGGCGTTCACCGAGAACGTATGGACGGCGCCGGACGAGCCCGGCGGGGCGTTCCTCTATCTCGTTCTCCGCGACTCGCGCGGAGGCGTCGCGTGGAGGACGGAGCAAGTCAGGGTCGTCCGCTGAGCGCGGGACGTGTGCTAGGTCTCGAACCATGATCGTGACGGTGCTCGGGGCCGGATACATGGGCAGCGCGACCGCCGAGGTGGCTGCCATGCAGGGCCACGACGTGCGCCTCTGGGGCACGTGGCTCGACGACGCGATGATCGAGGCGGTCGAGGCGAGGCGGGATCACCCGCGCCTCCGGAAGACGCTCTCCGATCGCGTGAGGCCGTTCCGATCGACGGCGCTCGCCGAGGCGCTCTCGGGCGCGCAGATGATCGTCCATGCCGTGAGCTCCGACGGTGCGGTCCCCGTGATGCAGCGCGCGGCGTCGGTCCTCCCCGATGTCCCGATCCTGTCCGTCACGAAGGGCTTTCTCCCGAGTCGAGCGGGGAGGATGGACCGCATCGACGTCGTCTCGTCCGAGACCGCGGGGAGGCCGCTGCGCTTCGTCCACGCTGGCGGCCCGGCGAAGGCGATCGAGATCGCGCGGGGCGTCCTCACCTGGATGGAGTTCGCGAGCGCCGACCTCGCCGACGCGCGCGCGTGCGCGGCGGCGATGGGCGCGCCCCACATGCGGATCTCGGTGACGGACGACATCGCCGGCGCGGAGATCTGCTCGGCGATGAAGAACGCGTACGCGACGGGCCTCGGGCTCTTCGACGGGCACGTCGGCGCCGACTGCCACAACGCGCGCGCCGCATGCTTCACGCAGGCGCTCGTCGAGATGGCCCGCCTCGTCGCGGCGGGAGGCGGGCGAGCGGCGAGCGTGTGGGGGGCGCCCGGCGCGGGAGATCTCCACGTGACGGCGGCGGCAGGACGGAACCGCGCGTTCGGAGAGCGCGTGGGGAAGGGGAAACCCGCGAAAGAGGTCGCGGCGGAGATGCTCGCGAGCGGCGAGCTCACCGAGGGCTACCCGGCGATCGCGTCGGCGTTCCGCTGGGCGACCGAGCGCGGAGTGGATGACCTCCCGTTCCTCGAGGCGCTCCACGCGATCGTGTGGGAAGGCGCCGAGGTCGGGCCGACGCTCGCGGGCCTGCGGCTGTCGACCGGCTGAGGCGCTCTACGCCTCAGAGCTGGCAGGAGCTCTGGATGCACTGCTCGACGGCGCGGCAGCCCGCGTCTGCCTGGCAGGCCTGCTGCCACGCTTGCTCGCACTGCTGCGCTTGGTTGAGGCACTGCTCGCACGCCGCCGTCGGCTGTGCGCCCCGGCAGAAGCTGCCACCGCAGGCCTGCGCGCAGGCGGAGGTGCAGGCGCACTGCCCGAAGGCCTGGTCCGCCTGGGCTGTCGCCTCCGGGTTACCGCCCATGCAGCAGTCGATGCACGCGTCGGGGTTCTGCTGCTGCTGCGCGCACTGCCCGCCGCCGGGGGTCGGGGTGGTCGGCGCGTCGGGCATCGGCTCCTCCGGGGTCGGCTCCGCGTCGTCGGGCGGCGTCGATCGCGGACGACGGGGCTGCTCGTCGTCGCCGTCCTCGTCTTCCTCGTCCTCGTCGTCGGCGTCGGCGCTCTTCTTCTTCTTCGCCGTGGACGAGGACGATGTGGCTGCGGCAGGCTGGGCCGTGCATGCGACCGTGCTCGCGCCGAAGAGGAAGGCGAGGAGGAGGACGGCACCACACGTCGGCTTGCGCATGACGACTCCTCGTGCATCGAGCCTGCCACGGCCTACCGCGAGGGAGATCACCCCGTGACGCCCGGTGGACAACCCGACAAGGGCGGCGATTCGGCGCGATTCGGCCGGATTTTCCAGTCGAAGCGGACGATTTCGTACCGTGATCCGGGTCGGCGTAGGACCGGGCGCGGGGCCCCGCGCACCCGGGCTCCACCCCGGGGCGCTTGCCGGTGCGGGCTCGCTTTCGCTAAGGAAGTCGGATGCGCAACGTGTCCGTCTCGCTGCTCCTCGTCTCCACGCTCGCCCTCCTCGCCGCCTGCGACAAGGGCGGCGCCTCCGGGAACGCGACGGTCGCGGCCGGCGGCGCGGTCCCCGTCACGGCCGGCAGCGACGGGTTCAAACCGAGCTCCGTGACGTTCCCGCAGGGCAGCGCGGGCAAGCTCGTCTTCACGCGGACGACCGACGACACGTGCGCCACCGAGGTCGTCTTTCCCGAGCTGAACATCAAGAAGGAGCTGCCGAAAGGCCAGCCCGTGACGGTCGACGTCCCAACCGACAAGGCGCAGACGCTGACGTTCCAGTGCGGGATGGGGATGTACAAGAGCTCGGTCGTCATCGCCACGAAGTGACGGCGGCGCGCACGCTCTCGTCGACGATGCGGAGGAGCAGGTCGAGCTCCCGGTCGTCGATCACGAGGGGGGGGCACACGTAGACCGTGTCGCCGAGGGGCCGGAGATAGGCGCCGCGCGCCTTCGCCTCGGCGTAGACCTTCCACCCGAGATCGCCGAGGTAGCCCATGTCGACGTGAACGCCGCCCTCGAGATCGAGGGCGCCCATCATGCCGAGGCTCCGGACGCGCGCGACGCCGGGGAGGGACGCGAGGCTCGCGAACGCGGCCGCGATCCGCGGGGCCTTCCGCGCCGCCTGGCCGACGACGTCCTCGTCGCGGTAGACGGCGAGGACCTCGCGCGCGACGGCCGCTCCGAGGGGGTTTCCGCAGAAGGTGTGCCCGTACCAGAGCGTCCGCTCCTTCGCGCCACGGAACGCGCTCGCGACGCGCTCGGTCACGAGGGTCGCGGCCATGGGCAGCATCGCGGCGAAGGCCTTTCCCGTGCAGAGCAGATCGGGCGTGATGCCGGCGTGCTCGCAGGCCCACATCCGGCCTGTGCGGCCGTAGCCGGTGAAGACCTCGTCGGCGACGAGGAGGACGTCGTGCGCCCGCGTGACGTCGCGGAGCGCGCGGAGGTAGTCCGGCGGGTAGGTGCGCATGCCGCTCGCGCCCTGGACGAGCGGCTCGACGAAGACGGCCGCGATCGTCTCGTGCTCGCGGCGGACGAGGTCGACGAGCGCGTCGAACGCCGCGGCGTACGCGCCTTCCTCCGGGAAGGGCGCGTGGACGCAGTCGAAGAGGACGCCGGCGAAAGGCTTCTTGAAGACGTCGACGCCGCCGAGGCTCGTCGCGCCGATCGTCTCGCCGTGGAACGCGCCGTCGAGCGCGAGGAAGCGCTTCTTCTTCGGCCGGCCCTCGTTCTCGAAGAGCTGGACGGCGATCTTGATCGCGACCTCGATCGCCGTCGATCCGTTGTCGGTGAAGAAGACGCGATCGAGGCCCGACGGAGCGACGGCGACGAGGTCGCGCGCGAGTGCGGCCCCCGCCTCGTGCGTCGTCCCCGCGAACGCGACGTGGGCGAGGGCGCGGGCCTGCTCCTCGAGGGCGCGGAGGAGCCGCGGGTGGCCGTGTCCGAGCGTCTGCGTCCACCAGGACGCGTTGCCGTCGAGGTAGCGCGAGCCGTCGACGTCGACGAGCCAGGAGCCTTCGGCGCGCGCGACGACGATCGGCTCGGACGAACGCTCCGAGCCGTCGTCGGTCGTGTACGGGTGCCAGACGTGCGCGCGATCGAGGGCGAGGATCGCGTCGCGCGAGAGGCTCACTTCTTCGGGGCGCCTGCGTCGGCCTTCGTCCCCGCGGGGGCGGGCTTGGCCGCCGGCGCGCCGGCGTCCGCCGCGTGACCGCCGTGCTGCGTGGCCGCGTCCGGCGTGGGCGCGTCGTGATCGATCTTGATCGTCCGCGTCGTCGAGTTCCACGGGCCGTCGATGACCTTCATCGACCCGTCCATCAGCTCCGTCTTGATCGTGTAGGAGCCGTTCTGGAGGTTGTCGAGGTAGAGCGGCGGGCCGAACTTCTCCACCTTCTGCTCGAGCGGCTTCTCGATGCCGGGACCGGTGACGGTGACGTGCACGTGCTCCTTGCCCTCGGCGAGGGTCACGTTCGCGACCTGGAAGTCGATGAGCACGTGGTTCGCCATCTCGCCGTTGTAGTCGCCCTTGGGACGGCTGTAGACGAGCATCGGCTTCTTCGTCGGGTCGTTCTTGAGGTCGCCCTTCTTGCCGATCCAGAACGGGACGACGGTGAAGGCGTCCTTCGTCTTCACCGACTCGTGGTTCGCCCGGCTCGGGAACGCGACGAGCACGTGGAGGCCTTCCGCGAGCGCCTCGCCGCCGGCGAGCTCCGAGAGCTTCACGGGCGCCTTCGTGTCGTAGATCGCCTTGTAGGGTTTGTTGTCGAGGATGAGGTGGACGTGGCTCGAGCCGGTGGCCGTCTGCCAGTTCTTGACGTCGAGCTTCACGGCGAAGTCACCCGCCTTGTCGGCCGCGACGACCTGCTCGCGCGTTGGCGCGGTCAGCTTGACGGTCGGGAGCGGGGCGGTCGGGTCGGGGCTCGCGGCGCCGGGCGAGAGCGTCACGGGGGGCGACGGCGGCTTCGACGGCGCGGTGCTCGTCGGAGGAGGCGTGGTCGCGACGGGGGACGCAGCGTCCGCCATCGCGGCGGGCGGCGGGGGCGGCGGCGGGGGGAGGTTGCTCTCGCCACCTCCACACGCGACGACGAGCGCGGAGGCGGTCATCGCCGTGAGGACGAGGGCGGGAAGAACGAACGTCGAGCGCGCCATGGGAGTCTCCTTCGCTTCGAGTGCGAGATGGGCGGCAGGATCGTCCGCAGGCGGCCCCTGCCGCAACCGAAATGCGCGCCTGGCGGGCCGCCGCGCGCGGGTCTCTTGCGAACTCGCACGTGACTTGCTGTCCTTGGGAGCGATCATGCCGCACCGCGAGCGCTACCTCTTCCTCTGCACGAACCGCCGGCCGGACGACCATCCGAAGGGCTCCTGCGCCGCGAAGGGGAGCGAGGAGCTGGTGAAGGCGCTGAAGGGCGCGCTCCTCGCGCGCGGGATCGCGGGTCGCGTGCGCGCGTGCTCGTCGAGCTGCCTCGACCTCTGCGAGATCGGCGCCGCCGTCGTACAGGAGCCCGAGCACGTCGCGTACGGGAACGTCACCCTCGGCGACGTGAACGACATCGCGGACGCGGTCGCGAAGGGCGAGGTGGTCGAGCGCCTCGTGGTCCACCGGGGGCCGCCGCCCGCCGGGCGGTCGGGGGCGTAGGTGCTCGGCTTCCAGCTCTCCGAGGCGCTCTCCGGGAGCTACTACATGCTGGACGAGCCGCTCGTCGACCGGGCGATCCACTTCAAGGTGGACCTCGGCGTCGACGGCCTCCGCGCGTTCCTCCGGCGCAGGCGAGTGAGCGCGAAGGGGACGATCTTCGTGGAGGGGATCGCCGAGGGGGACGGGGAGGGCGTCCCGGCCACGGGGGCCGTCACGGTGCGGCTCTTCGAGGAGCGTCGGATCCCGTACGACCTCGCGTTCACGGCCGACGACGGGCGAGAGCTCCGGCTCCGCGGCCAGCGGGACTTCTTCGTGCACGACGTCGTGGACTCGCTCACGATTCTGCCGGCGAGTCTCTACGACGCGTCGGGCACGGAGATCGGTCGCGCTACCTTGCGCTTCGATCCGAGGCGTGAGCTCCCCGTCACGCTGCGTTCGCTGCGGCCCACGGTGCGGATCTTCAAGGAGCGATGACATGGAGAGGCTCGTCCCGTCCCAGACCCTCGTGCTCGTGGTCGACGTGCAGGTGCGGCTCGCCTCGGCGATGCCCGAAGCCGCGCTCGCGGAGCTGATCAGGAACGCGGGGATCCTGCTCGATGCGGCCAAGGTGCTCGGCGTCCCCGTCGTGGCGAGCGAGCAGTATCCGAAGGGTCTCGGACCGACCGTGCCGGCCTTGAAGGAGAAGCTCGACGCGATCGGGGTCACGCCGCTGCCGAAGCTCACCTTCGACGCGTGCTCGGACCTCGCGATCGCGCGGGCGCTCGACGCCGTGGCGCCGCGGAGCGTGATCGTGGTCGGGATGGAGAGTCACGTGTGCGTGATGCAGACGGTTCGTGAGCTCGTGAAACGCCGCTTCGACACGCACGTGGTGGCGGACGCGGTCGCCTCGCGCCGGGAGGAGAACCGGCAGATCGGGCTCGAGCTCTGCGTGCGCGCCGGGGCGACGCGGACGGTGACGGAGGCGGTGGTCTTCGACTGGCTCGAGCGGGCAGGGAGCGAGGCCTTCAAGGCCCTCTCCGCGCTCGTGAAGTGAGCGCGCGACGGTCGCAGCCTTGACGTTCTGACGAGCTATGCCATCTTGCCTGGGGCATGGACGAATTGGCAAGCCCGGGTGACACGACGTCAGCGACGCCGGCGGACGGCACCACCGTGCTCGTCGTCGACGACGAGCGCTCCAACGTGGAGTCGCTCGAGAAGATCTTCCTGCGTGAGTCCATGCGCGTGCTCGTCGCATACGACGCGAAGCATGCGCTCGAGCAGCTCCGCACCCATCGCGTGCACGTGGTGCTCACCGATCTGATGATGCCGGGGACGACCGGCCTCGAGCTCCTCCGCGCCGTGAAGCAGGTGCAGCCCGAGGTCGAGGTCGTCCTCATGACCGCCTTCGGCTCCGTCGAGGCGGCCGTCAGCGCGATGCGCGAGGGGGCCTACGACTTCGTCGAGAAGCCGCTGAAGCGCATGACGATCGTGAAGAGCGTGCGGAAGGCAGCCGAGCGCGGGCGCCTCGTCGCCGAGAACCGCTCGCTCAAGGACGAGATCAAGATGCTGACGAAGCGCGAGATCGTCGGCAGCTCGCCGGCGTGGCGTCGCGTCATCGACGTCGCGTCGCAGGCCGCCCCGAGCATGGCGACGGTGCTCGTCCTCGGCGAGAGCGGCACGGGCAAGGAGCTGCTCGCGCGCTTCATCCACGACAAGAGCGCGCGCGTCTCCGGCCCGTTCATCGCCGTGAACTGTGCGGCGATTCCGGAGACCATCCTCGAGAGCGAGCTCTTCGGCCACGAGCGCGGCGCGTTCACGGGCGCGGTCACGAAGAAGGACGGCCGCTTCGCGAAGGCTGCCGGTGGCACCCTCTTCCTCGACGAGATCGGCGAGCTCTCGCCCCAGGTGCAGGTGAAGCTCCTCCGCGTGCTCCAGGAGGGCGAGTACGAGCCGCTCGGCGGCAACACGGTGAAGGCCGACGTGCGAATCGTCGCGGCGACGAACCGCGATCTGCTCGCCGAGGTGCAGGCAGGGCGCTTCCGCGAGGATCTGTACTACCGCCTCAACGTCATCGCCGTCACCGCGCCACCCCTTCGCGCGCGCCGCGAGGACGTGCCCCTCCTCGTCGACCACTTCGTGGGTCTCTACGCGAAGAAGAACGGCAAGGCGCGCCTCGTCGTCGCGCGCGCGGCCCTCGATCGGATGCTCGACTACGCGTGGCCGGGCAACGTCCGCGAGCTCGAGAACGTCATCGAGCGCGCCGTCGTCCTCTCGCGAGGGGACACGCTCACCGAGCACGACCTCCCCGACGCGATCGCGACCGCGCAGGCCGGAGCCCCGCGCGCGCTCGAGTTCCCCGTCGGGACGCCGCTCTCGGAGATCGAGCTTCGCGTCATCAAGGAGACCTTGAAGCACACGAAGGGCGACAAGAGCCTCGCCGCGCAGCTCCTCGGCATCTCGACCCGGACCATCTACCGAAAGCTCGACGGCGTCGACGGCCCCGGCTGACGGCGGCGCGCGAAGGTCCGGTTGTCACTTTGTCAGTGTCCGCCGGGCCGGGCACCGATCTCGGACAACCTGTCGTCCGCGAGGCGCGCACGAACGCGAAATCGCGCTTTCTTTTCGGGTCCCGAGATGGTGGCATGCCGCTCGCAACCGGCGGGGTGGGCGGAGCTCCCCGGGTTCCTCCCGCCAGCGTGTGGCCTCATGGCAGTCGACCAAGTCCTCAAGAAGAATTTCTGGATCGCGATCCTGCCGTTGGTCGCCGTCGCGGCGCTCCTCAACGCGCAGGCTGTGTCCCAGCTCATCGGGATCGGGCTCATGCCGGACGAGAAGCAGCTCGCGGCGGTGCCCGCTCCTCCGCGGGGGGTGCCGAGCGGCGGCTCGTCGATGAAGACCCCGAGCGCGGAGCCAATCCTCGCGCGGAACCCCTTCGACCACGTGACGGGGCCGCTGAAGCCGCCGCCGGTCTCGGACAGCGTCGCGAGCGGCTCGAGCTCGTCGATCGACACGACCGATCCGTGGACGGCGCCGCAGTGCGACGGCGTCAAGGTCCTCGTCATCGCGGCGTCGGGCGACCCCGAGTGGTCGTTCGCGGCGATGAGCGGGACGGGTGAGCCGAAGACGGTCCTCCGCCGCCGCGGCGGCGAGATCGCCGGCAAGAAGGTGCACTTCATCGGGTGGGACCGCGTCTGGTTCGACAGCAGCGGGTCACTCTGCCAGGCGCAGGTGTTCAAGCAGGCGGACGTTCCGGCACCCGCCGCCGCTGCGCCGCCGCCAGCGTCTTCCGCGCCGACCTCGGGCGCCAAGACGCTCGACCCGGCGTACGCGAAGGGGATCCAGAAGGTCTCGGCGACCGAGTTCAACGTCGACCGGGGCGTCGTCGACAAGATCCTCGAGAACCAGGCCGACCTGATGCGCCAGGCGCGCGTCGTCCCGGAGCAGGAGAACGGCCGCGTCGTCGGCATCCGTCTCTTCGGCGTGAAGCAGGACACGCTCCTCGGCGTCCTCGGCATGGAGAACGGCGATCGTCTCCAGACGATCAACGGCTTCGACATGGCGAGCCCCGAGAAGGCGCTCGAGGCCTACGCGCGTCTCCGCACCGCCGACAAGCTCACCGTCCAAGTCAACCGTCGAGGTCAGAACATGAACCTCGACTACAACATCAAGTGAGGTCCGCCTTGAGCGCTCCTGCCGGCGACGGCGATCGCGAGCTTTTTTCCCGCACGATCCGCACCGTCGCCGCTCTCGTCGGCGCGTGCGTGCTCTTCGTGGGCCTCCTCAGCATCACGGCGGTGGTCGTGACGAGCCGTGCGGTCTCTGGTTCGTCTCTCTCCGCCGCCTCCGAGACGCCGCTGCCCTCCTCGGCTCCCGCGAAGAAGCCTCTCTCGATCTGATTGCACGGAAGACTTCGAGACGACCCCGAATGAAGACGATCACCAAGATTTGGCTTCCGTTCGTCGCGACCCTGGCGGCGACCACGGCGAGCGCGCAGCCGCGCCTCAAGGACCGCATCGACGGGACGCGATCGACCCCCGTGACGGACGGGACCGCGGCGGCGCCGGCGGCGGCGCCGGCGGCGGCGCCCGCGCCT
>JALHPN010000184.1 GCA_022842465.1 Polyangiaceae bacterium | reverse complement strand
GGAGGGCGCCGCCGGCTCGGGCGCCGCGCCCGCGTCCTCGTCGACCTCGAGCTCTTCGCCGATCGCGCTCGCGTCGACGGCGACGCTGCCGCTCGCGCCCGCCTCCGCGCCGCTGAAGCGCGTCGCGACGTACACGCCCGCGAAGGAGACCAAGCCGAGCACGGCGAGGATCCCCGCGACGCTCGGCTTCCGGGCCGTGGCCGGCGGACGCGTCGACGGAGGCGCCGAGGTCCTCGTCCCCGCCGCCGGCGAAAGCTCCGTCGGCGAAAGCTCCGTCGGCGCGAGCGCGAGCGCCGTCGCGCCACGCGAGGCTCCCTCGCGCTTCGTCGCCGGCGTGCCTCCGACCGGGCCTCCGCCGAGGCGCGCGTCGCGCGGGCAGGCCTCGTCGAGCGCGTCGGCGACCTCCTCCATCGTCGGGTAACGCTCGTCGCGGCCTCGCGAGAGCGTCCGCCCGATCACGCGGGCGACGGCCGGTCCGACCTCGGGGACGATCGTGTCGAGCGCGGCGGGGAGCGCGCCGGTCGGACCCCCGGGGTACATGCCGGTGAGGAGCTCGTACGCCGTCACGCCGAACGCGTACTCGTCGCTCCGCGCGTCCGCCGGGAGCCCGGAGAAGAGCTCGGGCGCCATGTACCGGGGCGTGCCGACGACGAGGTTCACGTCCGTGCGCGCGCTCGCGCCCTCGACCGGCCTCGCGAGCCCGAAGTCGAGGACCTTCACCATCCCCTCGTCGCTGACCATCACGTTCGTCGGCTTCACGTCGCGGTGCACCAGGCCTGCCCTGTGTGCCGCCGCGAGCCCGCGGGCGACGTCGACGAGCCAGCGGAGCTTCTTCACCGCCGGCACCGAGGTGTCCCCGACGAAGACGCGGAGCGGCACGCCGGAGACGAGCTCCATGACGAGGTAGACGACGCCGTCGGTCTCGCCGAGATCGTGGATCGCGATCGTGTTCGGATGCGAGAGCGCTGCGGCGGCGCGCGCTTCGCGGACGAGCCGCTCGGCGGCGTCGGGCACCTGCAGGTCGGGATGGATGACCTTGAGCGCCACCTTACGGCGGAGCGTCGTGTCGTGCGCCCTGTAGACCTCGCCCATGCCGCCGGCGCCGAGGAGGTCCTCGATCGTGTAGCGGGCGAAGGTCTGTCCCGGCTGGAGCGGCACGGGCCGACCCTAGCAGATCGAGCTCAGGGATCGTTCGGGACGCAGACCCACGTGTCGCCGCTGCAGTTCGTGCTCCCGCGCGCGGTCGTCCCGCCGGGGCACGCCGCGCCGAACACGTGCTGCGTCCCTGCCGGGAGCGACGCGTTCACGCACATGTCCCGTCCGTCGCTGCACCTCCCGCGCGCGACGAACCCGGCGGGGCAGTACCGCTGGCCGCTCGTCGTGTTCTCGCACGTGTGCGTCGCGATCTTGCAGAACTGCGCGCTCCCGCACTCGTCGTGGCGCTCGCAGCCGGCCTTGCAGAGGTGGGTCGCCGTCGCGTCGCACCACTGGAACGCGCCGCACCCCGTGACGACGCAGTCGCGCACGCACGCGTTCCCGTCGGGCACGTAGCCGGCGTTGCACTTGATCCCGCACGCGCCGCCGTCGCAGGTCGGGGCCCCGTTCGCGACGCCCGGGCACGGGGTGCAGGAGGCGCCGCAGGTGAGCGGCGAGGTCGACGACGCGCAGGCGCCGGCGCACTCGTGGAAGCCGGCGTTGCATGCGCTCTTGCAGGCCCCGCCCTCGCACGAGGCGGTCGCGTTGGTCCGGATCGGGCACGCCGTGCACGTCGTCCCGCACGCGGTGGGGTCCGTGTCGGCCTTGCACGCGGCGCCGCAGGCGTGGAAGCGCGCGTCGCAGGTCGCCTTGCACATGCCCTCCGCGCAGGCGACGTCGCCGTTCGCCGGCGCCTTGCAGTCCGCGACCGTCCGGCAGCCGTCCGCGCACGTGCGGGTCGCCTCGTCGCAGAAGCGACCGGCCTTGCACTCTTCGTCCCGCGTGCAGCCCGCCTTGCAGGTGTTCGAGGAGAGATCGCAGTACGACTCGACGGGGCAGGGGCACGTCGCGGGCAGCGCGGGGGGCTTTCCTTCCTCTTCCTCGCCCGGCGTGACGGTACCCTCGTCCGTCGGGGTCGTCGGGAGATCGCCGGTCCCGGGCTGCAGGACCTCCGAGCCCGCCGAAGACGAGCATGCGATCGCGCCGATCGCGACGGCGAAGCTGGCGAAGAGGGCGGACGAGAAGCGCATGCCCCTCGTACGGCGCCGTCGTTCGACACCTTCCTCGGCCCGTCCGCACCCGCGGAGGGGAGGGTTCGGCGCGGCCGGCCGTAGAGCGTCGGCATGGGTCGCCTCCTTCCATCCCCGCGTCTTACCGTCCTCCTCCTCGCCGGCGCGTTCGCGGCGTCGGCCGTCGCGGGGTGCAGCAGCAAGGGTTCGGATGCTTCGTCGTCCGGCGACGGGGATGCCGGTCCCGGAGCCGAGGGCGGGGAGGGCGCGGGGGACGGCGGGACCGCCGACGAGCTCCCCGCCTGCGAAGGCGTCGACCTCTCGAAGGACGGGACGTACGACGTCGACGTGAAGGCCGTCGCGATACGCGGCAAGGTCACCGTCGACGGTGCCCCGAAGCCACTCGCGACCGGAAGCGTCACGCTCGTGCCCACCACGCCCGCCGGGAAGCGTAAGGGCGGGGGCGCCACGACGCAGGTCCTCGAGGACGGGAGCTACGAGACCACGGTGGTGCCTGGCGCCTACGACGTCCTCTACACGCCCGACGCGTCTGCGTGCGCGAGCGCACAGCCGCCGAGCGCGTGGCCGTGCAGCGCCGGGGTCGTGAAGAAGAACGTGACAGTCGCGTCGAACGGCGTGATCGATCTCGATCTCGCGACGGCCCTCGTGACCGGCAAGGCGCTCGTTCGCGGCAAGGTCGCCGCCGAGCGCATCGCGCTCACCTTCACCGGGACGGAGGGGGGCGCGAGCGGCACCGCCGTCGGCGCGCGCGTCGTCCTCGACGGCCTCCGGGCCGACTACGCGATCCGTCTCTTGAAGGGGACGTACGACGTCGGCTACGCGCCGCCGTCGGGCACGTGCACGGCGACCGTCCCGTGCAACGCCGGGATCGTCCGGCCGAACGTGCCCGTCACCGCGAGCGGCGTGGTCGACGTGGACGTCCCGATGAGCGTCGTGCGCGGCGCCGTGTCGCTCGACGGCGTCCGCATGACGCCGACGACCCGCGGCGGCTCGCTCGTCTTCGCGCTCGCCGGCGCGAAGGCGACCGCCGGCGCGAGCGTACAAATCGCGACGGACGGCAGCTACGCCGTCGCCGTCCTCCCGGGCACGTACGTCGTCACCTTCGCCGGGGTGCCGAGCACGTCGGTCCCGAGCCTCCCGCGGAGCTCGGGCCTCGTGAAGCCGAGCGTCGCTCTGCAGACCGACGGCACGCTCGACGTCGACGTCCCCACAGCGTCGGTCTCGGGCCGCGTCACCGTCAACGGCGCCGTCGGGGCCCTGTCTCCGGGCGCCTCGCGCGGCTCGGTGACGTTCACGAGCCCGACGGGCGGCGCGGTCAGCACGCCCGTCGGCGAGGACGGGCGCTACGCGACCGTGCTCGTGGCCGGGAGCTACGACGCCGGGTACGCGCCCGGATCGAGCACGTGCGCGCCTGGAGGCGCGAGCACGTGGCCTTGCAACGCCGGGGTGGTGAAGCCGGGCGTCTCGCTCACGAAGGGCTCGGGCGCGCTCGACCTCGATCTGAAGGTCGTGTCCGTGAACGGGAAGGTGACGGTCGACGGACGCCCGCTCCCCGTGATCGGCCGCACGGCGGTCCTGACGTTCGCGGCGGCGCGTACGGCAAAACCCGCCCCCGCAGACGACGCGGACGAGCTCCCCGGCGCGAAGATCTCGAGCGCGAGCGTCACGATCGCCGAGGGAGACACCTACGCCGCCCGGCTCCTCGCCGGGACCTACGACGTCGGTTGGGGCGGCACGCCGTGCTCCTCCTCGCCCGAGGATCCGCTGCTCCTCCCGTGCAACGCCGGCGTCGTGAAGCCGAACGCGGCGTTGGCGCAGGGCGGCGCGCTCGACGTCGACGTGAGGACGGCGCGCATCTCCGGGCGCGTCACGCTCGGCGGAAAGCCGGCGCCCGACGCGGACGCGGACCGCGGCGCCCTGTCGTTCGCCACGGCTCCGCTCGGGACGGGCGGGAGCGCCGCCACGGCTCGGTTCGGGGAGGCTGGCCCCATCTCGTACACGACACGGCTCCTCCGTGGCCGTTACGTCGTCCGTTACGAGGGCGCGAGCTGCCGCGCGTCCGCGGAGGCGATGATCGGCTCGCCCTTCCCGTGCGGCGGAGCGGTCCTGGCCGGCTGCGAGTGAGGTCGTCCCGTTGCCCTGGGATCGGGCGGGTGTTACGTTCGAAATCGGGCGTGTTGCCGCGTCGTCCCACGCGGCGGTCACCCGCCTCCGAATGCTTCAGGTCGACTCCCTCATCGAGCGTGTCCGGTCTTATCAGCCTGCGGCCGACGCCGACCTGATCAAGCGGGCGTACGACTACAGCCTGAAGGCCCACGACGGCCAGAAGCGCAAGAGCGGCGACCCCTACTTCATCCACCCGGCCTCGGTCGCCGGCATCATCACCGAGCTCAGGCTGGACACGGCCTCGGTCTGCGCGGGTCTCCTCCACGACGTCGTGGAGGACACCCTCGCGACGACGAAGGACATCGAGCGCGAGTTCGGGGGCGAGGTCGCCTCGCTCGTCGACGGCGTCACCAAGCTCGGCAAGATCAACTTCGCGTCGAAGGAGGACCGCCAGGCGGAGAACTTCCGCAAGATGGTGGTCGCGATGGCGCGCGACATCCGCGTCCTCCTGATCAAGCTCTGCGATCGCGTCGACAACATGCGGACGCTCGAGCACATGAAGCCCGAGGCGCAGGAGCGCATCGCGCGCGAGACGCTCGAGATCTACGCGCCCCTCGCGAACCGGCTCGGCATCCAGTCCTTCAAGAGCGAGCTCGAGGACCTCTCCTTCCGCTGGCTCGAGCCCGACGGCTACCAGGAGGTCCTCCAGGGCGTCACGAAGACGAAGAAGGAGCGCGACCGCTACATCGCCGATGTCTCGAAGACGCTCTCGAGCCGCCTCGCCGAGCAGGGGTTCGCCGCCGACGTCTCCGGCCGCTCGAAGCACCTCTACTCGATCTGGCGCAAGATGAAGGCCAACGAGTGCAGCGTGGAGCAGATCCACGACATCATCGCGTTCCGCGTCCTCGTGGAGAGCGTGAGCGACTGCTACGCGGCGCTCGGCGTGATCCACTCGAAGTGGACGCCGGTGCCGGGCCGCTTCAAGGACTACATCGCGCTCCCCAAGCCGAACATGTACCAGTCGCTCCACACGACGGTCATCGGGCCGGGGCGCGAGCGCATCGAGATCCAGATCCGCACGCACGACATGCATCGCGTGGCGGAGCGCGGCATCGCGGCCCACTGGAAGTACAAGGACAAGACGCCGGGCGGCGGGATCGCCGAGAGCGACGCGGCGCGCTTCGGCTGGCTCCGCCAGCTGATGGAGTGGCAGAAGGACCTCAAGGATCCGGCCGAGTTCCTCGAGGGCGTGAAGGTCGACCTCTTCCAGGACGAGGTCTACGTCTTCACCCCGAAGGGCGAGGTGCGCGTCTTCCCGCGCGGGTCCACGCCGGTCGACTTCGCGTTCGCGATCCACTCGCAGCTCGGCGAGCACATCACCGGCGCGCGCGTGAACGGCAAGCTCGAGCCGCTCCGCTACAAGCTGCGGAACGGCGACGTCATCGAGGTCGTGCAGAGCCAGAGCCAGCAGCCGAGCAAGGACTGGCTCGACTTCGCGATCACGACGCGGGCGCGCGCCAAGATCCGCAACTACCTCCGCCAGGAGCAGCGCGACAAGTCGCTCCGCCTCGGCAAGGAGCTCCTCGAGCGCGAGTTCTCGAAGTCGAGCGTCTCGCTCTCGAAGCTCCTCAAGAACGACAACGAGCTCCGGAAGCTCCTCGAGCAGCTCTCCGTCGGCAACGTCGAGGAGCTCTTCATCGGCATCGGCTACGGCAAGGTCGACCCGAAGGACGTGCTCGAGGTCGTGGCGCCGCCGAGCGTCGACGGCGCGCAGAGCGTCCCGCCCGAGCAGCTCCGCGAGGGCCGGATCGCGGGCTTCGTCCGCAAGGTCATCAAGGGCGACGACGGCGGCATCCGGCTGAACGGCATCGACGACGTCCTCGTCCGCTACGCCAAGTGCTGTAACCCGCTCCCCGGCGACGACATCCTCGGCTTCATCACGCGCGGTCGCGGCGTGACCATCCACCGGCGCGGCTGCCCGAAGGCGTTCGACACGGATCCGGAGCGTCGCGTCGAGATCACCTGGGACTCCAAGGCGAAGATCAACCGCTCGGTGCAGCTCCGCGTCGTGACGGCGAACCGCCCCGGCATCCTCGCGACGGTGGGCCAGACCTTCAGCCAGCTCGGGATCAACATCTCCGAGGCCAACTGCCGCGCCGGCGACGACGGCAAGGCCGTCAACGTCTTCACGTTCGTGTGCTCGGACCTCACCCAGCTGAAGGGCGTCATGAAGGCCCTCCAGAAGGTGCAGGGCGTGGTCGCGGTCGATCGCGCCTGATTCGCTTCGTGAGCGTCACTGCATGACGGCGATCTCGGCGGGATGGGCGTGCAGCACGTCGCGCGTGGTGACCGTGACGACCCCGCTCCGCGTCGCGGGGAGCCGCGAGCCCGCGAGGACGGCGTAGTAGAGGGTGCAGACGCGATCGCTGTCCTTCGAGCACTCCTTTCGATGCACGAGGGCCACCGGCGATCCCGTCGCGGCGACGCGGACGCTCGCGATCCGGCCTGCTCCCTCGGGGTTGCAGCCGTCCCCGTCGTCGTCGTCGTTCGCGCGGCACGACGGCGCCTTCGCGGCCCACGGGCCGACGTCGAACCAGCCGACGTGTCCCGGGGCGTGATCGTCCGAGACCAGGAGGTAGTAGCTCTCGTTCGGCGCCGCGTCGTTCACCGCGATCGTGACCTCGGCGTCGTGCCCGCCCGGGACCTCGATCCGGACGAGCGCGTAGCCGCCGTCGTCGACGGGGACGGCGGCGGTCGCGGAGGTCTCCTCCGTACTGCAGCCGGTCGCGGCGAGCGGAAGCGCAAGGGCGAGGAGGAACGGGAGGAGCCGCATGCCCCGACGCGCAGCAAAGCGGATGCCGAGCCGCAGCCCTCGCGATCGTGCGGGAAAGGCGGCGGTCGGTCGTCGATCGCGAACCCCCGTTCACGTCGAGACCCGCTCGCGGTTGGCATAGGCCACCCTCGTGGCGAGGCCCTACGGCGTGCCGCGCTCGCGCGTCGACGCGAGCACGCCGTACGCCGCGACGTCCACGATCGCGTCGAGATCGGCCGCCGAGGGCACGCACCCGAGCCCGAATGCCATGTGATGGATCGTCCCCGCCAGCATGCCGATCACGAGGTCCCCGTCGACGCCCTCGCGGAGCTCGCCGCGCACCCTGGCCCGCGCGAAGATCTCCCGTGGGACCTTCTCCTTCGTGCGGCGGAGCGCGCGCACGATGCGCGCGATGTCGGGCTCGTTGTGCTCCGCCATCACCATTCGGACGAGGCTCTTGCCGGTGGGGCCGAGCGACACCTGCACCATGTGCTTCGCGACCTCGAAGAGGTCGGCGCGCAGAGACCCGGTGTCGGGCGCGACGAAGCCGTCGTCGAAGTTCCGGAGCAGCGCCGCCTCGACGAGGTCCACCTTCTCCGGCCACCGCCGGTAGATCGTCGTCTTGTGGACGCCCGCGCGCGCGGCGACGTTCTCGATCCGGAGCGCGCGGTATCCGACATGCGACAGCTCCGCGAGCGTCGCGTCGAGCACCTCGTTGACGACGGGCTCGCCCCGGACGAGGGCGCGCTTCTCGGGCTTGTCCGGGATCATTCCGCGGCCTTGCCGTGGGCGAGCTCCGCCTCTCCCGCGAGCACGGCCGGGAGCTCCGCCTCGCCGCGGTCGATGTCCTCGGCCTTGCGACGCCGCCCGATCCACACCCGCACGTCGTCGACGAGGCTGTAGAGGACGGGCACCGCGAGGAGCGTGAGGAGCAGCGACATGGTCTGCCCGCCGATGACGATGCTCGCCGTCGCGCGGTTGAAGCCCGCGCCGATCCCCTTCGAGAGGATGAGCGGCGCCATGCCGGCGACGAACGCGATCGTCGTCATGAGGATGGGCCGTAGGCGGTCGCGGTTCGCCTCCATCAGCGCCTCGAAGCGCGGCCGACCGAGCGATCGGAGGTGGTTCGTGTGGTCGACCTGGAGGATGCTGTTCTTCTTCACGACACCGAAGAGGACGAGGAGCCCGAGCATCGAGAAGAGGTTCAGGGACTGGCCGAAGAGGAGCAGCGACAGGAGCGCGAACGGCACGGTCAGCGGGAGCGACGCGAGGATGATCGCCGGCGAGAGCCACGACTCGAACTGCGCCGCGAGGATCAGGTACATGAAGACGAAGGCCATCCCGAGGGCGAGCGCGAAGCCCTTCCCGGTCTCGGCCTGCGACTTGGAGCGCCCCGTCGGCTGGAGCCGGTAGGACGCGGATGGCCCGAGCTCCTTGAACTTGGCGTCGATGTACTGGGTCACCCTGTCGTCGCCGACGCCGGGCGCGGGGTTGGCGAGGAGGGTGATCTGCCGCTCCCGACCGTAGCGATTGACGCGCGACGGAGCCTTCCCTTCGTGCCACGAGACGACGGACGCGAGGGGGACGCTCCCGTGCTTCGACGACGGGACGCTCATCTGGGCGAGCGACTCTGCCTCTGCGCGGTAGGTGGCGTCGGCGCGGATCCGGATGTCGTACTCCTCGCCGTTCTCGGGGAACGCGCCGCCCTTCACGCCCGCGACGAGCATCTGGAGCGTCTGCGCGACGTCCGAGACGGAGACGCCGAGGTCGGCGGCGCGGTCGCGGTCGATGGTCACCTTCACCTCCGGGCGTCGGTCGAGATCCGTCGTGTCGACGTCGACCGCGAGCTTCGACTCCTTGAGCCCTGCCGTGATCTCCTTCGCGAACCCCTGGAGCGTGTCGAGGTCGGGCCCCGACATGACGACCTGGATGTTCTGCGTGCTCGAGCCGACGGCGAAGTCGGGGACCTCCGCGACGTTCACGCGGAGGCCCGGCGGGAGCTTCGTGACGATTTCGCGCCGCGTCTTGTCCATCAGCTGGAACTGCGTGAGCTCGCGCGCGCTCGGGTCGACGAGGTCGATGTAGACCTGCGCGTAGTTCTTCGAGCGCTGGTCGTCCTCCGCCACTGTGACGAGGATGTGGGCGACGCCGGGCAGCTCGCGCGCGTCGACGGCGACGCGCTCGGCGATGAGCAGCGTCTCGTCCGAGCTCGTGCCCTCCGGGGCGCGGATCGTGACCTGGAACTTCGCCTTGTCGTCCTCCGGGAGGAAGCTCCCCGGGAGCCGCTTGCCGATCGGCCCGCACGAGGCGAGCGACAGGGCGCACAGCACCATCACGACCCAGCGGTTCCGGAGCGAGAAGCCGAGGAGCCTCATGTACGCGCGCTCGAGGGGCTTGTAGAAGACGTCGACGGCGCGCTGGAGGAGGTTCTTCTCGTGCGAGGACGGGCGCAGCATGCGCGCCGACATCATCGGAGTCAGCGAGAAGCTGACGATGAGCGACACCCCGATCGAGAACGCCATCGTGTACCCGAAGCTCTTCAAGAAGCGTCCGGGGATGCCGCCGATGAAGGCGACCGGGATGAAGACGGCCATCAGCGAGAGCGTCGTGGCGAGGACGGCGAGGCCGATCTCCTTCGTCGCGAGGACGGCGGCGGGGAAGGGCTTCATGCCCTTCTCGTCGATGA
Source organism: Polyangiaceae bacterium (assembly GCA_022842465.1). Classification (GTDB taxonomy): domain Bacteria; phylum Myxococcota_A; class Polyangia; order Polyangiales; family Polyangiaceae; genus Labilithrix. The sequence goes on along the minus strand of JALHPN010000184.1, from coordinate 9,260 downwards.
AGCGGATGATGTTCTCGAGGACGACGATGGCGTCGTCGATGACGATGCCGACCGCGAGGGCGAGCGCGAGGAGGGTGATGTTGTTGAGGGTGTAGCCCTGGACGTACATCAGCCCGAACGTCCCGATGATCGAGACCGGGATCGAGATGGCCGCGATGATCGTGCTGCGCGCGTTCCCGAGGAAGACGAGGACGACGAGCGCGGCGAGGAGCGCGCCGAGGACGAGGTGCTCGGTGACCGCGTGGACGCTCGTGCGGATCGACTGCGAGTTGTCGCGCGCGACGACGAGCTCCATGTCGGGCGGCAGCGTGCTCCGGACGGCGTCGAGTCGCTTCTGGACCGCGTCGACGACCTCGATCGTGTTCGTGCCGGCCTGCTTGACGATCGAGAGGACGACCGCGTCGTTGAAATCGTGGCGGGCGATGCTCTCGACCTCCTTCTTCCCGTCCGTCACCTTGGCGACGTCCCCGACGCGGAGGAGGCGGCCCTGGCTCGACTTGATGACGATCCGCTCGATGGCGTCGATGGAGCCGACGCGGCCCTCGATCTTGAGGGAGATGCTCTTCGGGCCCGTCTCGAGCGAGCCGCCCGGCGTCATCGCGTTCTGGGTCGCGAGCGCGCGGAGCACGTCGACGGCGGTGATGCCCTCGGCGCGCAGCGCGACCGGGTTCATCGCGACGTTGATCTGGCGCGGGCGTCCGCCGACGACGGAGACCTTGCCGACCCCGAAGATGGTCTCGAGCTGGCGCCGGACCTTCTTGTCGGCGACCTCGGTGACGTCGCGGATGTCCTTCGTCTTGTCGTTCGCGCGGAGGGCGAGGACGAGGACGGGAGAGGCGCTCGGGTCGACCTTCGTGACGATGGGCGGGTCGATCCCCTTCGGGAGGTCCTGCGTCACGAGGTTGATCTTGTCGCGGACCTCGTTGACCGCCGACTCGACGTCCTTCTCGAGCTTGAAGGCGATGACGAGCTGCGAGACGCCCTCGCTCGACGTCGACGTCAGCTCGTCGATGCCGGAGATCGTGTTGACGGCGCCCTCGAGCTTGTCCGTGACGTCCGTCTCCATCTCGGCGGGAGAGGCGCCGTCGAGGCGCGTCGTCACGACGGCGATCGGGATGTCGACGTTCGGGAACTGGTCGACGCCGAGGCGGGCGTACCCGACGAGGCCGAGGACGATGAAACATAGGATCAGCACCCACGCGAAGACGGGACGCTGGATGGAGATGCGCGCGAGCCACTGCATGATTCGATGCCCTCCTCGGGCGAGTCGGGATGAGCCTCGTCAGTCGACGCGCGTGCCGTTGACGAGCCGGGCCTGCCCCTCCACGACGACGAGCTCGCCGGGACGGACCCCGTCGCGTACGGCGACCTGGCCGTCCACGTCCGCCTGCACCGACACGACGCGCTCGACGAGGCGCCCGTCCTCGACGACGAAGACGCGAGACTTGTCCTTCGCCTCGAAGACGGCGGCCCGCGGGACGGAGGGGAGCCGCTTCGAGCCGATGACGACGGAGACGTCCGCGAACATGCCAGGACGCAGGAGCATCTCCTCGTTCGGCACGACGGCCTCCGCGACGAGGTCGCGCGTCGTCGCGCGGACGGAGCCGGAGAGGTGGCGGAGCGTGCCGTGGAACGTCTTGCCCGGGTAGGCCGCGACGGAGAACGTGACGTCGGCGCCGCGCTTCACCTGCGCGAGGCTCGCCTCCGGGATGGTGAGCTCGAGCCTGAGCTCGGCGACCTGCGCGAGGGTGATGACCTTGGAGGACGCCTGGACGTACTCGCCGACGTCGACGTGGCGCTCGGCGACGACCCCGGCGAAGGGCGCGCGGATGACGCCGTCCCCGATGTTCTTCGCGACGATGTTCTGGCGCGCTTCGGCCGCCTCGAGGCCGAGGGGCGTCGTCTTGCACTTCGCGGTGACCTGGTCGTACTCGGCGGGGCTGACGACGCCCTTCTCGTGGAGCTTCTCCCACCGCTCGCACTCGGTCTTCGCGATCTGCTCCTGCGTCCGGGAGGTCGCGACCGCGACCTTGGCCTCGGCGAGCGAGAGCGCGGCCGTGCTGGTGTCGAGCTGGGCGACGACCGCGCCGGCCTTCACCTCGTCGCCGCGCTCCACGAGCGTCTTGATGACCCGGCCCGACGCGTTCGCCGCGAGATCGGCCTCGCGCATCCCGCGGAGCGTGCCGGTCAGGCGGAGGACCTGCGGGGCCTCCACCTCCGACACCTTCTCCGTCGCGACCTTCACGGCCGGAGGCGCCTCCTTCTGCGTCGCCTGCGCCCTCTTGCAGGCCGGAGCGGCCACCAGGAGGGCCGCGAGGGCGACGAAGCGCGCGGACGACGACGACGAGAAAACCGAGAGAAGACGCATCGGAGGGGCCCTCGAGGCAACCTGGATCGCATCCTCCGATGCCCATCGCAACGACTCGTTGCGGTCGCGTCGACGATTTGCGCTGCCCTCAGGGCGTCCGGCAGAGGTCGCCGCCCTTCGGGCCGAGGGCCGGGAGCGGGACCACCTCCGCGCTCGCGTCGACGGACAGGACGAACTGGACGAGCGCGTCCCGCTGGGCGGTCGCCTGGGCGTCGCTCGGATCGAGGAAATTCGTCGCGAGGGCCTGGTGGTGGGCGCGGAAGGTGTCTCCGAGGAGGGCCTCGAGGGTCCGCGCGTTGCCGGCGTGGAGGTAAGGCGCGCCGGTCGCCATGCCGAGGAGGCTCGGCGGGTTGTAGCCCTTGCCGTCGATCTCGTCGCCCTGCGCCTTCGCCGTCATGTTCACGCGGAGCTCGGCGACGCCGACGCCGGGCTCGGCGAGCCCGAAGGTCCCGACGGGGCGGAGCGCGCACTGGATCTGGTCGAGCGCGGCCGCGTTGCCGGAGTCGAAGCGGAGGAGGCGGTTCTCGGGCGTCGACGCCGGGAAGAGCGACGCGGGGAAGCCCGCCGCGGTCGCAGCGTCGGCCCACGACGTCGTCCGGAGCGCCGCGTTCTCCGCCGGAGACGGGGTGAACGAGACGCGCGACACGGTCCACTTGTCGCCGCCGTGGCACCCCTGGCAGTTCTTCTGCGTGAAGAGCGCGCGACCTTCGGCGACCTTCGCGGCATCGAGGTTCTTCGGCGCCCGCGGCGCGCGGATCGTGCGCGCGTACTCCTCGATCCTGGCCCAGTCCTCGAGCACGCTCTCCTCGCCCGCGGGGAGACCGAGCGGGTTCGAGGTGTCGGCGAGGAGCGCGGCGGAGCCGTTCAGGCCGGCGTGGCTCACGCCCGTTCCCCCCGCGTTCGCGGCGTTGATGCGGTCGGCGGTCACCGCCGGCGGGCCCTTGGCTCGGACGATCGCGCCCACGCCGCCCGAGACGCCGCGGGTGTTGCCCTCGAAGTCGGCGATCTCGTCGAAGATGGCCGTCCAGTTGAAGACGCGCTGATCCTTCGGGTCCTTCTTCGAGTAGCTGCCGTCGAGGCTCGTCGACTGGCGCGGGCCGCGCGCGAAGTACCAGGTCACGTTGTCGGTGAGACCGTCGACGTGACACGACTGGCACGCGCCCCAGCCCTGACCCTTGAGCGACCAGCGGCCCGTGCCGGTCTCGAAGAAGCGCTTGCCGGCGAGGACGCGCTCCTCGGCGCTGCCGGCGGCCGGCCGCGGGGCGGCGTCGAAGACGACCGGCGCCGACTTGTCCCCGGCGAGCGCCTGGAGGTTGAGGTCGACGACGGACACGTTGCGCGAGACGTCGTTCGCGGCAAAGAGGAGGCCCTTGCCCGTCGCCGACACGGCGACGCCGATCGGGTTCTTCCCCTGCGAGGCGGCCGGAGCCTCTTTGGGCGCGAGATCGACGAAGGCCGCGGCGGGCGAGCCTACCTCGGTGAGCGCGCCGGTCGCCGCGTCGAAGCGGACGCGGAACACGGCGTCCGCCCCGTTCGCGCTCAGGTAGCCGATGCCGGCACCCGGCACGAAGGCGAGGTCGTCCGCGACGAGCGGGTAGCGTCTCGACGCGTCGTCGGGGGTGTTCGTCTTCGCGTAGAGCTCGCTCCACCTGGCGTTGAGGTTCGCTGCGGCGCCCGCGACCTCGGCGCCCGTCTCGGTGTCGACGACGGAGACGACCGGCTGCGTCGCCGTCTTCACGCTCGCGGTGTCGATGCAGACCGTGCCCGCCGACGACGCGTCGACCTTCGCGCAGACCGGGGCGACGAGGCCGGCGCAGTCGGCGGCCGTCGTGCAGGCCGTCGCCGTGACCTTGGGGCCCGTGGGGCCCTTCGGCGAGGCGCAGACGGAGACGACGTAGGCGTACTTCCCCGCGAGCGCGATGGACTGGAGCTGGTTCGGGAAGCACCCCGCCGGGTTCCCGTTCTCGTCCGGGAGGCCGACGTCCGCGAGCGGTCCGAGGCGCACGGTGCCGACGTCGCCCGTCTTCGCCGAGACGCGGTAGACGAGGCCCGCCTTGCTCGTGTCGGCGTTCGCGCCGTCGGCGGCCTCCGCTTCGACGCGCATGGCGAAGTACTCGGTGGCCCAGATCGTCTCGTCGTCGTCCTCCGCGTCGCCGTCGTTCGAGACGACGAGGGAGCGCGGGTGGGCGAGGGCCGCGCGGCTCCCGACGGCGCCGAGCGCCCCGGTCGCCACGAGCGCGGGGTTGAGATCGATGGTCTTCTCGAGCGTCATCGTCGCGGTCCCGAAGACGGAGACGGTCCCGTCGACCCAGTTGGCGACGTACGCCTTCGCGCCGGTCGGCGAGAGCGCGATCGACGTCGGCTCCGAGCCGGTCTCGGCGCGTCTGCCGACCTTCGGCGTGGAGCGGAGCCCGGTGATCTCGACGACGGCCTGCGCCTGGCGGAGGACGACGTAGGCCGTGTCGCCGTTCGGCGCGAGCGCGACTTGCCAGGGCTCCGCGCCCCTCCCGAGATCGACGTCGACCTTGCTCGCCCTCGGGGCGGCGTTCCCCTCGTACGTGAGGGAGAGGACGGAGACGGAGCCCGATCCCCGGTTCGCGACGACGAGGACGGCGTCGTCCTCCGACACCGCGATCGCGGATCCGCGGCTCGGGTTCCTCGCGGGGGTCCCGGGGGCGGTCGCGCCGTCCGCGCCGGCGTCGCTTCCGTCGGGGTAGGGGGGCGCGGCGTCGCCCGAGCCGTCGCTCGAGCACGCGACGATGCCTGCGGCCGCCAGCGACGCCACGAGCACGAGACCAAGACCAGTCGTTCCACGCATGAAGAGCCTCCTTGGGACGGAGCCCCCCGTTGCGACCGCCGTGCCACCTCCGCGGCGCGCGGATCCCCGCGTCACGTGGTCCGGACGCGAAGGCACACGGGCACGAACGGCCGGCACGCGCGTGCCTTCGTGCCCGTCGCCGGGTAGGCTCGCGGCGAGGCCCATGGTCGAAGGCGGGACGATCGAGACGCGGGACACGTCGAGCGGCATCTCCGATCCCGACGGCAGTCCGCTCCCCGGCGTCGTGCTGATCTTCGTCGCCGACCGGCCGACGATGGTCTCTGCGGCGCTCTCGGACGACCGTCGCTTCGTCGTCGGCCGCGGAGCCTTCGCCGGGGCGCTGGAGGACGGTCGCGCGTCGCGCGAGCACGCGGCGGTCTGCGCGCGGGACGGCGCGTTCGAGGTCACCGACGCGGGGAGCCGGAACGGCACGTTCCTCGACGGGGTCCGCATCGACGGCGCGAAGGCCGTCCGAGCGGCGGCGGGATCGATCCTCAGGGTGGGGCAGAGCCTCGTCCTCTTCGCCGCCGACGTTCGGCCCTTCGAGCGGCCGAAGCACGATCCGGCCGCGGGGGACGTCGTCATCGGGCCGACCCTCGCCGCGGCGCACGCCCGGATCGCCCGTGCGGGGAGCGTCTCGGGCGTCGCGCTCCTCCACGGAGAGAGCGGGAGCGGGAAGGAGCTCGCGGCGCGCGTGTTCCACGAGGCGACCGGGCGCGCAGGGCCGCTCGTGGCCGTGAACTGCGCGGCCATCCCGGCCGGCGTCGCCGAGCGTCTCCTCTTCGGCGCGAAGCGCGGCGCGTACTCGGGGGCGGACGTCGACGCCGACGGGTACATGCAGTCTGCACATGGTGGCACGCTCTTCCTCGACGAGGTGGCGGAGCTCGATCTCGCGGTGCAGGCAAAGCTCCTTCGGGCCATCGAGACGCAGGAGGTCCTCGCCCTGGGCGCATCACGGCCCAGGAAGGTCGATCTCCGCGTCTGCTCGGCGACCCACAAGGATCTTCGCGGCGAGGTCGCGAAGGGCACGTTCCGCCAGGACCTCTATTTCCGCCTCGGCCAGCCGGAGCTCGACGTCCCGCCGCTCCGGGCGCGCCGCGAGGAGATCCCGTGGCTGCTCGCGCGCGAGGTCGCGAAGGCGTCGCGCGAGCTCCAGCTCCACGCCGGCTTCGTCGAGGCATGCCTCCTCCGCGCGTGGCCCGGCAACGTGCGCGAGCTCCTCGGCGAGGCCCGTCGCGCCGCCCACGAGGCGCTCGCGCGCGGAGGCGAGCCGCTCGTGAAGGCGACGGACCTCGCCGCGAACGCGGGACGCGCGATCGCTCCGATCACGACGCCGCCCGCGCCGCCGCCCCTCGTCGTGAACGAGCGGAGCGCGGGGCCGGACGACGCGCGCATCCGCGATGTGCTCGCCGCGCACGACGGCAACGTGACGGCCGCGGCGAAGGCGCTCGGCATGCACCGGACCCAGCTGAGGCGCTGGGTCACGCGCCAGAGGGGCTGACGCGGCTCAGGGCGCCACGACCTTCTTCAGGAGGAGCGCGCGGCCCTGGAACGTCACCTCGAGCGAGTCGCGCCCGAACTGCGGGGAGATGACGATGATCTGGAACACCGTGGAGGTGCTGCCCGTCGGGATGAACGCGCCTTGCGCTCGGACGCTCGCGTCGACGACGACGCCCGCGCGCCCCAGCTCGTCCGCCGCTTCGTAGAGGCCCGCCGTCGTGCCGCTCGGGACGCGCCTCGCCACGAACTCGAGCGGCGCGATCCCGCCCTCGACGCGTCCTCCCACCTCGTCCCCCTTCTCGTCGGCCGCGGCGCGGGTGAGGGTGAACGTCCGCGTCCCGGTCGTCAGCGTGGTCGTCCCGCGCGCGCGGTCGCCGTTCGCCCATGCGGTGGCCGTGTCGACGGAGCCCGATCCGCCGCAGACGAACACGACCACGCTCTGGATCCCGACGACGATCCCGACGCGCGCGTCGGACCCTTTCACGTCGCCCACGTACGTGCCTGGTTCGAGCGCCGCCCGAGAGCCTGGCACGGTCTCGTCGTCGTCGCCGCAGCTCGTCGTGAGCAGCGCGGCGGCGGCGAGGGCGAGGGTCGAGAGGCGAGGGCGGGAGAGCATCATGGGACCTCGGGGCGTTCGGGTTTCCGCGTAGCATGTCTCGCGTGGACGCGGGAACCGTCATCGACGGGCGATGGCGGCTCGACGCGCTCGCGGGCGAGGGCGGGATGGGCTCCGTCCACCGGGCGACGGATCTCCTCGCGGGAGGGAGCGTGGCCGTGAAGCTCACCGGCGGCGGCCCGGCCGCGACGGACGTGACGCGCTTCGTGGCGGAGGCTGGCGCGCTCGCGACCGTGCGACACGACGACGTCGTCCGGTACGTCGCGCACGGCGTCGAAGGGACCCTCGGACCGTACCTCGTCATGGAGTGGGTGCCGGGCACGACGCTCCACGAGCGCCTGGCGGGCGAGGGCATGGCGCCCGCGGACGCGCTCCGCCTGGCGGCGCGCCTGGTGCGCGCGCTCGTCGTCGTTCATGCCGCGGGGATCGTCCACCGCGACGTGAAGCCTCGGAACGTGATGCTCACGTCGCGCGGCCCGAAGCTCGTCGATTTCGGGGTCGCCCGCGTGCGCGGACGCGGCGGTGTGACCGTGACGGGAGCCCTGCTCGGTACGCCCCGCTACATGGCGCCCGAGCAGATCCGCAGCGCGCGGCGCGTCGACGGCAGGGCGGACGTCTTCGCCGTCGGGTGCCTCCTCTTCGAGGCGCTGACGGGGCGCCGCGTGTTCGACGGGGACGACGACGTGGCGCTCCTCGCGCGCGTGCTGATCGAGGACGCCCGGCCGCCGTCGCGCCTCCGGCCGGAGCTCCCTCGCTCGCTCGACGCGATCACGCTGCGCCTCCTCGCGCGCGATCCGCGGCGGCGCCCCGAGGCGACCGAAGCCCTCGCTGCCGAGCTCGACGCCGCCGCCGCCTCGCGCGACGTGAGCCGCCTGCCCGGTGTCGCGCGACGCGGGGCGGATCTCACGGCCGCGGTCACCGAGGACGACGAGGCCGTCCCCGCGTCGGTCCTCGGTGGCTTCGTGGAGGCGCGGGCGCCGTCGCCGCCGTCCTGCCCGGGTGCCTTCGTCGGTCGAGCCGACGAGGTCACCGCGCTCCTCGCGCGCATCGCCGTGCCCCACGCCGTCGTCTCGTCGTGGGGAGCGGTCGGTCTCGGCAAGACGCGCGTGGCGCTCGAGGTCGCCCGCGCGACGTGGTCGTCGCGCGACACCGTCGTCGTCGACGCGAGCGACGTACGCACGACGGCGGAGCTGTCGGGTCGGGTCTCGGCGGCGCTCGGCGTGGACGCGCACGAAGGCCCCGGCATCGCGCGCGCGCTCGAGGCCCGCGGGACGTTCCTCGTGATCGACGGTGTCGACGGCCTCGACCCCGGGGCGGTCGTCGGGTTCGCGCGGGACTGCGTTCGCGGCGCGTCCTCGGGCGCAGCGACGGGGCCCTCCGTCCTCCTCGTCGCGCGCGCGCGACTCCTCGGCGCGGACGCGGCGGTCGAGATCGCTCCGCTGGATCCGGACGCGACGCGGCTCCTCTTCCGGACACGCGCCGCCGAGCTCTCTCCTCTTCGCCTGCCGCCCTCCGAGGCGGCGCTCGCGGCGATCGTCACCTCGCTCGCCGGGAGCCCGCTGCTCGTCGAGCTCGCGGCCTCGCGGCTCGAGGTCCTCGGTCCCGAAGGGCTCGCCGAGGCGCTCGCGCGTCCGCTCGTTGCCCTCGAGGGCGGGAAGGCGCCGGGGTATCGCGCGACGCTCGGGGTCGCGCTGCGCTCCCTCTGGGAGGCGGAGGCTCCGGAGGCGCGCGTCTGCCTCGTCGTCGGCGCTCTCTTCGCCGCGCCGTTCGCGCTCGGCGCGGCGGCCGAGGTGGCCGAGGAGCTCGGCGCGCCGGGGGCCCTGGCGACGTTCGAGGGCCTCCGCCACCGCGGAATGCTGGTCGCCGCCGAGACGGCCGATGGACCGCGGTTCCTCGTCGCGCCGGCGCTGAGGCCGTACGCGCGCGAGAGCGATCCTGCGCTGGCCGCCCGCGCCGCG
>JALHPN010000183.1 GCA_022842465.1 Polyangiaceae bacterium | reverse complement strand
AGGTCGCGGCGGCCTTCGCGGGCGGCGCGGCCTCGGCCGCTGCCGCCGGGATCCTGGGTCCGCTCGCGCGGCCCATCGCGAAGCCGCCGCCGAGGGCGTTGGAGGAGAGCGCGTCGCCGAGATCGGCCGGTGACGCGTCCTTCTTCCTCTCGGCGAAGATCTCGTCGTCCGCCGCGTCGGCCAGGTGCCCGGTCTTGCTCGCGACGACGGTGCCCGCCGCGGCGGCCTCCCCCGTCCACGACGGGGCGTGCGCCGAGCGCTCGATCCCGAACGCCTTGAACATCGCCTCGCTCTCGAGGACGAGCAGCGACGTGTAGCGCGAGGGCACCGCGTAGCGGCGCGAGAAGGCGACGAGCTCCGTGCGATGCGCGTCGCCGGCGTCGCGCTCCTTGTCCGCGATCCGGTAACCGGCGTAGAGCCGCGGGACGAACGCGTTGCCGTCGTCCGACGAGAGCTTCACTTCGATCGGGTACTTCGCCTCGAACGGCTCCCCGCCGACCATGCCCTTGAGGACCACGTCGCCCTTCGGGAGCGCTCCGCGGCGCACGCGCGCGGTCACGATCGTCTCCGCGCCCGCGCGGATCGGCGGGATCACGGTCGGCGCGACCTCGTGGAGATCGTCCGGCAGAGTCAAGGACACGTCGCGGAGCGTCGTGCCGTAGGTCGCGTTGAGGACGTCGAGCGCGCTCGCCTCGAGCCGCTGGCCGGGCTGGTAGGGGACGACGACGCCTCCCCCTCCCCGCGCGACCTCGCCGAGGAGCTTCGTATCCGCGTCGGCGCCGATCGGAACCGCGACGACCTGCGCGCGCGGATCGTCGAGCGCGCCGGTGACGCCCGCGGCGACGCGATCGGCGGAGCGATAGCCCGCGGTCGCGACGCCGTCGCTGACGAGGACGACGCGGAGATCACGGCTCCGATCGTGGCCCTCGACTCGCCCGGCGGCGCGGACCGCGGCGACGAGGTCGCTCGCGCCGTCCGGCGTCACGTTGGCGAGGAACGCGTCGACGTCGTGGGCCGTCGGCGCGCCGGGCGCCGCGAAGCCGCCGGGGAGCGCCTTGCACGTGACGTCGCACGCGAGGACGGTGATGCGGTCGCGGCGGTCCATCTCCTGCGCGATCTGGACCGCGAGGCGCTTCGCCCGGGTGAAGCGCTCGCCGAACATCGCGCGGCCGGCGTCGACGACGATGACCTGGTCACGCGGCTTCACGTCCGCCCACTTCGGGAGCTTCGGGCGGAGCGCGAGGGCGACGAACGCCTCGTCGCTGACGGGATCCTTCGCGTCGGTCGTGCCGTCCTTCGGGACGTAGGCCCACGTGGAGAGATCGGACGTGCGATCTTCGAGGGCGTACTCGATCGCGAGGTCGCCCGAGGGCGTGAACGACGAGATCTTCGTCGTCATCTTCTCCGCGTTGCCCTCGAGCTTGTGCTCGAGCTCGTACCCGCGGACGCGCACCGGCGTCTTGGGATCGTGGCCGAGCACCTGGGCGTCCACCTGGAAGTCGTCGACCGTGATCTTGCTCGAGGCGCCCTGCGGCAGCGGGTAGACGTAGCGGCGCGAGCCCGAAGAGGCGGGAGCGACGGTCTCGGTGTACGCGATGACGACACGCCGCGATCCGCGCTTCGGGATCGGGAAGATCCGGAGCTCGAACCGGCCTCCGCGTTGCCACTCGAGGAGCGCCGGGTCGTGCCAGGGGCCCGGAACCCAGACGATCTCCTCCTTCGGCTTCGGCGCCTTCGGGGCTGCGTGCTGGATCGCGCCGCGCCAGATCGCCGACGCCTTGGCCTTGTCGACGAACTCGCCCTCCACGAGCTTGCCGTCGACCTCGAGCGCGAGCCGCTCGATCTGGGCCCCGGGCGGGAGCGGGAACCGGTAGATCCCCTCGAGCTCGTCGTCGGTGTCGTTTCTGAACTCCTCGTCGATCTCGGTGCGAGCGACGTTGCCTGCGATGCGCACCTTCACGGCGTGCTTCGCGAGGCGGACCGCGTGGTCCTTCTCGTCGGTGCGGCCGGGACGCTTCGCGCGGAGCTCACCGAGGCCGCTCGCGGCGGCCTCGGTCTCGTCGCCCTTGGACGGCGCGACGAGCTGCTCGCCGAACGCCGCGCGCTGCGCGAGATCGTTCGCGGGCGCGACGTCGACGCGACCGTCCTTGCCCATCACGCCCTCCTGCCCGGCGGATACGCGCTCGCGCTTGCCCTTCGCGCTCTCGATCTCGACTTCGCCACGGAGGACCTCGACGTTGGTCCGGTCGGCCGCGCTCGTGACGGAGAGCTTCGTGCCGAGGACGCGCACGGCGCCCGACGGGGTCTCGACCCGCGCCGGCGGGGCGGCTTCGACGTGCGCGACGTCCGCGAGGATCGCGCCGTCCTTCAGCACCACGGTGCGGGGAGCTTCGCCGACGACGAGCTTCGTGCCGCGATCGAGGACGAGCACGCTCCCGTCGTCGAGCTCGAGCCGCGCGCGCGTGCGGGCGTCGGTGACGAGCTCCATCCCTGCCTTCACCTCGCCGCCCTCGGCGAGCGGCGCGTCGCCGCCCTTGCCGACGACGGAGAGGCCGCCGCTCGTGTCCGCGCCCGCGCGCGCGACCTTCGTGACCTTGCCGTGCCACGCGCGTGAGGCGACCTCGACGGGCGAAGCCTTCTTCGTCGCCAGGGACACCGCACCGCCGGCGACCGCGACGGTGGCGAGCGCGGCGAGGAGAAGCCAGGTGCCCTTTCGACCGCGGCCCTCGCCGAGGAGGCCGGGCACGGGCATCGCGGGCTTCGGCGGCGCAGCCCCGTCGCTCTTCAGGCGCGTCTCGCTCGTGCGCGTGGCCTCCGTCGGATCGGCTGCCATCGAGGCCGCCGCCTCCGTCGAAGGCGCAGGTACGTGGAGAGGCGCGAGCACGATCGTCGCGGCGGCCGCGGGGAGCGGCGCGGTGGTGGGCGCGGGCTCCGGCGCCGCGTCGGCCGTGAGCGCGAGGCGATCCGCGAGCTCCTGCCCGAAGACGACGTCGTCTCCGGCGCGCGCGAGACGCTCGGCGAGGCGCTCCATGTCGAAGCGTGCATCACGGCACGCGTCGCAGCCGGCGACGTGCGAGAGGAGCCCCTCCGCGGCGGTCCCCTCGAGGAGGCCGACCACGTCTTCCCTCGTGCGATTGCAGACCGTGGCGCTCATCGTCCGTCCTCCTCGATCAACTGACCCACGGCGCTCGCGATGCGCGCCCGAGCGACGTCCTCCGCGACCCCGCACGCGAGGGCGATCCCGCGCGCGTCGAGCCCTCCGACGAGGTGGAGCACCACGGCTTCACGCTCGGTGGGCTTCAAGCGCGCGAGCGATCGACGCGCCGCGCCCGGGTCGCCGTCCCGCTGGGTCTCGGGCGCGGCATCGCGCTCGAGCCGGAGCGTGCCACGCGGCGCTCGGAGGCTCTGCGCGGCGCACGCCGTACGCACGAGGCCGAGCAGCCACGCGCGCGTCGCGCTCGTGGTGGCGTCGCCCGGCGCCTTGCCATGGGCTGCGTCCTTGGCGACCTGCTCGAGCGCGCGCTCGACCGCCGCCTGTTCCCCCAAGAGCGCCATCGCGACACGGGCGAGAAGCGCACCGTGCTCGCGCAGGAGCGCCCCTGCCCCCGTCCCCTCGTGCTCGCTTGCCAAGGCCTTCTCCGCGTGTTGCCTCATGACAACGCGCTTCGACGCCTCACATGACACAAAGATCTACGGCTCCGGCGGAGGCCGCGGCATCCACCCCGCATCTCCCCAGCGATCTCCGATGGTTACGACCTCACTTCGGCTTGAACGGAAGCGCCTCCTGGAGCATGCGACCGGGCACCTTCTCGGCCTCCGTCGCCTCCATCAGCGCCGCTTCCCGCTCGAGATCCGCCTCCACCAGCTCCTGGTTGTCGTAGGCAAACGCCAGCGCTCCGAGCACCTTCGCCCACCCGAGCGACGGGTACCGCTTCACCAGCGTCTCCACGCTGACCCCCTTCCGGTGCCACGCCCACAACCTCCGCACGGGCACCTTCGTCCCCTTCACGACGGGGCTTCCCCCCATCACGTCCCCGCGCACATCGACGTGCGGATGCTGGACCTTCACCCCCGGCAGCGCGCTCATCCCGCCACGCCTACCGCCCCTCCCCCCAAAAAGAAAGCCAGCCCCCGCCTCGAGGACGGTGCAGCCGCCATGGCGGCGGAGGACCGTCACTCGAAATGGTTCGGGGGGAAGACCCGCCGAAATGACGCGCGCTATCGGCAAGACCGCGCCCCCATCGCGCAGGGGAGAGGGCCTCCGGTCCTCGCCGCTCCCCAGGCAGCAACGCCCGCAACCACGAAAAAAACCCGGGCACGCGCCCCGCGAGGCGCGCCCCGGGCGCGTTTGGTCGTGATCAAGAGGCCCCCGTCTTCGGTGAGGGCCTCGATCAGGTGCTCTGCGGCGCGTCCGAGGAATCGGGCGGCGTCGCGGGAGCCTTCTTCGGCGTGCGAGGTCCGCGCCCCCGACGCACGTGGGGGGCAACGCCTCCCTTGTGGCCTGCAGCGCGTGCCTCGTCGCTCGTGAACTGGTGAGCGGTGCCGGCGGCGTGGGCAGCCTTCCCGCCCTTGCTCGCGATCTCGCTCACGCGGCTGCGATCCATCGCGGCGAATCCGCGCGGACGTCGAGGCTTGGGGTTCTGGTCGCTCACCTCGGGCTTGGGCTCCGAGGTCGTCTCCGTCGGCGGCATGTCGGGATCGAACGTGCTCATGATGCTTTCACTCCTCCTCGTGGCGTGCACGACTCCCCCCGAGAGTCCCCTGCGAGCAGGAGACCCGTTCTCCGAGCGGAGGATCCGCTCGCTCTCGGGAGGAAGACGCACGAGCCTTCCTGAATGTTCCGATCGGTCTGATGCGTGGAGAGCGAGCCTTGTCGCTCGCGCTCGCACGGTCGCAGGGACGGGGCCGCGACGGATGAGCTCGTGAACGCGCCTAGTTGAGGACGCGCCGCGAGAGGTGCTGCACGGCTTCGGCCGTCGCCTTCGCGATCTGCGCCTGCACCACGGTGTCGGGCGCGGTGTCGTCGACGAGGATGCCGATCTCGCCACCGTCGGCGAAGAAGCCTCCGGGGGCGTTGTCGCCCGCAGTGTCCTTCTCGAACGTCATGGCCTGGATCGGAAGATCGAAAGCCTTGCCGCCCACGACGACGCGAACGAAGCCGAGCAGCCGGCCCTGGAGGGACGTTTGGTTCTGGGCTCCGTTTTGCATGACGTCAACCTAAGCACCGCGGCGCTCGCCGCAAGCCTTGGTCACCTCGTGCGTCGCCCTGGAGGTGAACACGCGCGCTCTGCCGTGTAGACTCGCCGCCCGTCGGAAGTCCGACACCACGGACCAGATGGGCTTGGAGGAGAAGATGCAGATCGCGCTCGTAGGGCTCGGGAAGATGGGAGGCAACATGGTTCGGCGCCTCCTGCGCGGCGGCCACGAGGTCGTCGCCTACGATCGCGATCCCGCCGCCGTCGCCCGCGTGGTGAGCGAAGGCGCGACGGGCGCGGCCTCGCTCGCCGACGTCGTCGCGAAGCTCGCCGGGCCGCGCGCGGTGTGGGTCATGGTCCCGGCCGGCAAGCCCACCGAGAGCACGATCGCGGAGCTCGCGACGCTCCTCGCGAAGGACGACATCGTCATCGACGGAGGCAACTCGAACTTCCGCGACTCGATCCGCCACGCGGAGACGCTCGCCACGAAGGGCCTCCGCTTCCTCGACGCCGGTACGTCCGGCGGCATCTGGGGCCTCGAGGTCGGCTACTGCCTCATGATCGGCGGCGACCGCACCGCCTTCGAGCACGTGGAGCCCGCGCTCGTGACGCTCGCCCCGCCAGAGGGCGTCGCGTACCTCGGCAAGGCGGGCGCCGGACACTTCGCGAAGATGGTCCACAACGGGATCGAGTACGCGATGATGCAGTCGTACGCCGAGGGCTTCGAGCTCCTCAAGGCGACCGAGTTCGGCTACGACCTCCGCGCCGTCACGAAGCTCTGGAACCGTGGGAGCGTCGTCCGGAGCTGGCTCCTCGAGCTCGCCGAGAAGGCGTTCGTCGCCGATCCCGAGCTCACCCAGCTGAAGGCCTACGTGGAGGACTCGGGCGAGGGTCGCTGGACGATCAACGAGGCGATCGCGCACGCGGTGCCCGTCCCGACCATCGCGGCGTCGCTCTTCGCGCGCTTCACGTCGCGGCAAGACAGCTCCTTCGCGATGCGCGTCGTCGCCGCCCTCCGGCGCGAGTTCGGCGGCCACGCCGTGAAGGGGAGCTGAGATGACGCGCTTCGTGACACCCGAAGGGGTGAACCCGCTCCGGAGAGGGCTCATCGAGGATCGCACCGGCGACGCGTGCGCGGTCGTCATCTTCGGCGCCTCGGGCGACCTCACGCGGCGCAAGCTCATGCCTGCGCTCTACAACCTCGCGGTGAGCCGCTCGCTCCCGAGCGGCTTCGCGGTCGTCGGCGTCGCGCGGAGACCGAAGCCAGGTGACCAGTTCCGGACGGAGATGCACGAGGGGGTGAGCGCCTTCTCGCGTCGCAAGCCCGTGGACTCCGCGGTGTGGGCCGACTTCGAGCGCGGCATCAGCTACGTGCAGGGCGCGTTCGACGAGGCGAAGACCTACACCGATCTGAAGGCGCATCTCGAGGAGCTCGACAAGGAGCGCGGCACGCGCGGCAACGCCCTCTACTACCTCGCCGTCCCGCCCGCCGAGTTCGGGATCATCGTGAAGAACCTCCGCGAGGCGGGCCTCGTCGCCCCGCCGTCCGCCCACCGAGAGGGGGGGCCGTGGACGCGGGTGGTCATCGAGAAGCCCTTCGGCCACGACCTCGCGAGCGCGCAGGTCCTGAACGACACGATCGCCTCGACCTTCGACGAGTCGCAAGTCTTCCGCATCGACCACTACCTCGGCAAGGAGACGGTGCAGAACCTGCTCGTCTTCCGCTTCGCCAACAGCCTCTTCGAGCCCATCTGGAACCGCGAGCACGTCGACCACGTGCAGATCACGGTCGCCGAGGACATCGGCGTGGAGGGCCGCGGGAAGTTCTACGAGCAGACGGGGGTGACGAAGGACATCGTCGAGAACCACCTCATGCAGCTCCTCTGCCTCACGGCGATGGAGCCGCCGATCTCGCTCGCGGCGGACGCCGTGCGCGACGAGAAGGTGAAGGTCCTCCGCTCGCTCCGCCCGATGGAGCGGAGCCTCGTCCAGGAGAACGTCGTGCGCGGCCAGTACGGGCGCGGCTTCGTCCGCGGCGAGGAAGCGCACGGCTACCGGGAGGAGCCCGACGTCGCGAAGGACTCGCGCGTCGACACCTTCCTCGCCATGCGCGTCTTCGTCGACAACTGGCGCTGGGGCGGCGTGCCCTTCTACGTCCGCGCCGGCAAGCGCCTCGCGCGCCGCGTGACGGAGATCGCGATCCAGTTCAAGAAGGTGCCGCACACCCTCTTCCGCGCTCCGGACGGCGGGATCTCGCCGAACGTCCTCGCGATGCGGATCCAGCCCGACGAGGGCATCGCCCTCCGCTTCACGACGAAGGAGCCGGGTCAGCACACCATCTTGCGCGACGTCGCGATGGACTTCCGCTACGGCACGGCCTTCGGGTCGAACACGCCGGAGGCCTACGAGCGGCTCCTGCTCGACGCGATGCGCGGCGAGGCCACGCTCTTCACTCGCCGCGACGAGGTCGAGGGGCAGTGGGAGTACATCGATCGCGTCTTCGAGGCCTGGCACGCGGAGGCGAACGCGCCGCCGCCGATCTACCCGGCCGGCTCCTGGGGACCCGATCAGGCGGACGACCTCATCGCGCGCGACGGTCGCCGCTGGAGAAAGCCGTGAGCTCGGCGACGAACCTCATCGCGCGCCTCGAGAACGAGCTCCGCGAGGTCTGGGCGTCGCCCGATCCGAGCGGGCTCCCCGCCTCGCGCGTATGCACGATGAACCTCGTCGTCGTCTCCGGCGGGGCGGAGCTCCGCGATCGCTACACGCCGGTCGTCGACGAGGTCACGGCGAACATCCCGGCGCGCGCGATCGTCGTGTCGGTCGAGCCGGAGGGAGACGTGGACTCGCTCGACGGAAGCGCGACCGCGGTGTGCGCGCTCGATGCGGGGCGAAAGGTATGCTCGGAGCGGGTGCTCCTCCAGGCCAAGGGCAACGCGAGCGCGCGCGTCGCGAGCGCGATCGAGGCGCTCCTCGTCCCCGAGATTCCGACGGCGCTCGTCTGGCTCGGCCGGGTCCATGCCGACGATCCGCTCTTCGAGGCGCTCGCCGAGAGCGCCGACCGGGTGCTCCTCGACAGCGAGTACACGTCGGTCTCGAGCCTCCTCCAGATCGCGCGGTGGTCGCGTACGCGAGGTGGGCGCCTCCACGTCGGGGACCTCGCCTGGACGCGCCTCGCCCCTTGGCAGGAGCTGCTCGCGCGCTTCTTCGATCCGGCGGAGACCCGGCCGCTCGCCGACCACGTCACCCGGGTCAAGGTGAACCAGGCGTCCGAGCCCGGCGCCCGCCTCGGCCCCGAGCCCGCGCTGATGCTCGGCTGGGTCGCGACGCGCCTCGGGTGGAAGACGGCGCACCTCGGCGGCTCGCTCCGCTTCAAGCGCCCCGACGGCGGCATCGTCGCGATCGAGGTCGGCGCCGTCCCGCGACCGGAGGGCGTCGCGCCGCTCGCGCTCGCGGAGATCGTCGTCGAGGCGGCCGCGCACGGCGGGAAGATGCGCGGGTCGATCACGCGCGACCTGGGCAGCGGTGCGTCGATCCCGCCCCCGGCCCACGCGCCCGGCGCGCGGACGGCGGACTCGGACGTGATGCAGTGGCGGCTGGAGTCGCCGAACGGGCACGTCGCCGAGCAGCGCGTCCGGCTCGGCGCGAACAAGGCGGCGAAGTGGCTCGAGCGCACGCTGCACCGTCAGGCGAGGGACGCCGCGTTCGACGAGTCCGTCGCGTTCGCCGAGCAGATCGTCGATGATGGGCTCGCCGTCGGCTGACGGCGACCACCACGAGAGGAGGGTTCCGAGATGACGACGAAGGTGGTGCCCGGGCTCCTCATCGCGACCCCCGACGCGGCGCAGGCGGCGAGCGAAGCCGCGGGACGCTTCGCGAAGTCGATCCGCGAGGCCCTCCGCGATCGCGGGCAGGCGGCGATCGCGCTCTCGGGCGGGTCCTCTCCCCTCCCCGCGTACGGCCTGCTCGCCAAGGAGGCCATCGACTGGTCGCGCGTGCACCTCTACTGGGTCGACGACCGCGCCGTGCCGCGCGATCATGCGCGGAGCAACGTGCGCGCGATCGAAGAGGCCTTCGTCGCGAAGGCCTCCATGCCCGCCGCGAACGTGCACGCGATGGACGGCGGCGCGAGGGATCTCGCCGCCTCCGCGCAGGCCTACGACGAGGAGCTGCGCGAGACCGTGGCGGCGAAGCTCGGCGGCCTCCCTGCGCTCGACCTCGTCGTCCTCGGCGTCGGCGACGACGGGCACACGGCCTCGCTCTTCCCCGGGGACCCCACGGTGCACGTCAACGACCGCCTCGTCGCGGCCGTACCCGAGGCGCCCGGACGCGAGGCGCGCCTCACGCTCACCGTACCCGTCCTCGAGAACGCGCGCGCGACCGTCCTCCTCGTCCTCGGCGCCTCGAAGAACGCCGCGCTCGAGCGCGTGTGGGCCGTGAACGGGACCGTGGACGAGACGCCGGCCCGCATCGTCCGGGGCTTCCGAGGGTCGGTCACGTGGGTGATCGACCGCGCGGCGGGCGGCATGGGATGACCGACGAGTTCGACGACCTCGTCATCGGAGCCGGAATGGGCGGCCTCACCGTCGGCGCCCTCCTCGCGCGCTCGGGCAGGCGCGTCTGCGTGCTCGAGGCGCACGATCAGCCGGGCGGCTACGCCCACACGTTCACCGTCCGCGGCTTCAAGTTCTGCGCGCAGGTGCACTACATCTTCAACTGCGGCGAGGGCGAGCCGATCCACGACATCCTCGTGCGACTCGGGCTCTCGGACGAGGTGCCCTTCGAGCGGCTCGACCCCGAGGGCTTCGACCACGTCGTGGTCGAGGGCGCCCGGTTCCGGATCCCCAGCGGGCTCTCCAAGTTCCGCGAGCGACTCCTCCACTACCATCCGCATGCGGCCGAGCCGATCCGGAGATACTTCCAGGTGATCTGTGCGCTGGGCGACGAGCTCGACCAGCTCGGCGACGTCCCCGACGTGCTCTCCGCGAAGGCGATCGCGAAGGGGATCCTCCGCTTCCGCCACGTCGTCCGCTACATGCGCTGGACGCTCGGCGATCTCTTCGAGCACGTGAAGATGCCCGAGAACGTCCGCGCCATCCTCGCCGGACAGTGCGGCGACTACCTCCTCCCCCCGCGGGACGTCTCGCTGCTCCTCCACGTGGCGCTCGTCGTGAACTACGACCGCGGCGCCTACTACCCGAAGCACCACTACGTGCACTTCGTGGAGGCGATCGCGGGGCGGATCCGCGACGCGCGGGGCTCCGCGCTCCTCCTCGAGCACGAGGTCGACCACATCGTGGTCGAGGGCGGCAGGGTCTCGGGCGTCACGACGAAGAACGGCAAGCGCTTCACCGCGAAACGCTACGTCTCGAACGTCGACCCGCGTCTGACCGCGAAGCTCGCGGGCGAGACCCACTTCGGGAAGGACGAGCGGCGCCTCCGCTACGACTACTCGTGCGGGACGTTCACGATCTACCTCGCGCTCCGGGGGCTCGATCTCCGCGAGCACGGCTTCGGCAGCCACAACACGTGGCACTACCCCCACGCCGACATCGACCGCGTCTACGACGACCAGCTCGTGCGGAACGATCTCTCGGACCCCTGGCTCTTCCTCTCGACGCCGACCCTCCACTCGAGCGAGCCCGGGCTCTGCCCGCCGGACCACCAGATCCTCGAGATCGCGACCGCGTGCGATCACGACACCTGGGCGCGCCTCCGGCAGCGCGATCGGCGCGCGTACAACAAGGAGAAGAAGAAGGTCCGTGAGCGGATCCTCGACGTCCTCGAGGAGCGCTACGTCCCGAAGCTCCGCGAGCACGTCGCGCTCTCGCTCTCCGGGACGCCGGCGACCAACGCGCGCTTCTGTCGCGCGCCGGCCGGCAACTCCTACGGCGCCGCGCTGACGCCCGCGAACGTGGGCTTCGGACGCGGGCCGTGGCGGTCGTCGCTCTCCAACCTGTGGATGGTGAACGCGACGGCGGGGTTCCCGAGCGTCGCGGGCACGATGGGGGCGGGCCTCCGCCTCTACGAGACCCTCAGCGGATCGGGTTGACGTCGAGCGGGTAGACGTAGCGGCGCGTATCGAGGATGCCCGCGTCGAACGGGTTCTCGACGAGCTGCCGCGCGTGCTCCGCCTCGAGGAACCTCCAGAAGTCGGGCGTGTTGCGCTTCACCTCGAACTTGCGGCGGAGCTCGACGCGCTGCTCCTTCGACGCTCGCGCGGCGAGGACGACGGACGCCATCTCGGCCGCCGGAACGCGGAGGAAGAGCTCCGGGAAGGCGCCGATGTGCCCGCGGACGACGGACATCGAGTCGAGCTCGGGCCGCCGCGCGAGGCTCGGGAGCGAGTCGCCGATGACGCGCGTGTTCGACCAGAAGATGCGGTTCGCGAGGACGGTGTACGCGAGCGGCTGCGAGCCGCCCTCGATGGTGACCCAGGTGACGTCGGGGAACGCGTCGCTGATCTTCCCGCGGTCCTGCGTGAGCGTGAGGAGCGCGTCCTCGATGTCGTCACGCGATTGCGGATCGTCCTTCGGCGTCGCGGGGGCGGCCATCGGGTCGGGGTCGAGGCGCGTCGCGCCGGCGATCTCCGAGCCGAGATACCTCCGGACGCGACCGACGAAGTCCTCCATCGGACGGTTCGCGTCGAGGCCCGCCGTCGCCGACGGGAAGCCGGCGCCTCGCATCGGCGTCTCGGTCCAGCGCGCGAGGCCGGGCGTGAACTGGAGGCGGAGCGCGTCGCGCTTGTCCTCGGGGAGGAAGAGGAGGAAGAGATCTTCGCCGTGCGCGCGGACGTGGCTCATCGTGCGCCACGTGTTGAGCTTGTGCGTGACCGCCGCCCACGGCCGGTAGAGGACGACGAGGTCGTAGTAGAGACGCTCGAAGTTGCCGTAGTCGAGGACCCACGCCGTCTCGGGGAACTGGCCCATCGGGCCCTTGTGCGCCGAGGCGTTGTCGTGGTGACGGAAGACCGTGACCCACGCGTTCTCGTCCTTCTTGCCGCCGTCCCAGAGGTCCTCGACGGACAGGCCGTTCGGCCGCAGCTCGCGGAGCTTCGCCTCGAACGCCTCCTCGAACGCGCGATCCTTGAAGAGCGACGACGAGGTCGGATCGAGGGCCCAGAAGAAGCGGCTCCCGAGGCCGGGGTCGATCGCGGACGGGTCGGAGTCGGGCTTCAGGAAGAGCGTGAAGAAGCGGTCACGGATGGCGTACGTCGCGCCGGAGCCGTTGCAGACGTCGCCCTTCACCATCGCCTCGATGAGCGTCTGGCTCATCTCGAGCATGAACTGGTAGCGGTACTTCCCGGGGACCTTCTCGAAGTACTCGAACGGGTTCAGCCCCGAGTAACCCGGCGCGCGATCGATCGTGAACGGCGCGTCCCAGAGGAGCTGCTTCCAGCGCGCCCTCACGTCGCCGTCGAGGTGGACGACCGTGTGGTCCTTCGCGGTGACGAGCTGCGTGTGGCGCTTCAGCCGGTAGAAGAACGGCGCCTTCGGATCATCCGACGGGCGCTCGGTGACGATCTCCCTCACGGGCCCCGTCTTCGTCGAGGAGCGGACGAGCTCGAAGAAGTCGCCCTTCGACGTCGCGCTGTCGTCGATGTGGAGGCGCGCGAAGAAGACGTGCTCGAACACGTACCGAGCCGCGGTCTTCGCCTTCGGCGAGTCCTGGTTCAGGAAGTCCTCCCACTCCTGGACCGCGGCGGGATCGCGCGGCGCTTCGAGAGCGGCCTGCGCCTCGGGGCTCGGTCCCTTCGCGCCGGCGGCGAGCCAGTCGGCGAGGACCCGGGACTCGGCGTCCGGGAGCTTCGTGAGGCCGAACGGCATGCCCATGCCCTGCGTGGCGATGCGGTCGTCGAGCTCCTTCCTCGTGTCGACACACTGGTAGTCGAGCGCGGAGACCTTCTCGTCGTAGAGCTTGTACGCGTTCTTCAGATCGAAGCCCGCCTCGTTGCCCTTACCGTGCTCGAGCAGCTTGTACATGATCGAGTCGCGACCGCCCTCGGTCACCGAGTAAAAGCCCTTCTTGCGGAAGTCCGCGGTGCTCGTGGCGTCCTTCATCCGGAGCGGACCCGTCGCGTGTGCGCGGACGGTCTGCGCGAAGTAGTTCTGCGCGTTGGCGCCGCGGTCGGCGCCCTCGAACGACGTGAGCTTCAAGTTGCAGGGCGACGTCGAGCAGCCGTGACACGTCACGCAGCGCTTGCCGAGGATCGGCTGGACCTCGTCGAGGAAGGTGTCGTGCGGGCCGCCACGCTCCACGAAGCGATTGCCCGCGCGGTAGAGGGACGCGCCGCCGAGGTCCGTCTGCGCGCTCGCGCCCGACGCGTCGTCCGACTCCGCGGTCTGGCAGGCCATCGTCGTCGTGGCAGCGAGGAGGCCGAGGGCGACGGCGACGGTGGTGGTGAGCGCGCGGGGTCGCATGCAGAGCCGACTCCTCACGAACCGTTCCTGTGAGCGCGACCGTGACATTTCGCGGACGTCCGGGCTCGCCCTCGCGGCGGGTGGAGGATGGGTCGCCCACGCGGCCTGGGTCGCCGAACCTGAGGCGACGTCGTACCAGGGGCGCACGTCGAGACGCGCGGGGCAGAACGCGGCGCTGCGGCAGGGCGAGACGGCCGGTCGACGCGGGTCCGCGGAGATGCCGTGCGGCTCCACGGGCACGGAACGTGGACCTCGGAGCGACGCATGGCGCGACCGTGGAGGCATCGGATCGGAACGATCCTCGTCAGCGTGCTCGCGGCGGCGGAGGCGGGGTGCCTCGCCGAGCCGGACGTCGTCCTCGTCCCGGCGACGGACACCTCACGGACGGAGGCCCCCGGAGGCGCCGCGACCGGTGAGGAGACGACGCCGCCCGCGAGCGCACCGGAGACCACCCCCACCGTCGATCCTCCCGCCCCCGCCCCCGACAAGCCCGGCAAACCCGGCAAAGGCGGCAAGGGTGACGACGACGACGACGACTGACCCTTTCCGTCTTGCGACGGCGGGCGCGTCTGGGGAAGATGCCGGCCACCATGTCCGCCGCGCTCCCGAAAGAGATCCTCGCCAAGGCCGCCAACGTCGCACGGGGGCTCGCGATCGACGCCGTCCACGCGAGCTCGAGCGGCCATCTCGGTCTCCCGCTCGGCTGCGCCGAGATCGGCGCCGTCCTCTTCGGCCACGCGCTCCGCCACAGCCCGAAGCATCCCGCCTGGATGAACCGCGACCGGTTCGTGCTCTCCGCGGGCCACGGCTCGATGTTCCTCTACGCGTGGCTCCACCTGGCGGGCTACGCGGAGATGACGCTCGACGAGGTGAAGCGCTTCCGCCAGCTCGGCTCGAAGACGCCTGGCCATCCCGAGCTCGAGCACGCGCCGAACGGGATCGAGACCACGTCGGGGCCGCTCGGCCAGGGCATCGCCAACGCCGTCGGCATGGCCGTGGCGGCGAAGATGGCCGAAGCGCGCTTCAACACGAAGGAGCACACGATCTTCGACCACCGCATCGTCGTCCTCGCCGGCGACGGATGCATGCAGGAGGGCGTCGCGCTGGAGGCCCTCTCCTTCGCCGGGCACCAGAGGCTCGACAACCTCGTGGTCCTCTACGACGCCAACGACGTCACCCTCGACGCGATGGCGAAGGAGACGCAGAGCGAGGACACGGCGAAGCACTACGAGGCCCTCGGCTTCGAGGTCGAGACGGTCGACGGTCACGACATGGAGGCGTTCCACGCGGCGTTCACCCGCGCGCGCATCGCAGGCAGCGGCAAGCCGCAGATGCTCATCGTGAAGACGCTGATCGGCAAGGGCATCCCGGAGGTCGCCGGTACGCAGAAGGCGCACGGCGAAGGCGGAGCGAAGTTCGCCGAGGCAGCCCGGAAGAACCTCGGGCTCCCGGCCGAGCCCTGGTACGTCGGAGGCGACGTGAAGGCCTTCTTCGCGAAGCGCGTGGAGGAGCTCGACGCCGCGCACGCCGCGTGGACGAAGACGTTCGACGCATGGAAGGCGAAGAACCCCGACCTCGCCGCGGTCCTCGGCGCCGCGCGCGCGTCGGCCCACACCGTCCAGGAGGACACGAAGAAGCGCACCGTCGACACGAAGGCGCTCTTCGACGCGATCCCGACGTTCCCCGCCGACACGAAGATCGCGACGCGCAAGGCGGGCCAGGACGTCCTCCAGCCGATCGCGAAGGTGACGCCGCTCCTCGTCGGCGGCAGCGCCGATCTCTACGGCTCGACCCTCAACTACATCGGCGATCTCAAGGCGGGTGACGACGACTTCAAGCCCGAGCACCGCACGGGGCGCAACATCCGCTTCGGCATCCGCGAGCACGGCATGGGCGCGATGATGAACGGCATCACCGCGCACGGGATCTTCCGCGCGAGCGGCGCGACGTTCCTCGTCTTCGCCGACTACCTCCGGCCGTCGATCCGCCTCGCCGCGCTGAGCCACCTCCCCGTGCTCTACGTCTTCACCCACGACAGCGTCGGCGTCGGCGAGGACGGCCCGACCCACCAGCCCGTGGAGACGGTGCCTGGCCTCCGCGTGATCCCGAACCTCGACGTCATCCGCCCGGCCGATCCGGAGGAGACGGCGGGGGCGTTCGTCGCCGCGATGGAGCGGACCGACGGCCCGACCCTCCTCGCGCTCACGCGACAGAACGTGCCGCTGCTCGCGGAGATCCCCGTCGAGGAGCGCCGCCACGGCGTGCTCCGAGGGGGCTATGTCGCGAAGAAGGAGACGGCCGCCCTCGAGCTCGTCCTCCTGGCGACGGGCAGCGAGCTCCAGCACGCGATGGAGGCGGCGAAGACCCTCGGGCCCGGCACGCGCGTCGTGAGCATGCCCTGCTTCCAGCGCTTCGACCGCCAGCCCGAGGCCTACCGCGAGTCGGTGCTCCCGCGCTCCTGCCGCAAGCGCGTCGCGATCGAGGCCTCGGTGCCGTCGACGTGGGGACGGTACGTCGGCCTCGACGGCGCCGCGATCGGCATCGAACGCTTCGGCATCTCCGCGCCGGGAGGGACGGTCATGAAGGAGCTCGGCATCACCGCCGAGCACGTCGTGAAGGTCGCGCGGTCGCTCTCCTGATCGTCCTGAGGGCCTGTCAGGACGCGCAGCGCAGCGCGTGGGCGGCCGCGCCGAGCAGTCCAGCCTGCGGCTCGAGGCACACGGCGACGGGGATGTTCTCGAGGAGCGGCCGCATCCGGCCCTTGTCGAGGAAGGCCTCGAGGAACGGGCTCGGCCGCGCCGCCCTGTCCTTGCCGAAGCCGCCGCGGAGGACCTCGACGAGGCTGGCCGACACCCCGCCCGCGAGGAAGACGCCGCCGCTCGCGAGGCCCTTCAGCGCGAGGTTCCCCGCCTCGGCGCCGTAGACGCTGCACCAGAGATCGATCGCGCGCCGCGCGGCCGCGCTCCGGCCCGCCTTCGCGAGCTCGACGACGGCGACGTTGGGGTCCGGGGCGCGGGCGACCTTCGAGAGCGCCTCCTTCGGCTCGCGCACGCGGTCGTTCCGCACGACGAAGTGGTAGAGCGTGGCGATCGTCGAGCCGGCGACGACGCGCTCGTAGCTGACGTGCCCGTGCTCCTTGGTGAGCTCGCCGAGCAGCGTCGTCTGGAGCGGCGTCCGCGGCGCGAAGTCGACGTGGGCGCCCTCGGTCGCGCACGGGACGTGCCCTCTGCCGTCCCAGACGAAGAGCGCCTCGCCGAGCCCGGTGCCGGCGGCGATGACCGCGACGTTCTTCCCCTTCTTCGCCGGGAGGGCGAGGTGCACGCTCGCGAGCTTCGAGGGGGGCGTGGCGAGCGCGCCGAGCCCCACCGCGACGAGATCGTTGAGGAGCGTGACGATGGGGATGCGGAAGGCGCGCGCGAGGCCCTTCGCGTCGAACGCCCACGGTAGGTTCGTCGTGCGGACTCGCTGATCGACGATCGGGCCGGCGATCCCGAAGGACGCGGCGATGGGCCGCGGCGCCTTCCCGAGCGTCGCCCTCGCGCCGTCGAGGAAGCGGTCGAGCGCCGCCTCGAAGCTCCCGAAGGCGCGGCTCTCGAGCACCTCCTGGTGGACGCGCCGCGGACGTGCGCCGCGGCTCTGCGCGTAGAGCGCGAAGCGCGCGCGGGTTCCTCCGATGTCTCCGGCGAGGACGTGACGTTCGGCCATGCCTCCGGTCTACCGAGGTCGCCCGCGGGCGACAAGACGTCGCTCACCGGTTCGGATGCGCGGGGATCACTCGTCGCGCTCGGGACGCTTCCGCTCCCGGAGATCCTTCACCGCCGTGTTGTGCTCGTCGAGCGACTCGCTGAAGGTGTGGCGGCGACCCTCGCGCGCGACGAAGTAGAGGTACTTCGTGCTCGCAGGGGCGAGCACGGCCTGGATCGACTTCGACCCCGGGTTCGCGATCGGACCGGGCGGGAGGCCTTCGTGGACGTAGGTGCTGTAGGCGTTCATGGGGTCGAAGTTCACCGCGTGCGTGATCTTGCCGGCGAAGCCTGCGCATGCGGGGATGCGCTCCTTTGCCGCGAGGCATCCGTAGCCCGCGGTGGGATCGCACTGGAGCACCTTCCTCTTGAAGGCCGGATCGCGCAGTCGGTTCAGGAACACGCTCGCGACGATCGGCCTCTCGTCGTCGACGGCGGCTTCCTTCTCGACCATCGAGGCGAGCGTGAGGATCTCCTTCCGTCCCCATCCGAGCGAGCTCTCGAGCTGGCTCAGGCCGAGGCGGTGCGCCTGCTCGAGCGCGCCGTAGCGGCGGTCCATCTCGGCCTTGAGGCGGCGGACGACGTCCCGAGGATCGCTGTTTTTCGGGAGATCGTAGGTCGCGGGAAAGAGCCAGCCCTCGGCGCTCTCCGCCTCGATGCCGAGCTCGTGGAGGAGCGCGCGGTCGGTCGTCGCGTCGAGGAACGCCGTCGACGACGCGACGCCGAGCGCGTGGAGCCGCTTCGCGATGTCGAAGCGCGTCCATCCTTCGGGGATCGTCACCTTCGCGCGGGTCGCCCCGTCGAGGCGCTCGAGCCGCGCGACGAGCTCACCGGGACCGACCTCGTCGGTGAGGAGGTGGCGGCCGGGCGAGAACCTCGCGTTCACGAGCGTCACGTAGATCGTGAAGAGGCGGCGCGACTGCACGAGACCGAGCCCCTCGAGCTCTGCGATCACCTCCGCGCGAGAGGCCTCCGGGGCGATGACGAGCTCGACGTCCTTGCCCTTCCCGGGCCCGGCGCCCGCCGGGTACACGACGAGGAGATAGCTCGCGAGCCCCGCCACGACGGCGCCGACCGCGAGGGCGACCCAGACGAGGACGGCCCTCGTCCGCGACGGCTCGGCCGGTGGCCTCCGCTTGCGCACGCGGCGCTTCCGGCGCTCGCCGCGCTCGGAGATCGGAGCCTTGCCGCTGGGGCGACTCTCGCTCATCGGCGTCGATCGAGCCACGCCTGGAGGATCGTGACGGCGGAGGCTTCGTCGATGCGCGCCCGCGCCTTCGCCTTCTTGAGCCCGCTCGCCGTGAGCGCGCGCTGGGCCTGGACCGTCGTGAGGCGCTCGTCCCAGAGCTCGATCTCGCACCCCGTCGCGTCGCAGATCGCCTGCGCGACGTCGCGCGCCCGGCGGGCAGCCTCCCCTTCGCTCCCGCGCATGTCGAGCGGCAAGCCGACGACGAAGCGCGTGATCCCCTCTTCTCGCACGAGCTCGGTGAGCTTCGCGAGCAGCTCGGGGCGCGGCTTCGCGGCGAGGAAGCCGCGAGGATGCGCCATGAAGCCGAGGTCGTCGGCGACGGCGACCCCGACGCGCACGGCCCCGAGGTCGAGCGCCGCGACGCGCCCGCGCTTCTTCCTCGCCTTCGCCTTCGGGGGATCCTGCTCCACGGGGGATGGACCGACGATCTACCTCCCGCCGCGCCCGCCGCAAACCCTTCTTGACCCCGGGCCCCACGGGGGCGATAAGCCTCCGGGCTCCAAGGGACGCGAACGGTTTCCATGGCTTCCACGCAGGTA
This sequence comes from Polyangiaceae bacterium, assembly GCA_022842465.1. GTDB lineage: Bacteria > Myxococcota_A > Polyangia > Polyangiales > Polyangiaceae > Labilithrix. The sequence continues at coordinate 93 of JALHPN010000183.1, read as the reverse complement.
CGCGCCGTCAGAGGCATCGGGCTCGCGCTCGGGCTCGCGCTCGGCCTCGTCGCGACCGCGGGAGACGCGCACGCGCAGCTCGGCGGGGGGGCT
>JALHPN010000182.1 GCA_022842465.1 Polyangiaceae bacterium | reverse complement strand
CACGGCGGGCGCGGCCGTGGCGGCGGCGAGCCCAGGCGTGACCTCCGGCTCGAAGTCGTCCTCCGACGCGAGGTAGAGGAGCGGATCGCTCGGCGGCGAGGACGTCATCACATCCCGGCATAGCGCCGCACCGCGCCCGGCGAAAGCCTCCGCGTCGCGTTCTGGGTCACACGAGCGCGAGCGGCGTGCGGGCCGCGTTCGCGCGGTAGGCGCCGACGTCGGGCACGAGCTCGAGGACGTCGTCGTCGCCGGTGAGACGCGGGAGATCGTCGACGACGTCCGCGGGGCGGCGCGGGCGGACGGCGACGAACGGCTCGTCTCCTCGGCGCACGCGCTGGACCCACGCGGCGCGTCGGACGACCTCGACCTGCGCTTCGATGGCGATGGCGCAGCCGAGGATCGCGGCGCCGAGCAAGACGGCGACGTCGAGCCCCTTCATCCCGTAGACGGCAGGGAGGAGGGCGAGGACCGAGGCGAACGCGGTGACCAAGCCGGCCGTGCGGCGCGCTCGCGCGACCGCGTCGGCCGCGCCGACGAGTTGCGCGGTCCTCGCGGTCGCCGCGATCACGAGGAGCGGGACCCCGTAGACCGTGCCGGGGATCCCGCCGAACGGGAACGCGAAGAGGGCGAGCATGAGGAAGCCCTCGGCCCCGTGGCCACCGTAGAGGACGACGCCACACGTGAACGCGAGGAGGACCCCGAGCGCCGCGCTCAGACCGAGGGCGCGTAGCGCCGCGTGGTCCGACGTCCGGCCGCGGAGCGCCGTCCGGACGACGAAGGCGGCGAGCGCGCCCGCGAGCGCCCCCACGAGCCACCGGAGCTTCCCGTCGTCCAGCTGGGGGTAGAGCCCGCCTGCCCCCATGGCCGCCGCGAGCGCCCCCGCGGTCGTCATCGCGACGGTCTCGGGTGCGATGCGCGAGGCGCGAACATGGTGCGGAACGAAGGCCGCGGTCTCGACGGGTTCCATCGATCCGATCGTACGTTCGACGACCCGTTTTCCATCCGCCCTCTCCGACCGTTCGACGAGGCGCGGCGACCGTTCGGGCTATCCTCCCATCTGACGCCACCATGTGGGCGGCGAGCGAGCGCGGTCTCCTCGCCGATGCGCGGGGGCGTGCCGCGGATCGCTCAGATCGCCTCGAGGAGCGCGCGGTCGGCTTCCGAGAGCGCCTGGAAGCGCGGGTGGCGGAGGATGGTGCCCAGCGTGCCGCTGCCGGCGGCGTCGCCGCCGTCGATGATGACCACGCGCTTGCCGGCGGAGACGAGCCGTACGACGCGGTCGACGAGCAGGTCGGGGGACGCGAAGCTCCGGATGTCCGTCCGCATGAAGATGATGCTCGCGTGGTCCGCGACGAGGTTGCCGGGGCCGCTCGCGGACGCGTAGCGTCCCGTGCCCCAGAGGTTTCCTACGCGGAGGTTGTCCCCCACCGCCGCGATCCGGTCGCTCGCCAGCCGGCCCAGGTAGTAGAAGTAGCCGCCCGCGCGCTCCTTGAACGGGTTGAAGGGCTTGTCGACCACGGCCTGGGCGCTGCGCTGCGCGAGGGTCGCTTCGCTCTCGACGAACACGTGCCGAGCGCCGGTGCTCCTGGCGAGGGTCCGCGCGACCTCGAGCGGCTCGGTGGTGATCGGCGAGATGTCGAGCAGGTTGATGTCGCGGACGTCCTTCAGGGTGGAGATCTTGCCCTGCGCCTTCTGCTTGGCGATGAGCTCCGTCAGGTAGGTCTGCATCCGCTGGGCGATCTTGTACTGGTCCGAGACGACGCCGCCGCTCGGGCCGATGTCGATCGCCACGGTCTGCGCCGGAGGCTTCGCGCGGACGACCTTCAGGACGTCGTCGCCGAGCACGAACGTGTTGCCCTGGAGCGCGCGCTGGAGCGGGCCGTTCGCTTCGAAGAGGTTCGGCCACGCCTTGGTGGTCACGTTCGCGGCGGCGGCGACGGCACGGTGCTCGCCCGTGCTCGCGCCGAGGGCGAGCTTCGCCGCCGAGTCTCCTTCGGACGCGGCGGCGGGCGCGATCGTCGTCTTCACGGTGACGGCGGCCTCGTTGACGCGGGCCTTCGCGATCGCGCGGAAGATGGTGTTCGCGATGCTCGACGCGAGCGACGCGGGCGCGAGGCCGCCTGCGAGCGAGCGAGCGCCCACGTCCGAGTCCGGCATGTCGCTCGCGAACAGCGTGTCGAGCTCGGCGAGCAGCTCGCCCTGCACGGCCGCGAGATCCTCGCCGCCACCCGTCATCTGGACGCCTGCGGTCTCGACGAGGAGCCCGTCGCCCAGGTCTGCGTCGGCGAGGTCGACGACGAACGCGAGATGACGCCGCTCGGAGACGAGGAGGTAGCCCTCGATGCGGCCGGCGTCGCCGAGCCGCGTGAAGAGCGACCAGGTTCCGAGGCTCCTGGTGGTCATCGTCGCCGGCGGTCCGTAGTCGGCCATCGCCGCCTCGTCCCCGTTGACGAGCCTCGTGAGCGCCGCGAGCGCGCGGGTGCCTCCCTGCGAGAGCGCCGCCGCGCCGTCCTCGCCGACGTCCTCCGCGGGCGCGGTGCACCCGACGGCGCCGGCCGCGCCGATCCCGACGAACACGGAGAGCAGCACCGCGGAGAGGGACGACCTGGCGAGCATGGAATGCCACCAGGCACGCTCCGTGCCGCGCACGCGGCACCGCAAGTCCCGGACTCCTGGCGCGCGAGGCGGCGCTCCCTTCTCGAGTCGGGAACCATGCTTCACGAAGAGCCCGCCTCGTCGGCCGCCGACGAGGGCCCGGAGATCTTGGTACGCTGAGCCGCATGCCCTCGAGGAGATCCGTCCTGGCGCGCGCCTTCGCCTCGATGGGTGGTCTCGCCTTCGCCCTCGTGACGTCGGTCCTGGCATGCCAGGCCTTCGAGGGCGACGGGGACGTCGGCCTCGTCTCGTCCTCGGACGGCGGCGGGCCGACAGGTGACGGCGAGGCGACGGAGGACGAGGACGCAGGGGAGGTCGTCGTCGCGACCCTCGACTTCGAGACCTCGGGCTGCGCACGCGTGACCGCCCGGACCACGTCGGTTCAGCCGTCTTCACCCGGGGCGGACGGCTCACGCGTGGCCTGCGAGCTCTGTTACCGTGGAACCGGGGCGGTGGCCTTCGCGGACGTTCGCGTCGGCGCCGTCGAGCCGGGGGTATATCGGCTCCACCTCCGCGCGGCGGCGAGGAACGACGGCGGCGCTGAGGCGCGCGCGACCGCCGAGCTCGACTTCGACGCGGAGGACGGGGGGAGCATCAAGGACAGCGTCAACGTCTTCGCCGCGTGGAGCTTCCTGACGACGAGGCCGTTCCGCTTCCCGCGCTCGGCGTCGGACGCCCGCATCACGTTCCAGGTCCGACCGAACGAGTGTTACGCCGTCGACTCCCTGAGGCTGACGCGCACGCCGCTCTAGCGCGTCGATCGCGCGGCCGACCGTCGGCAGGAGCGCTTCGTCGGACGGGCGATCACGGTCCCTGCGAGAGGCGCGCGACGTCGGCTCCGGTGAAGTGGAAGGCGACGAGCTTGCCGTCGAGGCTCTTGATCTGCAGCGAGGCCGACCCGTTGGCGAACTCCAGGTCGTACTGTCCTTCCGACGGCGCGCCCGCCTTCACGGAGATCGACTTCATCGACTTCGACTTCAGGGGGCCGAGCCCCTTCAGCGCCTTCGCCATGCCGTCGAACTCCTGCTTCGACACTTCCTTGGTGAGGGCCGGATGGGCGTCGGCCTTGAAGTGGTCGTAGTCCGACGTCGAGATCGCGACGAGGAGATGGTCCACGTCGGCGTCGAGCGTCGCCTTGGACTTGCAGCCCGGCAAGCCGAGCAAGCCGAGCAAGAGGGCGACGGACACGAGGAGAGCGTGGAGAAGCGGGCGACGGGACATCGCCCGAGCCTACGTGGCTCGCGCGCTCGAGGGGAGCTTTTCTCCTCCGCGGATCACTCCAGGATCACCGTCAGCGTGCAGGTGTTGTTCGTCTCGTCGGCTTCGGCGACCTCACCGTCGACGTCGAGCGTGGCCGTGATCACGTGCGTGTTCGGATAGGGACCCGACGCGCTGATGGGTAGCTTCGGTGTCGCGCCGCTGACGCCGGCGGGGAGGGCGCTCCAGGTGACGGGACCGTTCGTGGAGGTCGTCGTCTTGCCGCCGATCTTCTGGACGTAGTCGTAGCGCACCTTGAAGCCGGCTCCGGTCGCGCCGCCCGCGTTGGTCACCGTGAGCACGTAGCGGAACGAGTGAAAGCCGTTCGGCTCGACGATCGGCTTCGCCGTGCCACCGTCGGCCACCGGGGTGTCCCCCGCCCCGAAGGCGGTGAGGGCGCACCTCAGATCGGCGGGACCGGAAGGGGCGGGAGACGTCGTACCCGTCGGAGCGGTGGACGAGGTCGGTGCGGCGGAGCCCGTCGGCCTCGGCAGCGGGCGAACCGGGGGCCGCGAGGGCGTGCGCTGCGTCGATGCCGGAGGGGGCGGCGCCGCCCGGGCCACGACGGCCCCGAGGCCGCAGAAGGAGATCAGGGCGACGGCGGCGACGAGCGACGGGCGGCGATCCACGCGTCGATCTAGCACGCGGCCACGGGCCGCGCACGGACCACGGACCGCTCCGCGAAACGCGACGTTCGCGGCTCACATCGCGGTCGTCCGGAGCGTGACGTCGGCCCGCTGCCAGGCCGTCTCGAAGGCGGCGCGTGTCGTCCTTGCCTCCGCGCGCTTTCCTTGCGCTTCGAGCGCGCGAGAGAGCCCGAACAGGGCCCAGCCGTTGTTCGGGTGGCGCGCGAGATCCTCGCGGTAGACGGTCTCCGCCTCGCGCGCTCGCCCGTCGTCGAGGAGGGCCGCGCCCTGGTGGTGACGGATCGGATAGAACCAGTCGTCCGGCTCGGCGTAGGCGAGTCGATCCCCGAGCGCGACGGCGTCCTCCCACAGCGCGAACCGCTCGGGCCGCCGCGACGTCGTCGCGATGCGCGCGGCGAGCACCTTCTGGGCGACGAGGACGACGTCCTTCGCGCGGTTGTTGCTCGCTCGCATGTCCGACGGGACGTCGGCCTCGAGCGCGACGAGCTCCGCGAGGTCCTCCTTCGCGGCGTCCGGACGCCCCCGAGATGCGAGCGCCATCCCGTGCGCGTGGAGCCACAGCGCCGTGAGCACGCGATACTTCGGGTCCGGACGCGGCTCGACGAGGAGCTCGTCCCATCGTCCGAACCGCACCATGGCGAGGAGCGGCTCGGACGCGAAGAAGTCCATCCCCGGCATCATGTCGAGCATCTCGGGGGGCATCGCCTTCGCCGCTTCGCGCGCCGACGCGAGCGACACGGCGCTCCGGCCCTCCATCGACGCGGAGAACGCGAGGAAGCCGTGGTTGTGACCCAGGTACATCGGGTAGTACCCCGGCGGCTTCGTCCTCGCGAGGTAGGCGAGGTCGACGGCGACCGCCTTCGCGTTCGCCTCGGAGGCGTCCGCGTAGCGGCCGACCCGCTGGAAGATGTGCGCGGGCATGTGGACGACGTGCCCGGCCCCTGGCATGAGCCCGGCGAGGCGCTCGGCGGACGGCAGCGCGCGCTCGGGCTGCCGCGAGGCCTCGACCGCATGGATGTAGTAGTGGTTCGCACCCGGGTGCCCGGGCGATCGGGCGAGGACGCGCTCCAGCGTCGTCACGATCTCCTCCGTCCCGTCGGCAGGCGCGCCGTCGAGCGACCAGAGCTGCCACGGGTTCAGGTCCATCATCGCCTCGGCGAAGAGGACCTGCACGTCGTCGTCCGCCGGGTAACGTGCGGCGATGTCGCGCATCGCGGCCGCGTAGGCTTCGTTGAACGGCGTCATGGCCGCCGGTTCGAGCGGCAGAGGACCGCCGTAGCGACGCGACAGGGCCGCGACGAGGGCCTGCTCCACCGGTTTCGCCCCGCGGACCGCGACGTTCGCGCGCTCGAGCGCTTCCCACGCGACCGGCGCGCGATGCGCGAGCATCGGCACGTTGTAGTTCGGCCCGAGAACGTAGGCCGCTCCCCAGAAGCACATCGCGCAGCCCGGATCGAGCTCGGCCCCCCGCGCGAAGGACCGCGCCGCCTCGTCATGGTTGAAGGCGTAGGTCAGCCGCAGGCCCTGGTCGAACCACGACTGGGCCTCGCGCGACGCCGTGACCGGACGCCGGTGCGACCCGAGCCCCGGGTAGACGAACGCGCCGCGCGCCATCTCCCGGACGGCCGGTGGCGCAGGGACCGACGCGGCGCTGCGCTGCGCCGGCGCAGTCGAGGCGGCCGTGAGCGTGGCGGTGCCGTGCGAGCGTGGCGCGCACGCCGCGAGCGTGACGACGAGGACGAGCGTGGTCCCGAATCGTTCGAGCATGAGATGCCCCCTCCCCCAGGGTGCCCCCGCGGCTTGCATCGGACGTGCCCGCACGGCTCGTTTCGCGGTATAGTCGTCCGCCGGACCATGGCGGAATCGAACGAGAAGAACGGCGAGAGCGGCACCTCGGACGAGAGCGTGAAGCGCTCGGAAGCGGCAGGCCCCGACGACGACACCCTCAGCGAGGGCAGCGCGAGCGAGAGCGGCGGCGGCGATCCGCTCGCCGAGGCCCGCGCCGAGGCGGCGCGCATGAAGGATCAGTGGATCCGCACCGCGGCAGACTTCGACAATTTCCGGAAGCGCTCGCGGCGCGAGCTGGAGGACGTCCGGAAGGCCGGGAAGGAAGACCTCCTGAAGGACTTCCTCCCCGTCTTCGACAACCTCGAACGCGCGATCCAGAGCGCGCAGCGCGCGGTGGACGTGAAGGCCGTCGCGGACGGGCTCAACCTGGTCCTGCGGCAGTTCGTGGACACGCTCGGCCGGGCCGGCATCGCGAAGGTGCCCACCGTGGGAAACAAGTTCGACCCAGCGGTGCACGAAGCCATCCAGCAGGTCGAGTCCGAGGAGCACGAAGCCGGAGCCATCGTCGCCGAGGTCCAACCCGGATACGTTCAGGGCGAGCGGCTCGTCCGAGCGGCGATGGTCGTCGTCGCCAAACCCAAGGCGAAAGCCGGGGGCAGCGACGGCGACGCGCCCTCGGCATGACTCGGCGGGGTGAACGATCGAGATGAGCAAGGTCATCGGCATCGACCTGGGAACGACCAACTCGTGCGTGGCCGTCATCGAGACGAGCCCCACCGGGAAGGTCGACGTGAAGATCATCCCTAACGCCGAAGGAGCGCGCACGACGCCCTCGATCGTCGGGTTCGCGGCGAGCGGCGAGCGCCTCGTCGGTCAGCCGGCGAAGCGCCAGGCCGTCACGAACGCGACGAACACGGTCTACGCCGTGAAACGCCTCATCGGGCGCAAGTATCGCTCCGACGAGGTGAAGCACCAGCTCGATCGGAGCCCGTTCAAGGTCATCGAGGCGCCTAACGGCGACGCGTGGGTCTCCGTCGGCGGACGCGACATGTCCCCGCCCGAGGTGAGCGCCATGGTGCTCACGCGGATGAAGGAGATCGCCGAGTCGTACCTCGGTGAAGAGGTGACCGACGCGGTGGTCACGGTCCCCGCGTACTTCGACGACGCGCAGCGCCAGGCCACGCGCGACGCCGGCCGCATCGCCGGCCTCGACGTGAAGCGCATCATCAACGAGCCGACGGCGGCGGCGATCGCCTACGGCCTCGACAAGAAGAGCGCCGAGCGCATCGCCGTCTACGATCTGGGCGGAGGCACGTTCGACATCTCGATCCTGGAGATCCAGGAGGGTGTCTTCAGCGTGAAGGCGACGAACGGCGACACGTACCTCGGCGGCGAGGACTTCGATCTCCGCATCGTCGATGCGATCGCGGACGCGTTCCAGAAGGAGCAGGGCGTCGACCTGAAGAAGGACCGGATGGCGCTCCAGCGCCTGAAGGAGGCCGCGGAGAAGGCGAAGCACGAGCTGTCGTCCTCGCTCGAGACGGAGGTGAACCTCCCCTTCATCGCCACGAACGCCAAGGGTGAGCCGCTCCACGTCCAGAAGACGATGACGCGCGCGGAGCTCGAGACCCTCGTCGAAGATCTCGTCGAGCGGAGCCTCGAGCCCTGCCGTCAATGCCTGAAGGACGCGAAGCTCACCGAGGCGGACATCCAGTCCGTCGTCCTCGTCGGCGGCATGACGCGCATGCCCGCCGTCCAGAAGGCAGTGAAGGAGTTCTTCGGCAAGGACCCGAACAAGGGCGTGAATCCGGACGAGGTCGTCGCCGCCGGCGCGGCGCTCCAAGGCGCGGCGCTCGACACGGACGGCGGCGGCGGTGGGGTGGAGATGCTCCTCCTCGACGTGACGCCGCTCTCGCTCGGCGTCGAGACGGGCGGCGGCGTGTTCACGGTGCTGATCCCGAAGAACACGACGATCCCGACGGAGCGGAGCGAGATCTTCACGACGAGCGTGGACAACCAGAGCTTCGTCCCGCTCCACATCCTCCAGGGTGAGCGCCCGATGGCAGCCGACAACACGAGCCTCGCGCGCTTCGAGCTCGCGGGCATCCCCCCGGCGCCCCGCGGCGTCCCGAAGATCGCGGTGACGTTCCGCATCGACGCGAACGGCGTCGTCAGCATCGACGCGAAGGACATGGGCTCCGGTCGCTCGCAGCAGATGAACGTGCAGCCGACGAGCGGCCTCACGAAGGACCAGATCGAGCGCATCATCGCCGAGGGCGAGCTCCACCAGGCCGCCGACGCCGTTCGCAAGGAGCTCGCCGAGCTCCGGAACCAGGCCGAGACGCTCCTCTACACGACCGAGGCGGCGCTCGAGGGCTACCAGGACCTCGTCGACGCCGAGATGATCGAGCGCACGCGAGACGGCTGCCAGCGTCTCCGCACGCTCCTCGACGCGCAGGGCGACCTCACGAGCATCCGCTCGACGTACCAAGACCTCGAGGCGCTCACCTTCAAGATCGCCGAGTCGCTCTACGGCGCACCGAACGCCTGAGGCCGTGCGCCGGGGAGCCCTCGCCGTCGCGCTCGTCGTCGTGCCCGCCGAGGCGCGCGCGGACGCTCCGTCGACGTCGGCGCGCTGCGTCGCGCTCGCCGACGAGGGGCAATACGTCCGCGATCACGGCAAGCTCCTCGAGGCGCGGAGGGCGTTCTCCGGGTGCGCCGAGGAAGGCTGCCCGACGGTCGTGCGGCAAGCCTGTCACGACTGGCTCGAGGACGTCGACCGGCGCCTCCCCACGGTGAAGGTCACCGTCGTCGACGCGCGCGGGGGCCCGCGCGCGGCCGAGGTGCGCCTCGACGGCCAGCCGCTCGCGGCCGGCGACGCGTCCGGCCCGTTCCCGGTCGAGCCGGGCTTCCACGTCTTCTCGGCGACCTCCCCGGGCCTCGCGCCGACGCGTGCCGAGATCCGGTTGGAGCCCGGCCAGAAGGACGTCGTCGTGAAGCTCGTCCTCGAGCAGCCGAAGGGACCCGAGGAGCGGCGCGATCCGAACCGTGTGCTCCCCGCGCCGACGGAGAAGTCCGTTCCGCTCGCCACCTGGATCCTCGGCGGCGTCGCCGTGGCGAGCGGGACGGCGTCGATCGTCTTCTGGCAGGATGCCGTCTCGCGCGGCGACGACCTCCGCGCCGGCTGCGCGCCTGGCTGCACGGACGAGGAGATCGCTCCCGTCGGGCGGAGCCTGACGGTCTCGCACGTCGCGCTCGGCGTCGCCGCAGGCTCCGCGGTCGCGGCGCTCGCCTGGTACGTCTTCACGCCGCCGAAGGCTCGTCGCTCGGCGCAGCCTGGCGCCGCCGTCTTCCGGTTCTGAGGCAGGCCGCGGCGCGCGTCCGCGTATACTCGGCGCGATGGGAGGCCGTCTTCTTCGGGTGACGGCCGCACTGGCGCTGGCGGGAGCCGCCACGACGATGGCCGGCGCCTGCTACGACGTCGCGGCGCTCCAGGGCGGCGTCCGCCCCGGCGGGACGATCGACGCTTCGCCGCCCGACGCCGAGCCGCCGACGGTCGCCCTGCCGCCGGGCTTCTGCGGCTCGTTCTCCCCGCGCGCCCTCTTCTGCGAGACGTTCGACGAGGATGTCCCCTTGACCGACCGCTGGAACGGCGCGGGCGGCGGCGCCTACCCGCCCGTCCTCGTCATCGGCGACAGCACGGTCGCGCGCGTCGTCGACGCGAGCGCCTCCTCGCCTCCCGGCGTCCTCTCGGTCCTCGCCGACACGAAGTCGCACGATCGTCGCGGCGGTTTCGTGATCAACGGCTTCGCCGTGACGGACGCGAAGGCAGTCGAGCTCAGCGTTTCGGTCCGCAGCCCGTCGTTCGAGCTCTACACCGACCTCGGCAAGGATGGCGGACCGATCGAGTCGGGCGGCCACACGGTGCTCCCGCCGGTCGTGAACATCCTCGCGTTCGGCGTGGTCGACGTGAATTCGGTCGTGGCGACTCTCTACCTCTCGCGGAACGCGCTCCAGCTCCGCTCGGGACTCCTCGTCGGCTCGGATACGAGCGCCACCACCTCGGTGCTCGTGGCGCGCTTCGACTACGCGAACATCCTGAGGTCGGCCTACGTCCGGCTGCACGTCGCGATCGGACCGCCCGAGATCGTCGCCGAGCGCGTGGCGGAGGCGACCGGCGCCGTCCCGCTCTGCCCGGGGACGGCAGCGGTCGCCGCCGCGTGGGGTTCGTTGCCGATCGGCCGGACGGCCTGCGTCGAGCTCGACCCTCGGGTCCTCCCGCTCGCGGGCCGCGAGGTCGCTGCCGTCGTCGGCGCGTCCCTGGACGGGCCGGCGCGTGTCCATCTCCTCTACGACGACGTCGCCGTCCGGGCGCTGCCGTAGCGCGGTGCGATTACGGGGAAGGGCACCGCGTCCCTTCGCGTACCCGATGCTGCACCTCGGAGGTCACGTATGTCTCGCTCTTCCCTCGCTTCTCCCCTGCTCGTCGTCGCCGTCGCCCTCGGAGCGACCGGCTGCGGACAGATCTTGCCGTCGTCCTTGATGGCGTCGAAGTCCGCCGACAACCCCCTGAACGGCGCCCCCCTCAAGTGGGCGCAGAAGCCGACCGGCGTGCCCTTCGCCGGCGACAAGGACTGCACCATCTGGCCGATCGAGGACGAGCTCACGTTCAGCGCGACGCCCGAGCAGATCTGCGTCAAGGGCAGGCGACACCGCCTGCAGGCACCGGAGGCGGGCGAGCCGGGCGTGGGCACGATCGTGCTGTCGTCGGACGGCGGCGGATCGAGCGAGCAGCTCGACGGGCGTGCAGGCGCCGTGTCTTCGAGCCGGCCTCGGAAGATCGGCCAGTGCTCGGAGCGCGGCCAGACGAAGAGCGTCTGGGAAGAGCCCTACGACGGCTGCATCGCAAACAAGGACAAGGCCGGCAAGCCCTGGCTCTCGTCGACCTCGACGTTCCTCGACGCCGGCGTCGAGCGCTGGCGGTTCTCGCCCGCTCCGGCCGAAGCCGCCGCGCCGGCGGCCGCGAAATCCGCGCCCCCGAAGTAGCGCGGACTCGCTCGCCTCAGGAAGGCGCCGAGCCGGCGATCTTGCGCTGGGCCTGCAGCACCTTGTTGCGTGCAGACTGCACCTGCTGCTTCAGCGTATCCGCTTCCTTCGCGATGTCCGTCCAGTCGCCCGCGCGGGCGTCCTTCGCGACGAGATCGGCCTCGTTCACGATCTCGTCGGTGCGCTCGATGACCTGCGTGAGCGCCTCGAGGAGCTGCGGCGGGGGCGGCCCGTCGGACGGCAGCTCCATGACGGTCGAGATCGGCGCGTTGATCTCGCCGGCCTTGGCCCCGAGCGCGGCGAAGCGGTCGAGGAGGAGGTTGCGCTCGGCGACGCGATCCTGGACGCGCTGCGCGAGCCCGACGACCGCCTCCATGCACGTCCGCTGACGCTCCTGCATCTCCTGCATCGCCGTGACGAACGCCTGGAGCTGCCCGGCCATCCGCTGCTCGCACTCGGCGCAGCTCTCGAGGAGGAGGCGCGCGCGCTGGAGCGTCTTGTCCGACGTCATCTCGAGGCGCTGGCCCTCGACGACGATCTCCTCGAAGCGGGTCACCTCCTGCTCGAGGGACTGTGCCGAAACGACGAGCGGGCTCTCGGCCTTCTTGGAAGCGGGGGTCGCCATGCGACGCCCACGTTGGCCGCGGGTCGGAGTCGGGTCAAGCGGCGGATGATCGCAGTCAGGCGCCGCGCTCGGTCCGGAGGAGCCCCATGCGCACCATGTCGAAGAAGCGGCCCGCGACGCAGTATTCGTCGCGGAGCACCCCCTCGAACTGGAACCCGGCGCGGGTGTACATCGCCTGTGAGCTCGTGTTGTCGCGCCGCACGATGAGCCACAGCTTGTGCAGATCGAGCGGGCCGAAGGCCTCGGCGACGAGGGCGTCGAGGGCGGCGCGCCCGAGACCACGCCCCTGCATCGCCTTTCGCACGACGAGGAAGACGCGACCATTCCGGGCGGGCCAGTAGATCTGGTTCACCGAGACCTGGCCGACGTAGCTCTCGCCGTCGTCGCCGCCCCCTTCGAGGAAGACGCTGAACGCGCGGTCGGTGCGCGACGCGAGGAGCGACGTGAGGTAGCGACGCTCCTCCTCCTCTTCGATCCGCTCCTGGCGGAGGGCGAAGTACTGCATCACCTCGCGGTCGTTCACCCACGTCATCACGTGCGGGAGGTGCTCGAGGCGAAGGGGCACGAGCCGGACACGCGGCGGGACGGGCACCATCGCCCGAGCATCGCAGGCGGTCATGCGGGTTACCAGCACGAGGCTCTCCGCACCGAACGGCGGCTCTTCCCCGCACTCGAGCGCGGGCGTAGCCTCGGGCTCGTGGCCGAACAACGTCGCGACGTCCGCTACCCCGCCCGCATCGTCGCGCGCATCGTGCGACGTGGCGAGACCGTGGAGCTGCTCACGAACGACGTGAGCTTCCGCGGCGCGTTCCTCCGCACGGATGCGCCTCCGTCGATCCGGCAGCTCGTCCGCATCACGCTCGCGCTGCCCGAGGGCGCCGAGGTCACCGCTCACGCGATGGTCGTCCACGTCGTCGAGAAAGGCGGCGGAGCCGAGCGCGTGCCCGGCGCGGGCGTCCAGTTCTGGGGTCCGATCTCGGACGCCAAGGCGTGGGACACCTTCGTCCATGCGCTGAAGGCGAAGGAGAAGGCGGGGCTCCCCTCGGCGCGCGCGACCGACAAGGTGCGGCGCTCCTCGGAGCGCTTCAAGCTCCAGATCGACGTCATCCTCGACGGCAAGAGCGCCAAGACCCGCGACCTCAGCTACACCGGCCTCGCCGTCGCGACCGAGCTCGGGATGCCGCTCGGGGCGCGCGCGAGGCTCCAGCTGCTGGCGAACGGGAACGAGCCCTTGTTCGTCGACGTCGTCGTCCGGCGGAAGATCGAGGAGCCACGCTTCAAGGGTCTCGGCCTCGAGTACGTCGACGTGAACGAGGAGCAGAGGCGCGCGATCGTCGCCTTCGTGCGCGCGAACGCGCCGAAGGAGGACGCCGTCTTCGTGAGCCCGGAAGAGGCCGCCAAGGGCCGTTGAGCGGCCCCGTCAGTCGAGGGTCTCGTCCCCGTGGACGAGCGAGCTGTCGGGCGGCGGCGCGATCACGCTCGACGGCGTGGCGCTCGACTTCGCGTCCGTCGGCGACATGAGCTTCCGCACGAGGTCGGCGCGGTTCGCGACGCCGAGCTTCTGGTAGAGCCGCCGGACGTAGGTGCGCACCGTGTTCTCGGAGAGCCCGCTGATGGCGGCCACGTTCACGCCGCTGTAGCCCGCGACGAGGAGGCGCGCGATCTCGCGCTCGCGCCGGGAGAGCCCTTCGATCGGGGCCTGCTTCTCCTGCGCCTCCACGCGGATGACGGCGCACTTCGCGCCTCCGAACACCGGGTCACCGTCGATCTTCGCGACGCCGACGACGGCTCCGGACGGGAGACGCGGCGGGGTCGGGAGCGCCTCGTTCTTCGCGCGGGCCGCGAGCGACTGCTCGGCGGCGTCGACGACGTGATCCTCGATCGGCATCACATCCTGCTCCCAGTCGATGCCCCGGTCGCGGTTCGCCGCCCAGACGATCTTCTTCCGCTCGCGGTCGACGACGAAGAGCGTGCCCGAGACCTTGCTGAAGGCGCGGAGCGCCGCGGCCTCGCGCGAGAGCTCGTCGTACGCGAGCTGCGCGCGCGCTCCCGCGACCACGAAGGGCCCGAGCTGCTCGATGCGCGCCGCGTCGTCCATCGAGAACGCGCCCTCGACCTCGCGCCGCTCGAGGCCCGCGACGCCGAAGAGGACGCCGCCCTCGTGGAGGAAGAAGAGGAGTGTGTGGGCCATCCCGTCCTTCACGCCGTGCTCGGCGAAGAAGGCGAGCTTCGCCCGCTCGTCGGCCGGATAGAGCTCGTCCGCGAGGTAGACGCGCCGCGTCGTCTCCACCACGCTCTTCGTCTCGAAGCCGAAGGCCTGCGTGAGCCGGATGCCGTCCGTGGCGCGGAGCGGCGAGACGACGCCGTCGACGAGGCGCGACGCGTCCCCGTACGCCCGCGCGTCCTCGGTGCCGAAGCAGACGAACGCGCCGGAGGCCGGCACCGTCTGCCGCATCGCGTCCATGACGCGACGTCGGAAGCTCGCGCGCGAGCCGTGTTGCACCACGGAGAGGCGCGCTGCGTCGATCACCCCCAGCTCGTCCATCTTTCGCTCCTTCCCCGCCCGGCCACGCCCAGAGCGGCCGTCGGTGTGGCATACTCTACTCATGTCCCAGCAGCCGAGGGAGCCTTCTGGCGGCTCGCCCAACGAGTTCATGACCGACCGCGATCGCGCGGCCGACCTCGTCTTCGACTGGAACGAAGTGAACCGCAAGGGGCGCATCCTCCCCAAGAACGCGACGTTCTTCGACGAGACGCTCCGCGACGGCCTGCAGAACCCCAGCGTCAAGGACCCGGGCATCGAGCACAAGCTCAAGATCCTCCACCTCATGGAGGACCTCGGCATCCACGTCGCCGACGTCGGCCTCCCCGGCTCGAGCAAGCGCGCCTTCGAGGACGTCCTCCGCATCTGCAAGGAAGCGGTCGACTGCAAGATGAAGATCAAGATCGCGTGCGCCGGGCGCACCGTGGTCTCCGACATCACGCCGATGATCGAGGTCTCCCAGCGCGCGGGGATCCCGGTCGAGGTCTACGCCTTCATCGGCTCGTCGCCGATCCGCCAGTACGCCGAGAACTGGGACGTGAACCTCATCGCCAAGCGGAGCGCGGAGGCGATCGACGTCGCGGTGAAGGAGGGCCTCCCCGTCGCCTACGTCACCGAGGACACCACGCGCTCGCGCCCCGAGGTGCTCACGACGCTCTTCCGCGCCGCGATCGATCACGGCGCCTCCCGCCTCTGCCTGTCGGACACGGTCGGCCACGCGACGCCGGACGGCGTCCGCAACCTCATCCAGTTCACGAAGAACGTGGTCGCGGGCACGGGCCGCGCCGACGTCGGGATCGACTGGCACGGGCACAACGACCGCGGCCTCGCGCTCGAGAACGCGATCTGGGCCTTCGAGTACGGCGCCGATCGCGTCCACGCGACGGGGCTCGGGATCGGGGAGCGCGTCGGCAACGCGCAGATGGAGCTCCTGCTCCTGAACCTCAAGCTCCTGGGCCAGCTCGAGCACGACCTCACGAAGCTCCTCGAGTACTGTGAGACCGTCGCCAGCGCGGTCGGGTGGACGATCCCGATCAACTACCCGCTCGTCGGACGCGACGCGTTCCGTACGGCCACCGGCGTCCACGCCGCGGCGATCATCAAGGCGATGGCGAAGGGCGACACCTGGCTCGCGGACCGCATCTACAGCGGCGTGCCGGCGGGGATGATCGGCCGATCGCAAGAGATCGTCATCGGCTTCATGAGCGGCGCGTCGAACGTGAACTACTGGCTCGCGCAGCGGAACATCCCGGGCGACGAGACGCTCGTGACGGAGATCCTGAAGGCCGCCAAGGGGCAGGACCACATCATGACCGAGGAAGAGGTCATGGCGGTCATCGCGCGCGTCCGGGGCTGAGGGCGGGCCGCGCGTGCGGCAGAGGCCCCTCGGCGACCTCGTCGGCCGCGAGGCGGACGTCGCGCGCGTGCGCGAGCTCGTCGCCTCGGGCGCACGTCTCGCGACGCTGCTCGGACCGCCTGGGATCGGGAAGACGCGTCTCGCGAAGCGCTGCCTCGAGGTCCTCGAGGAGGACGGCTTCGCCGACGAGGGCGGCGCGTTCTTCGTCGACGTGTCGGACGTGCGCGACCGCGCCGCCCTCATCCACGCGCTCGTCGCCCCCTTCGGCGGTGCAGAGGGGGACATCGCGTCGCTCGTACGACGCGTCGCGACCCGCGGCCCTACGCTCGTCGTCGTCGACGACTTCGAGCGCCTCGTCCCCATGGCCGACGTCCTCGCCTCGCTCGCGGAGGGGGCGCCCGAGGTGGTCGTCCTCGTGACGTCGCGCGAGCGGCTCGGCGTGGCGGGTGAGGTCGTCGTCGAGCTCCGGCCGCTCGACACCCCGAACGCCGAAGCAAGCGTCGACGAGGTGCTCGCGACGAGCGCGGCACGGCTCTTCCTGCTGCGCGCGAAGGACGCCGGCGGCGCGAGCGACGGGGGTGCGCGTGACGCTGCCGCCGTCGCAGAAGTCGTGCGCCGCTGCGAGGGCATCCCGCTCGTCCTGGAGCTCGCGGCCGCGAGGACGCGCGTTCTCTCCGTCGCGGACCTCGCCGCTCGGCTGGGACGCGGCACCGGCGACCGCCATGCGACGGTCGAGGCCGCGATCGACACGTCGTGGCAGCTCCTCGACGCGCGCGAACGCGAGGTCCTCGCGGCTTGCTCCGTGTTCGAGGGCGGGTTCAACGTCGAGGCGGCGGAGCACGTCGTGGGCGACGACGCGCTCGACGTGCTCGCGGCGCTCCGCGACAAGTCGCTCGTGCACGCACCGGCGGAGGGGCGCCTCGCGCTCTATACGAGCATCCGCGCGTTCGCGGCGGCGCGCCTCGAGCACTCCCGCCGGGTCCGGCTCGCACATGCGAGCTGGTTCGGCGCCCGCGCGAGCGCCTTTGCCGAGGCGCGCACGCTCTCCGGGGCGCCGGACGCAGCGCTGCGGCTCGAGCTCGTGCGCGAGCGCGCGAACCTCCTCGCAGCGCTCGGCTTCGCGCGCGACGCGACGGAGCCGCGGCTCTTCGCCGAGATCGCGCTCGCCCTCACGCTCCTCCAGGCAGCGCCCACGGAGACGTGCCTCGACGCGCTCGACGCGGCGCTCGCCATGCCCGACGTCGCTTCGCACGCGCAGCTCGCGCCACGCGTCTTGCTCGCGCGGTCGGGCCTGCTCGGCAACCTCGGCGACGCCGACGCCAGCGATCGCGACATGCGTGCTCTCCTCGCCCTAGACCTCGATCGCCCGCTGCGCGACTACGCCACGATGCTGTACGGCGTCCAGCTCCGCGCCCGCGGCCTTCCGGAGGAAGCCCTCGTCGTGCACGAGCGAGCAGATGCGTCGATCGAGGCGCACGGCCCGGAGCGCCTCCGCGCGTTCCACGTCGCGTGCCGCGCCCG
Source organism: Polyangiaceae bacterium (assembly GCA_022842465.1). Taxonomy (GTDB): domain Bacteria; phylum Myxococcota_A; class Polyangia; order Polyangiales; family Polyangiaceae; genus Labilithrix. The sequence continues at coordinate 1,910 of JALHPN010000182.1, read as the reverse complement.
GCTCGCTCACGACCTCGGCGACCTCGAGGAGGCACGCTCACGGAACGAGCGCGCGCGCGCCATGGGCGCGGCCATCGGCGACGCGTGGCTCGAGGCGATGCCGCTCGCGAACCTCGCGCAGATCGCGCAAGAGCAGGGCGACTTCGCGCGCGCCCACGCGCTCCTCGACGAGGCGCTCCGCCGCTTCGAGGTCACGGAGGAGCCGCACTACGTCGCGGTGTATTCGATCACGTACGGCGATCTGCTCTTCGAGGAGGAGCGCATCGCGGAGGCGCGGGCGCGCTACGAGGCGGCTGCGCGCTTCTTCGGCCGATGGAGCTCGCACCGACATGCGGTCCACGTGCACGCGGCGCTCGCCGCGCTCGAGGCGCGGCACGGCGCGATGGATGAGGCGGAAGCTGCGCTCGAACGTGCCCGCGCGGTCACGGGCCGCCTGCGGGGACGCAGCCCGCTGGCCGGCGTGTTCGTGGAGATCCATGGCGCGCACCTCGAGCTCGCGAGGGGCGGCGCCGAAGCCCTGGTGCGCTGGCGCACGCGCTGCCGCGCGCTGCACGCGAGCGATGTCGTTCGGCGGTCGATCGACGCGCGCTTCGCGCTGCGGATCCTCGCACGCGGGCTGTCGACGCCGAGCACGTCACTCGGACGTCCACGCGTCGAGCTCACGGTGACGGCGGACGGCGCCGCGTTCGAGACGGGCGGCCGACGTACCGATCTCGCGCGCCGCTCGTCTCTCCGGCGCATCCTCGCCGCGCTCGTCGCGGCAGACCGTCGGCCGCTCGGGCGCGACGCCGTGCTCGAAGCCGGATGGCCGGGCGAGCGCCTGCTCGTCGAGGCCGCAAACACGCGGATCCGTGTCGCGATCGCGACGTTACGGTCGCTCGGCCTGCGCGACGTCATCGTCACCACGGACGGGGGCTACGCCGTCGGCGCTCACGTCGATCTCCGCGTCGTCCCAATTAACAGACCTTAACCTCGACGGCGACCGGACCGGCGGTAAAGGAAGGCCATGTCGCCACGCCTTCCTCGCCTCGTGATGTCGCTCGCCACGGTCACCTCGCTCGCCGTGCTCGCCTGTTCGTCGGCGAGCCCGTCAGGCGGCGCGCCTGCCGAGACTGCGCCGGACACCACGCCGGCGGACGAGTCGGCGGAGGAGCGGGAGGACGCCGGCGTCGTGCCGGCCCCTCGCGCGCCGGACGCCTGCGGCGCCGTCGCGAGGTCTCTCTGCAAGCCAGCCAACGAGGGGTCCGTCGTGCGTGGCATCGTCCGCTTCGACGGGTCGAAGGTCGGAGCCGGCGCGAAGCTCCGGGTCTTTCTCCATCATCAGGTCACGCTCTCGGGCAAGGAGTCGACCTTCGGGGGCCACCCGCACGCGTTCGACTCCTTTCCGCTCGATCTCGCGAAGGGCGAGGCGCGCTTCACGATCGACCTCTGCCTGTTCGGCACGGCGATGTGGAGCGAGGAGAACTGCGGATTCAACGTCGTCGTGATGATCGACGACGACGGGCTGAACGATCCCGACCGGGGCTCGAGCGCGCTGGTGCCACGGAAAGGCAAGCTCGTGAAGATGGCCCCCCTCGACATCTCCTGTCACGAGCCGTCGCCCTGCCTCGAGCTTTTCGCAGACTGCACGGACGGAGAGGCATGCACCACCTTCACGCCGCCGACGAAGTGCACCTGCGCCGCGGACGCGTGCCCGTCGGAGGACGCGCTGTGCAAGATGTGACGGCTCAGAGCGGCGTCACGTTTCCACGGTTCTGGAACATGTCGCTGACGTTGCCCTTGTTCACGAAGGAGCGGCCCGGGGCGCCTGGGCGGCCGGGGGAGCCGGCGGTGCCCGGCGCGCCGCCCCTCCCCGAGTCCCCCTGACGGACCGTGCCGCCGGTGGCGGCGATCGAGGCCGACCCACCGGC
>JALHPN010000181.1 GCA_022842465.1 Polyangiaceae bacterium | reverse complement strand
GCGGCGGGGGCCTACGGCCCCCGGGAGCGACGCGCGCCCGAGCGAAATCTCTCTCGCGGCCGCGGCACGTCGGCGTCGAACCCGCCCACGTGCCCCCGGAGCTCGCGGCCAGGGCGGAGCGGCATCGGATCGGGGACGCACTCTCGCTCGGCGACTCGGGGCCCGCCTTCGCCCGTCACCACCGGCCTCGCATGGCGCGTTCCGTAAGGAGTGAGCATCACTGGGTCACGGCGGCGTCACGGGCCCGAAAAGACGACGTACACGACGGGGACCGCGATCCCGAGGCCGACGAGCACCGCGCCGCGCCCGAGGATCCCGCGCTTGCCGGCGATCATGAACATCCCGCTCGTCGCGAGGAGGAGGAGCCCGGCCGCGTAAGCGTCGGCGAAGTAGGTCCACGCCTTCTTCCCGCGGTTGAGGTGCAGCCAGTTCGCGACGCGGAGGAAGAAGCGAGGCTTCTGTCCTTCGTCCACGACGTGCCCCGTCCGCGTGTTCACGTGGAGCGAGCGCCTGTCGAAGATCACCTCGAGCTCGTCGGGCGTCGCCCGGTACACCTCCCGCGGCGCCTCGGCGATCCCGATCCGCCGCCGGAGCGCATCCGCGACGGCCTGATCCTCGCCGGGGAGCGGTCCGAGCTCGCGGGTCTCCTGGAACGTCACGAAGCTCGGATCGCCGTCGGTCCAGTCGGCGATGTGGTTCACCGCGAGGCCGCTCGCGGCGTAGACGAACGTGAGCCCGACAGCGAGGTATCCGGCGTCCCGATGGATCGCGCGGAGCCACGCGCGCCACTGGACCCTAGCCATACCGCTCTTCCGTCCACGGATCGGCGTGGTTGTGATAGCCGCGCGTCTCCCAGTACCCGGGGCGGTCCGCCCCTACGAAGCGGATCCCCGTGAGCCACTTCGCGCTCTTCCAGAAATAAAGGTCGGGGACGAGCGCGCGCACGGGCGCGCCGTGCGTCCGCGCGAGCGGCGAGCCGTCGTACTTGTGCGCGACGAGCACGTTCGGCGCGAGGGCCTCCGCGAGCGGCACGTTCGAGGTGTACCCCGCGTTCGCCTCGAAGACGACGTGGCGCGCGCTCGGCTTCACCTTCGCGCGCGCCGCGAGGTCTCTGACCTTCACCCCGGTGAACTTCGCGTCGAGCACCGTCCACTTCGTGACGCAGTGGACGTCGCACACCTGCTCGACCTGCGTCATCGCGAGGAGCTCGGCGAACGTGATCGTGAACGGCTGCTCGACCTCGCCGTGCACGTGGAGCTTGAACGCGCCCGGGCTCGGGTCCCCCTCCGTCCCGCCCATGGGCTTCAGCCGCGTGATGAGGTGCTGGCCCGGGGGGAGACGCGGCCGACCGTCGGAGCGCTTCGTGGCACGCGCCTTCTTGTCCTCCTCGTCGCTCGCGAACACGTACGTCGCGCCCCCGAGGGCGATCACGACCGTGCCGAGGGTCGCCGATCGGAGGAACGTCCGGCGTCCCATCGACGGCGTGAGGATGCGCTCGGCGAGCTCGTCACCTTCGGGATCGGGGCGGCTTCGGGACACGGCTGTCTTCTCCTACGCGCGAGGGTCCCCGCCGGTTACGTCGGGCCTCGAAAGAGTGTAGTGCAAGGTGCCCACATGACCACGGAACGGAGCACGCTGACGGAGCGACTGGGGGACCGCGGCTGGACGCCCAAGGTGCGGGACGTCCCGGCCCTGCTCGACCTCCTGGCGAGCGACGACGAGGAGCTCGCCAAGGACGCCGGCAAGGCCGTCCTGCGCGTCGATCCCCAGCACGGCCCGCGCGTGGCGGAGCTCGTGGCGAAGGCCGCCCGCGAGGCGGTCCGCCCGGCGCGAGGGCGGCTGACGCGCCTCGCCGGCGATCTCGTGCGCGAGCTCGGCCGCGGCAAGCCCGAGGTGGCGGCCACGGTGGAGGCGTTCCTCCTCGAGGCGTTGCGAGACGCGGATCCGAAGACCCGCCGCGCCGCCGCGCGGGCGCTCGGCAAGCTCGAGGGCTCGCCCGCGATCGAGTCCGCCCTCCTCGAGGCGTTCGACGCCTTCGACGCCGACGAGGACAAGAAGCCCGTCATCGAGGCGCTCGGGAAGGTCGGCGGCGCGGCGGCGCGAGCGCGCCTCGCGCAGGTCGACGATCCGAGCGTCGTCCGGGCGCGCCTCGTCCTCGAGCGCGACGCCTCGCGCGGCGCTCCGCAGGAGATCGCGACGGACGCCGACCTCGGGCGCGCGAAGGCGGTGCGTTGGCACGTGCGCCGCGGGCTCGAAGGGGTCCTCTGCGAGGAGGTCGTCGCGCGAGGCGCAGGCGCGAAGCCGCGCGAGATCGCCCCAGGTGTCGTCGAGGCGCCCGCGGCGGGATCCCTCGCCGAGGCGCTCGCGGTGCGCACGGCGCTCGACGTCGCCTTCCCCGTCGCGCCCGAGCGCATCGGCGGCGACGGCGGCGTCGCCGAGGCGGTCGCCCGCGCGCTCGCGCGGCGTGAGGTGGGAGACCTCCTCCGCGCATTCACGAAGGGCGAGGGCCCGATCCGATTCCGCGTCTCCTTCCGGCGCGGAGGCCACCAGCGCGCGACGGCGTGGCGCATCGCCGAGCTCGTCAGCGGCAAGACCCTCGTCAACGATCCGACCGGCAGCACGTGGGAGGTGCTCGTCGACGAGGACGCGAAGAGCGGGCACGTCTCGCTCGAGCTCGTGCCGCGCGCCTACGAGGACGCGCGGTTCGCCTACCGGAAGCGCACCGTCGCCGCGTCGTCCCACCCGACGATCGCGGCCGCGCTCGTACGCGTCTCCCCCCGTCGTGACGACGACGTGATGTGGGATCCGTTCGCCGGCGCCGGCGCCGAGCTCGTCGAGCGCGCGGTGATCGGCCCGTACGCCCGCCTCGTCGGCACCGACGTCGACGAGCGCGCCGTGAACGCGGCGCGCGCGAACCTCGACGCGGCCGGCGTCCGCGGCGCGAGCGTGACTCGTGGCGATGCCCTCGTGACCGCCCCCGCGGGCATCACCTCGATCGTGACGAACCCGCCGATGGGGCGGCGCGTCCAGCGCGGCGCGCACGTCACCGTGCTCGAGCGCTTCGTGCACCATGCATCGACCGTCCTCGCGCCGGGCGGTTCGCTCACCTGGATCGTTCCCGAGCCGCGGGCGCTCGAGGGGGCGACGAAGCACGCCGGGTTCACCGTCGAGCGCGGCCTGACCGTGGACATGGGCGGCTTCGCCGGCGAGCTCTTGGTGCTGCGGCGAGGCCGGGGGGAGAGGTCGCGCTGAACGAAAGGGCACGGATTCCGCGGCCGCCCGACCGCCCGACTTGTGTCGCACCGCCGTTGTGACCCAACATGGAGGTCCGGCATGGCGAACGCTTGTGCGAAGTGCGGCGCGGAGCTCATCGGCTCGCGGAAATTTTGCGCGGCCTGTGGCACGCCCGTCGGGGATGCCCGCGCGCTCGGCAGCGGCGAGCCCAAGAGCGCGAGCTCGCCCCCGAGCGCCGGCAACGTCCCCGCCTCGCTCCCCATCCTCGTGCCCGGCGCGGGCGCGCCGGTGAACCCGTTCGCCGCGACCGCGCCGCCGAACACGATGAGCCCGGTCGCTGCGCGTTCGTCGTCGTACGGACCGTCGCCCGAGACGAGCGCGCGCACGCTCTCGGAGACCGAGACCGACCCGAACGCGCTGCCCATGCTCCCGACGCCGACGTCCGTCGACCCGGGGTCGCTCGTCTCGCCGCTCGCGGTGAGCAACATCGTCACGCAGGGCGAGGGCGTGGATTCGGCGCGAAAGCAGCTCGAGGCGGCGCAGCAGGGCCCCGACGCCGCGCTCTCCCGGAAGGCGCCAGGCACGCAGCTGATGCCGAGCATCCCCCGGCCGGGGGTGCCGGCCTCCTCGGGGACTCCGTCCGCGAAGAGGCAGGATCGGACCCACGTGATGTCGGCCTTCGACCCGCGGAGCCTCCCGTCGGCGAAGGCGAACGCGCCGAGCACGTCGAAGATGCCCGCTGCGCCTCCCGCACCGGGCTCGTCGCCTGCATCGGGCCCCAGCTCGCAGCCCGGCGCGCAGCAACAGCAGCAGCACGGGGCGGGCGCGTCAGGCCGGGGCTCTGCGCCGCCGGCCGCGCACGGCTACGCGATGCCGCCGTCTTCGCCGCACGCGGCGGGTTGGTCGGGCGCGCATCCCCCGCCGCCGATGAGCGCGGTTGCGTCGGCCGGGGCGCCGCCGTGGAGCCATGCGCCGGCGTATCCGCCCGCCTCGCCGCCGATGCCCCCGGCCGCCCCCTACGCACCGAACGCCCACGCGCCGCACGCGCCGCCCTCGTACGGCTACCCGAGCTTCGGGTACGCGCCGGGCACGCGGGTGCTCGTCACCTGGTCGACCGGGCAGCGTTACCCCGCCACGGTCCAGCAGGTGACCGGCACGCAGTTGCTCGTGCTCTTCCCCGACGGACAGCAGCACTGGGTGGACATGCAGTACGTCTCACCCGGCGGATGAGCCCGCACGCACCACGCTGAGTCGGCCGCTCAGGCGCGGCGTTCGCGAGCGCCGTTCTTCTTCGTCGCGGGCCCCTTCTTGGACGGAGAAGCCTTCTTCGCGACGGGCGCCTTCACGACGTGCACCTTCGCCTTCGCCTTCGCTTTCCCACCGGCACCCGAGAGCGCGCTCGTCTTGCCGCGTCCCGCCGGCGCCGGCTTCGCCGCCATCACGACGGCGCTGCTGAGCGCCGGAGGCGGCGCGGAGTGCGAGGGCTCGGACGCGGCCTTCGCGAGGTACTCGATGAGGTCGATCTTGGTGACGATGCCGACGACGTCGTCGCGGTCCATCACGATCGCCGCGCGCGCGTCGGCGAGGACGCCCTGGAGGAGCTCGATCTTCGTGTCCGGAGTGACGGTCGCGTAGTCGCTCTCGACGAGCTCGGCGATGGACGACGTCAGCGCCTTCTTCCCCGTCACGAGGTGGCGGAGGAGGTCGACCTCGCCGACCACACCGCGGAGCTTCCGGCCGTCGACGACGGGGAGCTGGCTGATCGAGAGCTCCTTCAGCGTCGCGATGACGTCCTTCACCTTCGCGCTCGAGGTGGTCGTCACGATCTTCTTCTTGCCACGCATGAGGAGCACGTCGGCGACCGTCCCGAGCCCCGGCTCCTCCTCGAGGAACCCGTTCTCGCGCATCCAGTCGTCGTTGAAGATCTTCGAGACGTACTTCTGCCCCGCGTCGCAGAGGAAGACGAGGATCTTCAGCGGGCCCTTCTGCTGCTTGGCCCACTTGATCGCGCCCGCCACCGCGGCGCCGCCCGACCCGCCGACGAAGATGCCTTCCTTGCGCACCATCTCGCGCGTCATGAGGAAGCACTCCTTGTCGTCGACGCGGACGATGTCGTCCAGGATCTTGAGGTTCATCGTCGACGGGAAGAAATCCTCCCCGATGCCCTCGACCTTGTACGAAAAGGGCTTCGTGATGCGGCCCGTCTTCACGAAGTCGTAGTAGAGCGAGCCGACCGGGTCGACGCCGACCATCTTGATCGACGGCTTCTTCTCGCGGAGGTACTTGCCGGTCCCGCTGATCGTCCCGCCGGTGCCGAGTCCCGCGACGAACGCGTCGAAGTCGCCCTTCGTCTGCTTCCAGATCTCCGGCCCCGTCGAGAGGTAGTGCGCCTCGGGGTTCGCGGGGTTGTGGTACTGGTTCGCGTAGAAGGAGTTCGGCGTCTCGTCGGCGATGCGGCGCGAGACCTTGTAGTAGCTCCGCGGATCATCGGCATCGACCGCCGTGGGGCAGAGCACGACGCGCGCCCCGAAGGCCCGGAGGTTCGACACCTTCTCCTGGCTCATCTTGTCGGGCATGATGAAGACGCACTTGTACCCCTTGATCGCGGCGAGCATCGCGAGCGAGGCGCCCGTGTTGCCGCTCGTGGCCTCCACGATCGTGCCGCCGGGCTGGAGCCCGGCCTCCTCCGCGCGACGGAGGAGGTTCCACGCGAGCCTGTCCTTGTGGCTGCCGCCCGGGTTCAGGTACTCGCACTTCACGTAGATCTCGACGCCCGGGGGCAGGCCCTCGACGACGCGGTTCAAGCGCACGATCGGGGTGTTGCCGACCGCCTTGGTGATGTCCTCGAGCGCTCCGTGCATCATGGCCAGGGGCATACGACGCGCCCCCCCGCACGCGCAAGCGCCATCCACGGACGGACGCGCCCGCCCGAACGATGCGCTGCGTCGAGGTCCCCGATCAGCGGGCTTTCCCGGCGACGGTCTTCCTCGTGAGCTCGAGCAGCGCGGCGTGCTCCTTCTCGCGCTTCTCGCCGACCGAGACCACGAGCCTCTCGAACGCGTCCATCGGACCGCGACACTGCGCGTACGCCGCCTCACCGTACCGCTCGAAGACGGCGTCGCGGCGGCGCGCGCGGACGTCCGCGCGGACGTCCGCCGCGTCGATCTGTTGGAGCTCGCGCGAGGACGGCGCCCAGACGCGATCGCGGCACGCTTCCCACTTCGCGTTCGCCGTCGTGACGTCGGCGAGGGTCTTGTCCGGAAGCCCGCCGGCCTTCGCCGTCACCTCGATCGCGTGCGGGTGGAGGAGCGCATAGGCGGGGAGCTTCGGCCACGCGGCCGCGTCACCCGCCCCGTCCTCGAGCTGCGTGCACCGCCCCTGGAAGCGGTGGCCGTCGAGCGCGACGAACGCGCAGATCGCGTGCTCGACGTCGACGACGTTCCAGACGAGCCCTGGCGTACCGGCCGGCGCGTACCAAGGGTAGTCGTCGTAGGTACCGACCACGAGCGCCCCCGTCCGCTCACCGGCGACGGCGTACCCGTAGGTCGCCGAGCCGCCGAACTTCTTCTTCCCCTCCGCCCAGCCCGTGTACCCCTTCAGCTGCCCCGCGTACGTGCCGCCGTAGGCCTGAGAAATGGGCGAGAACCAGAACCCGTCGCTGCCCGTCCGCTCCTTCACGAGCTTCGTTCGCACGAGCATGGCCGCGTCCGCCTTCTCGAACGCGAGCCTCACCTTCGCGAGGCTCATCGCGTCGGCGGGGGAGAGCTCGGGGAAGCGCTTCACGACCGAGCGCGCCTCCGCCTTCGCGAGGGCCTCGTCGGAGGGCGAGCGGGCCTTCCCGTCTCGCGGCGTCGCCTCGCCGGTCGTGCCCGGCCGTCGCGCGGCGGACGTCGTGCGCGTCTGGCCGGACCTCGCGGACTCCGGGCCGGAGAGGCCCTTCACCTGGATCGCGCCGTCGCAGGCGAGGAGCGGCAGCGTCGAGGCGAGCGCGAGACGGGCAGCGATGGACTTCATGTGTCCCGCATACGCCGAGCGGCGACCCACCTTCCTCGCACCCCGTCGATACATGCATCATGCAGACAAGAGTCTACGTGATCGCACGTGCACGTGCGGCCTCGACGCCGACGATCCATCGGCTACCCCCTTGCGTCCGCGACCGAGCGGCGGCACGGAGGGGGCTCGACCGTGAACGCCTCCCGAGAAGCCCTCCTCGCCCGTGCCCGCGCCCTTCGGAGCCGCACGATCCGCGCCGTCGCGGAGGAGCACGGCCTCTACGCCGGCGGGGACGCCGTGCGGACGAAGGGCACGCCGGGTGCGATCCTCGAGCGCGCGCTCGGCGCGACGGGCGGCTCGTCGAAGGTGCACGACTTCCCCGACATCGGCGTCGAGCTCAAGACCATCCCGCTCGACGAGCGCGGCGTCCCCATCGAGTCCACGTACGTGTGCACGCTCTCGCTCACCGACGCCGAGAGCCAGGAGTGGGAGACCTCGTGGGTCCGCGCGAAGCTCGCGTGCGTCCTCTGGGTCCCGACGCTCGGCGCGTCCGAGCTCCCGTGGCCCGAACGGCGGATCGGCGAGCCGCTCCTCTGGTCGCCGACGCCGGAGCAGGACGGCATCCTCCGCGGCGACTTCGACGACGTCGTCGGCCTCGTCGGCGTCGGACGCATCGAGGAGCTCACCGCACACCGCGGGCGCTGGATGCAGGTTCGCCCGAAAGCCGCGCACGGCCGCGTACGCACGACCGCGTACGGCGCCGACGGCGAGCTCATCGAGACCGTGCCGCGCGGCTTCTACCTCCGCGCGAAGTTCACGGGCGCGCTCCTCCGTGATCCGAAGGCGACGCCGGACTGATCGAGCGCTGACGGCGGGCCAGCCCTCACACGCTCGCGATGGCCGAGAACTCGAAGTAGCGGAACCACGCGAAGAGCGGGCTCGTCGCGACACCCGCGGGCGCGGGCAGGATGCCGAACGCATCGTCGGCCATCGCCCACAGCGGCACGAACGCCTGCTGCTCGATGTGCTGCATCCCGAGGCCAGGGTTCTCGATGACGCGCACGAGCGAGGCCTTTTCGGGGTTCGCCAGGGCCGCTCTCGCGGCGGCGCGCGTCTCGGCGTGCACCGAGAGATCGCTCAGGTGCTCGAGGACCTCGCGAGCCGTTCTCTTGTCGATCGAGCTGACCACGATCGGCACGTCGTTCCGGAGCGCCCAGCCGATCACCGCCTCGTTGCCGTGCGAGTCCGCGACCGCGAGGCCGACCTTCGCCCGCTGCGCGCCGAACTGGCGCGTCAACGCCGTCCAGACCTTCGGACCGTCCGCGGCGGTGGCGAGGTCTCGGACGGTGGCCGTCTCGACGAGCACCACTTTGCGAGAGCCGAACGCGAGCCGTTGGGTCGCGAGGCTCGCGAGGTGCTTCGCGACCAGCTTCGGATCCCCCAGCGTCTCCGCGAACGCCTTCCAGGTGCTCGCCTGGACCTTCGTGGCGAGGTGCGCCTCGGTCCGCCCCACGAGCTTGCTCGTCGCCTTTCCGCGATCGAGCCCCGTCAGCATTCGGACGGCGATCTCGATTCCTTCCTGGATCAGCCTCGTCGGGATGATGGCCTTCGGAGCCACGCCGCCGGCCGAGCCAGCGCGCGTGCTGGCGTCCGACGGTAGCGCACCGAGGATGCCAGCGGCGATCTGCGCCGCGTTCGGGGCGGCGTCGGGGACGTAAGCCGACAGCCCGACGACCTTCGCGGTGGCGTCGACGAGCATCACACCGAACGAGCCCGCCGGTGCCTTGTCCTGCGGCAACAGCATGAAGCCCTGGAGGCCCGTGGTCGCATCCACCACGGCGGCGACCTTCCAGCTTCCGAACGCGGAGGACGGGAGCTCGCCGTCGAGGGGGATCGGCACCGGCGCGCCCTCGCGCAGGCCCGGCTTCGAGAGGCTGTCGGCGAGCGCTCTCGCCTTCCGCGCCATCGGCTCCAGCTCGGCCTGGGCTACCGTCACGGCGTCCGCGCCCTCCTCCGCATCGTCGTCGACGGTCGCCGCGCACCCCGGCGCGGCGGCGAGGGTGGCGAGCGCGAAGGACGCGACGATCCGACGAAGACGGTCCCTGGAGAGCATGGCCAGGGTCACCATCACGTCTCGTGCCACCGTGGAAGGCGACGGAACGCGAGGGATTCTCGGCGGCGCTTCCCAGGTCGCGATCACCTCATGCGAAGGGACGACGCTGCGCCCCCACGGCGAGCCGCTGATCCACGGCCGCGAGCTCTCAGCGCACCTCGAGGACCGCGAACGGCGCGGAGGGCCCGCTACACGGCCTGTCGTGGAGGACGATGCGCGCCGTGTCCGGCGTGATCGGGAGGACGCGCATGACGGCGAAGGGGCGCCGGTGGGTCGTGGGGCCGCCGGCATGAGCCGTCGCTCCTGCATCCCCGCTCGCCCGCGGCTCGGGCGGCGGAACCTCCAGCGACGCGCATTGCGGCGAGCGGGACTCCGTCACCCGGTACGAGACCTCGCCGGACGCGCGGAGGACCTCCCAGTACGTGCTCCCGCGCGGCGCCTTCGACTGAAGAGGCGCGACCGTCCGGATGCGGCGGCAGCTCGCGACGGAAGGCGCGGCGCCGTCGTAGGCGAGCGTGATCGAGAGCTGCTCGTCCGGTGCGATTCCGGCCGCGCACGCGCGGACGTCGAGGACCGTCGCAGGCCGCGGAGGCGACGTGGCCGGCGCCGCGCCGACGTCCGCGCTAGGGGCCGCCGTGACCTCGGCATCGACGGCGGGGACGCCCGACCACGGCGCGGGCGGCGTCCTCGGACCTCCGCAGGCGATGAGCGCGGTCGCGAGGAGAACGGGGTTCCACTTCGTCATCGCGGTCGAGGGTAGATCAGGTCGCGGGGCGCCGGGTCCGATCAGTAGTTGAACTGGAGCTGCAGCCGGAGGACCGAGCCCGCCTGCGCCTTTCCGTTGATCTCGCGCCACGACTCGTTCCAGGCGACCGTCAGCTCGATGCGCCTGCGGAGCTCCCACTCGAGGCCGCCCTCGACCTCGCGCACGCGGTTGCGCGGCGAGTTGACGTCCACCTTGCGGCCGCCGTCGTAGTACGTGCCGCGGACGTACGGCACGAACACGCCGTACGTGTCGGGGTTGCCGAATCGCGCGAGCAGCATCGCGTAGCCGCCCTCGAGCGGCCGGGTCGACCGCACGTCGCTGCCCTGGAGCTCCGGGCCCTGTCCTACGTTGTACTCGACCTGCGCGCCGATCGGCTGGGGGTAGAGGATCGCGTGCGCCGCCACGCGACGATCGAGGTAGTTGCCGTTCCCCGTGACGGTAGGGTCGCGCGACACGACGTGCTTCCCCATGTAACCGCTCGCCCCCGCCTCGACGATTTGCTCACCGATCTGGAAGGGCACCGAGACGCGCGCGAGGACGTGTTTGTCGTCGTTCTTCTCCTTGAGGTTCGTCCCCTGGCCGTTGTACGCGCCCACCGTGATCATGCCGTAGTCGCCCGAGCCCTTCAGCCCGTCGTCGACGAGGTGCCGGAAGAGCCTCCGCACCGAGGCCGGCGCGTACATCGCGTAGACGCCGATGTCGCGCTCGCTGGGTGCGCCGGTGTTGATCGCGTCGGTGCGATCGAGCGAGGCGCGGTTCGAGCTCGACTGCGGCCCTTCGAATCCATACGGCACCTTCGACTGGCCTGCGCGGATCCGGAATTCCTTGTCGTGGTCGAGGTGGAGGTCGGCGTACCAGTCGCGGATCTGCGCGAAGTTCTGGCCGTCCCCGAACGATCCGAGCGCGCCGGAGAAGTCGGACTGCAGGTAGGCCGTCACGAACCCGTAGTCGACCTGCACGATGAGGCGAGCGCGCCGCAGGAAGAAGCCGTTGTCCTTGCCGACGGAGCGATCGAGCGAGCTGTCGAACTTGAGGTCGTCGTTCGACGCGTAGAGACGGTTGTACCGGAGCTGCGTGTAGCCGCGGAGCCGGATGTGGTCGTACCAGTGCTCCTCCTTCTTCGCCTCCTTCGCCTCCGTCTTCTTCGGTTCGTCCCGCGCCGGCGCCGTGGCGCCCGGATCCGCAGCCTCGAGAGCTGGCGGTGGAGCGCCGGCGTCGCTCGCGCCGTCGGCAGACTCCGCTGCGAGCTGCGGGGACTCGGCCGACGAGGTGCGCAGGCGCGCGAAGAAGGTGGACAGGACGAAGACGACGGTGACGGCTCGGCGGGCCCTCGCAGGGCTCGGAAGAGTCATGGCGCGACGTTGGCACGGCACGTGTGTCGTTCACGTGGCAAGAGCGGAACGCTTTCACCGGCGCGCGACCGTGTGGCCGTTCACACGTCACGGACGCGGCCGGGTATGACGTCGCTGGCTCCACCTCGTGACGATGCGGTGACGGGCCCCGCCCGCGCGCTTCACCGAATCGTCACACGGCCGCTCGACGGCCCCCCGACGCGCCCCTCGGATCAGAGCGCGGTCTCTGCGAACGTGTCGCACGCCTCGGGCTCGCCCTCCTCCATCCCTCTCTTCAGCCAGCGCGCGCGCTGGGCCGACGAGCCGTGCGTCCAGCTCTCGGGGCTCACGCGTCCGGTCGCCTGCTTCTGCATCCGATCGTCGCCGATCGCGGCGGCCGCGCCGAGCGCCTCCTCGACGTCCCCGGCCTCGAGGAGCTGCCTCTGCGCCGTGGCCTTCGCCCACACGCCGGCGAAGCAGTCTGCCTGGAGCTCGAGTCGCACGGAGAGCCCCTCGTCCCCCTTCTGCTGGGAGGGCGGTGCGCGGTGCACCTGGTCGCTCGTACCGAGGACGTTCTGGACGTGGTGACCGATCTCGTGCGCGATGACGTACGCCTGGGCGAAATCGCCCTTCGCGCCGAAGCGACGCGACAGCTCGTCGTAGAACGCGAGGTCGATGTACACGCGCTGATCGCTCGGGCAATAGAACGGGCCCGTCGCCGCCTCGCCGAAGCCACATCCGGTGCGTGTCGCATCGGTGAAGAGCACGAGCTTCGCGCGCGGGTACGGGACCTTGCGCTCGGCGAGCTCCTCGGCCCAGACGCGCTGCACGTCGTCGAGCACGAACCCGACGAACCTCGCGGCACGGTCCTCCGCCGGCGCGCCCGTCGTGTGGGTCTCCGCAGCGCGATCGCGCGGCGCGCTGCCGCCGCCGAGGACGCCTGTATTCGAGAGGACGACGTACCCGATCACGAGCAGGACGCCGACCCAGCCGAACCTCGATCGCATGAGGAGGGGCAAGAGCCCGAGCATGCCCCCCATGCGCGTCGGCGCAGACTCGCCACGGCGGTCGATCACATCCGGGCTCTGGTGTCCTTCGTCCCATCGCATGGGCGTCGGAGCGTGCAAAGGCGGAGCCAGCGTCAGCGCGCGACGATCACGCCGACCAGGCGTCCGCTCGCGTCGCCGTCCCGGCGGTACGAATAGAAGCGCGCGGCATCGCAGCGGGTGCAGCCCTCGGATCCCGTCCCCGGCACGTCCTCGATCGCCTCGTCGGGCACGCCGAGCGCGCGGAGCTGGATCCGGACGGCGGCGCGGAGATCGACGAAGGCCTTCCCGAGGCCCCGCCTCGTGACGACCGCATCGCTCGACACCGACGCGATGCGCTCGGCGACGTCGGCCCCGACCTCGAAGCAGCAGGGACCGATCGAGGGACCGATCGCCGCGGCGAAGCACGACACGTCGCCGTTCATGTGACGGATCGCGGCCGGGACGACGCCGCTCTCCACGCCGCGCCATCCGGCGTGCACGGCCGCGACGCGCCCCGACGACGGATCGGCGAGGAGGACCGGGACGCAGTCGGCGACGCGCACGAGGACCGCGTGGTCGCTCCCAGGCTCCGCGACGAGCGCGTCGGCCTCGCGCGTCGTCATCACCTCCGTCGCCCCGTCCGCGACGAGGAGCGTGCGCCCGTGCACCTGCCTCGTCTGGTGGAGGTCTCCCGGGCGGAACCCGACCGCCTCGGCGAGCCGGCGCAGGTTCTCGCGAAGGCGATCCGGATCGCGGAGGAGCGCGAAGTCGGCGCTCTCGAACGGCGGCTCGCTGACCCCGCCTGCGCGCGTCGAGAAGCCGTGGCGGAAGCCGAGCGATGCGAGCCTCCGAGCGCGGAGGACGGGCAGTCCTTGGGCGTCGTCCGTCACGTGTTTCGTGGTATCACGGTACCTCCATGGCGCGGCAGCAGGATCCCTTCATCGGCCGGGACATCCTGAACGGCCAGTTCCAGATCCTGCAGAAGATCGGCTCCGGTGGCATGGGCGCCGTCTACAAGGCGCTCCAGCCCGCGATGAACCGCATGGTGGCGGTGAAGATCCTCCACCCGAAGCTCGCAGGCCGGAAAGATCTCGTCTCCCGCTTCCGTCGCGAAGCGCGCGCGATGAGTCACCTCACCCACCCGAACACGGTGAAGGTGTACCTCTACGGCGAGCTCGAGGACGGCTCGCTCTACATCGTGATGGAGTTCCTCGAGGGCAAGAACCTGAACCAGACGGTTCGGTCCGAGGGCGCGATGCCGCTCGAGCGAGGCCTGCCGATCCTCATCCAGTGCTGCCACGCGCTCGAAGAGGCGCACCGCGCCGGGATCATCCACCGCGACCTCAAGCCGGAGAACATCTTCCTCTCGCACCAGGGCGGGATGAAGGACTTTCCGAAGGTGCTCGACTTCGGCCTCGCGAAGGTCAGCGAGCGCGAGCTCCGCCCGGGCTCCATCATCCTCACGCAGGAGGGCATGGTCTTCGGGACGCCGGAGTTCATGAGCCCCGAGCAGGCGCAGGGCAAGACGCTCACGGCGGGCAGCGACATCTACTCGCTCGCGGTGATCCTCTACGAGGTGCTCACCGCGAAGCTGCCCTTCGACGCGAAGAACCCGATGGAGTTCATCCAGCTGCACGTGACGGCGAAGCCCAAGCCGATCAGCGAGCGGGTCCCCGGCAAGGCCTTTCCGCCGCTGCTCTGGACGGTGCTCGAGAAGGCGCTCGCGAAGAAATCGGAGGATCGCCAGGCGTCGGCCGCCGAGCTCGCGCACGCGCTGACGGCGGTGCTCCAGGGGCTGCCCGAGGTTCCCCCCTTCCACGGCGGTCCGGGGACGCCGATCCAGAGGCTCCCGTCCGAGAACGTTCCGACGCCGGCCGCGTCCCCCGCGCAGCTCGTTGCGCCTGTCGTCGCGCAGCCTGCGCCGGCGGGAGGAATGGGCGCGCCACCCCCGGGCTACGCTCCGCAGGCGGTTCCAGGTCCGACGATCCCGTCCGGACCGCGCTCTTCGCCGCTTCCGCGTCGCACGCCGGCGGCGAAGCCGTCCGCGGGCCTCCTCGTCGGCGTCGCGGTCGCGTTCCTGCTCGTGGGCGCGCTGCTCGCTGCGCTCGTGCTCAAGGTCTTGATGTAGCGACTTGGGGGGCGGCTTCGGGGCGGAGGGGCTCGCGCCGAGGATGGCGCGGGCTGGGCGGGCTTCGGGGTCAGGTCGCAGGGTCCTCCAAGCCCGAACATTTCGTCTCGACCGGCAGGTGGTGGCGAGGGCTGTGAGCATGGGCGACCTGTCGACATCGTTCGGGCGGTCGGACCCGCGTCAGGATCTTCCACGCATCCGAGGGTAGGGCTCGCGCTGTCCTCGGCGCGAGCCCCTCCGCCCCTGCGCCGCCTCTACCGCGGCGAAGGTGTGGCCACCCGCACCCCGAAACCACGACCACGACCTCGGCGAACCGCACAGGCGGAGGAGGAGCGGAGGCCCTCGCGCCTCGGTCAGGCGCGGGCCCTACCTTCGGATGCTCGGAACGCCGTGACGAGGGTCCGACCACCCGAGCCGCGTCGACAGGTCGCCTTCACCTACCCGCCGCGCATCACCCCCCGCAGGTCGAATGTTGAGGCTCGGGTTTGGAGGACCCGCCGACCTGACGCCCGAAGCCCGCCAGAACGCGCCCAACCGAGGCGCGAGGGCCTCCGCTCCTCCGCCGCCCCCGCATCGCGCGATGAAGCACGAACGGCGGGCCAGGCGAAGTGCCCGAGCCCGCCGCTCGTCCGTCATGCGCGAGGGAGCCGCGTCAGTTCACGCCGCCGCCGCAGACGTTGTTGATGCCGCCGCCGCCGCACGACTGGGGAGCGAGGCACGTGCCGCAGTTGACGAGGCCACCGCAGCCGTCCGCGATCTGGCCGCAGTTGGCGCCTGCCTGGTCGCAGGTGCGCGGGACACAGGCGGGCGCTCCGCACTTGCCGTTGACGCACGGCGTGTCCGCCGGGCACGCGCAGTTCACGATCGCGCCGCAGCCGTCCGCCACCGGGCCACACTGCGAGCCGGGCGCGGGGGCCGGGCACGCGAGGGGTTGGCAGGCGCCCATCCCGCAGACGTTCGGCGTGCCGCCGCCGCCGCAGGTGCCGTTCACGCACGGCGGGCAGACGGCGATGCCGCCGCAGCCGTCCGCGATCGAGCCGCACTGGTTCGGCGCGCACGTCTGCTTCACGCAGGCGGGTGCACCGCACTTGCTCGCGACGCCGCCGCCGCCGCACGTCTGGCCGTCGGGGCACATCGGGCACTGGATGACGTTGCCGCAGCCGTCGCCCGCCTGGCCGCACTCGATGCCCTGCTGGGCGCAGGTCTTCGGCGTGCACTGCGGGGGCTGGGGCGGCACGGCGCTCACGCACGACGCGAGATCGAAGAGCATGAAGGCGAGCACCTTCTCCTGCGCCGTGAGCGGGTCGTTGTCACACTCGGCCGGGAAGACCACGTTCGTCGTCGAGCTGTTCGTCGTGACGTGGAAGTCGCTGAAGAGCACGCGCCCGCACTGCTCCGCCGCGGGCTTCGTCCAGTCCGTGTTGAAGGTGTAGTGCTGGACGCTCGCCTCGGGCGCGCCCGCGCTCGTGTAGAGCCATCGCTGCGCGCCGGCCGCGAGGGGCTCGTCGACGTCGTGGCGGGCCTCGTCGATCGTGATCTGCGGGCCGGGGACCCACGGGGGGTTCGCGGAGGGCAGCGGCGCGTTCAAGCCGCCGACGATGTTGAGCCACTGCGCGAACGCCTGGCCCTTGGAGAAGGACGTGTCGAGGTTCGCGGTGACGCTCGCCCAGAAGTCCTGGTCGGCGCCCCACGACGCGGTGCCGTTCCAGGGAGCCGCGCCGGTGTTGTAGAGCCAGACGTAGCTGTAATGGGTGGCGTAGACGCGGCCGCCGAGGTTCGCGTAGTCGCGCACGTTCTTCTGCTGCGTCGCCGACTTGTCCTGTCGATTGCCGACGCACTCGAAGAGCGTCATGTCGTACTTCGCGAGCTCGGCGGGGCTGTTGTAGAGCGTCGACGCCGGCGGCGTTCCCCCCAGCTGGTTACACGTGCCCTTCGCGGTGCACGTGCCCGCGGCCAGGCAGGCGCCGCGGTTGCCGTTGCAGTTGCCGCCGATGTTGTTGCAGCTGCGTCCCGGATCGTTCTCGCAGCGACCGCCGCAGCTCGCGCCCGGGTTGTCGCACGTCGCTCCGTTACCGCTGCACGTGCTCCCGCAGCTGTTGCCGTAGTTCGAGCAGCTCTCGTTGCTGATGCTGCACTGGCCGGTCGGCGTCGAGATGACGGCGCCGTTGTCCTGGTAGAGGCGGATGCGCCCGTTGCCGGACGGGTTCGTGAACTCGGCGTCGTCGATGCCGATCTTCCGGAAGACGCACTCGAGCGCGTCGACGCGGCCGGTCGAGATCGCGGTGAGCGGGATGTCGCCCTCCGCCTTGTTCCGCGGGAGCCGCGAGGAGACGGCCGGCACCACCGTGTTGCCGCAGGCGGTCGTCTGGATCGTGAACTGCTTCCTCCAGCGACCGAGCTGGATGACGACGGGGATGTCCATGACCTTGCCCGCGTCCGCGCTCGAGACCGGCACGTTCGGGAGGAGGAACTTGCCGTCGGGGCCCGTCGTCGTCGTGACGAGGGGACTGCCGGACGCCGCGGCGCCACACTGATCGCACGAGACGCCGGTGGCGAAGGGCTGGACCGCCGCGTTCGGCACGTAGACGATCGCGCCGTAGATCGGGAGGACGCCGTTCGGCGACGTGACCGTCCCGCTGATGCTCGTCGTGCCGCCGTTCGGGCAGGCGGTCTGCTGGAGGCAGAGCCCCGTGCAGTTCGCAGCGTTCCCGCCGCACTGGTTCGAGACGCCGCCGCCGCCGCACGTCTGACCCGCCGGACAGGGACCGCCGCAGCTGATGATGCCGCCGCAGCCGTCCGCCACCGGTCCGCAGTTCTGTCCCGCATCGCACGCCAGCTTCGGCGCGCAGGCCTTGCCGCAGACGCTCGGCGTCCCGCCGCCGCCGCACGTCTCTCCGGCGGCGGCGTTGCACGAACCGCAGGAGGCGATGATGCCTCCGCAGCCGTCGGCCGCCGGGCCGCAGGTCACGCCGAGATCGAGGCAGGACTTCGGGACGCACACGTTGCCGCCGTCCGCGCCGGCGTCGCCTTCGCCGCCGCCGCCCATCCCGCACTTGTTCGGGCCGCCGCCCCCGCAGAACTCTCCTTGCACATTACACGTACCGCAGTTCGCGAGGATCCCGCCGCATCCGTCGACGGCCGCGCCGCAGTTGGCGCCGATGTCCTGGCAGGTCTTCGGCGTGCACGCCGGCTTCCCGCAGACGCTCGGCACCCCTCCGCCGCCACACGACTCGCTCTTCGCGGCGTCGCACGTCCCGCACTCGACGATGCCCCCGCAGCCGTCGCCCACGGGACCGCAGTTCGCCTTCGCGTCCGCGCACGTGAGCTTCTTGCAGGTCGGCGTGGTCGTGCCGCCGCTGTCTGGTGTCCCGAATCCGCCGCCAGGGGTCTCTTCGCCGGTCGTGACGCCGGCGTCGCCGCTGGTGTCGACGAACTGGCTCGAGTCGCCGGAACCGCATGCGATCACGATCGCGCCGACGACGCAGGTGACCAACGCTGACTTCGTACTGAACCGCATCCCGTCCTCCCGACTCACGCGTCCGCGGTGATCTGCCGAGGCGCAGATCACGACGCGAGCGCGCCCAAGCCCAGCCTCACTCGTATCGTGCCCGGCCTAGGTACGGGCGCCTTTTTCGGGGTCGCCACGACGTTTGAGGGGGCGGGGTCGTCGAGAGTGCGCGCACCGCCTCTCGCGGCTACGGAGCGCGCCGCGGGGGCCCGACGTCGACGAGCGTCCCCGCCCCGAGGAGGCGGGCGACCGTGCGCCGCGCGCGCGCGACCTGCGCGTCGTCCACGAACACCTCCCGCGCGCCCGGGTGGGAGTAGCTCATCAGGTTGTCGTCGGCGGTCGAGTGAGGATTGCCCAGGTAGTGTCCGAGCTCGTGCGCGAGGACGCCGGGGAACGAGGTGGTCGCGAGGACGATGTACCGCCGACCGTCCTTGCGGTTCGTCCAGCAGACGCCCATGCGACGACGACCGGGCTCGTCCACGTCCTCGAGCTCGGTGACGAGGACGATCCGGACGTGACCGGCGACGACCCGCGCGCCGTAGGCGTCCCGGTCCTCCCGCGTGTGCGCCTCGCGCTGCGCGGCAGGCAGCTCGTCCTCGATCGTCCAGCGGAAGCGGACGGCGGCGGGCGCCCAGAGCCGGTTCGCCTCGTCGATGCGCGCCCGGATCCATGCCTCGTCCACGACCGGACGACGAGCCTCCGTCCAGGGGATGGAGAACGCGAGTCCGATGTCGGTGACGGGCGACGGCGGAGGAGCGGGTGTGCGCGCGTCCGCCGGGGCCGCCTCCGTGCGAACGGAGAGGAGGCCGAGCACGACGAGGAGGCCGACGCCGCCGAGGAGACGCGTCACGGGTTGTCGCGCGTGCGGGACGACATGTGGAGCAGGAGCGTGCTCGGCTTCGCCGACGCGGGGTAGAGAACGGACCGGAGGACCGTCGCCATGCAGCTGTCCAGGCGAGCATGACGGCCGACCGAGGACGTGATCGGCCTCACGGCGCGCGCCGTTCCCGAGGGCTCGATGTCGATCTCCCAGCCCATGAACTGGTGATCCGGCGGCTCGAACTCGGTCGCCGCGTAGCACGCGTCGATCCCCGCCTGGCGCTGGCCGATCGCGGCGCGCGTCGCGTCGATGGGGAGGTGGTTGAAGGTGCCGCCCGACACGCGCGCGGTCGCCCCGGCCCATTGCTTCCGCGTCGCGGGCGGGCCGGCGTCGACGACGGGGAGGATCGCCGGCGACGGCGCGCCGGCAGAGGCGCCCGCGCCGCTCGGGACCACGGGGCCCGCGGGGACAGGCCGCACGACCCCGGGGCCCGGCGTGCCCTTCGCCTCGCTCGCAACCGTGGCCGCAGGCGGCGCGGCGGGCACGA
>JALHPN010000180.1 GCA_022842465.1 Polyangiaceae bacterium | reverse complement strand
GAGCGCCGAGGCGACGGGCCGCGCGACCAGGTCGTCGCCGTCGAGGTCGCCGGCGGCGATCGCGTCCTCGAGCGCGGTCGCGCTCGCGGGGGACGCCCGCGCGGCGCGTGTCGTCGTGACCTCGGCGACGACCGAGAGAGCGAGGGCGAGCCTTCGAAGAGACCTTCGCGTCCACGTCATGCCGGCGCCGTCTTCACGGGCCGTGCCGTCGGTCGAGGGGCTCTATCTCTCGGAAAAGAGCGGAGCGGCCTCCCGGGGGTGCCTGGCCCCGGCCTGCCGCGGCGTGGCCGCGGCCACCTCCGTGTCTTGCTTTGCGGATGCCGCACCGGCACACTTCCTGCGGTGAGTGGTGTCCGGCCGGGCGACGTCGTCGCCGGCAAGTTCCGGGTCGAGCGCGTCCTCGGGGAAGGGGGGATGGGCTACGTCGTCTCCGCGCGGCACCTCCAGCTCGGTCAAGTCGTGGCGCTGAAGTTCATGCGCGACGAGGTCTTCACGCCCGACTACCGCACGCGCTTCATGCGTGAAGCGCGGAACACCGTGCGGTTGAAGAGCAAGCACGTCTCCCGTGTCCTCGACGTCGGCGCCCTCGACGGCGGGGCCCCCTACATCGTCATGGAGTACCTGGAGGGGACCGACCTCTCCGCGCTCCTCCACTCGCGCGGCCCGTTCCCGGTCCACGAGGCCTGCGAGTTCGTCCTCCAGGCGTGCGAGGCGCTCGCGGAGGCGCACGGGTACGGGATCGTCCACCGCGACCTGAAGCCGGCGAACCTGTTCCTCACGAGGGGGCCTGGCGGCGAGCCCATCGTGAAGGTCCTCGACTTCGGCGTCTCGAAGGTCATCGAGCTCGCGATGGAGCAGACCTCGACGACGGGCGACGGCCGCGTCCCGCCGACGGCGTTCGACATCGAGAGCGTCGTGACGAAGGCGACCGATCTCCTCGGCTCGCCGAGCTACATGGCGCCCGAGCAGATCGTGTCGGCGCGGGACGCCGACTCGCGGAGCGACATCTGGTCGCTCGGTGTCATCCTCTTCCGCCTCATCAGCGGCAAGGCGCCGTTCGCGGCGCAGGCGCTCGGGGAGCTCATCCAGCAGATCGTGCACGGGGAGACGCCGAACCTCCGCGACTTCCGCCCCGACCTGCCGCCGGGCCTCGAGCACGTCGTCGCGCGCTGCCTCGTGCGCGATCGCGAGCAGCGGCTCCAGGAGGTCGTCGAGCTCGCCCGCCTCCTCGCGCCGTACGCCGGTCCGGTCGCGACCCCCTCCCTCGAGCGCATCGCGGTGCTCGGGCCGGCTCTCCTCACACACGCCACGCACCACGGTCCGCGCCCGAGCGGCGCGTCGTTCGGCTCCGGCTCGTCCCCCATGGGATGGACGAGCCCGCCGCAGAGCGCGCCGAACATGGGGATGGTCCCGTCGTCGCCACGTCCGTCGTTCCCGCCCGGCATGATGGGGGCGCACGGGGCGGGGGGGGGAGGCGCGCCGATGTCGATGCCGCCGGGGTCCTTCCCGCCGGCCTCGCTCCCGCCGCCGTCTCATCCGCACGGGATGCCGTACTCGTCGCCCCAGCCGAGCGCACCCGGGTTCCACGGTTACCCGCCGCCTCACGGCGTGCTGCCCGTACCTCCCGAGGCCCTCGATCCTCGGCGCGACCTCAGCACGTTGAGCGCGACCGTGCTCGGCGTGCTCTTCGCGGCGATCGTCCTCCTCGCGGTCGTCGCCGTGGTGAAGTTCATCCCCGCGGCGGGGCGGAGCCAGGGTACGACGGCACCTGCCCTGTCGACCGCGCCGGCCCCGGTGGCGACTCCCGCCCCGCTGCCCGCGATCCCGCTGCCGCAGCGGGGGGCGGTCCTCACGACGACGCCACCCGAGCTCCTTCCCTCGGAGCCGGGGACGGCCGCGCCGCCGCCCGTCCCAGCGCCGCCCACCACCGTCCTCACGCCCGTGACCGCCTGGCACACGACGACGTCGTCGAACGTCCCGACCGCGACATCGGCGCCGATCCGTACCGCCACGCCGAAGCCGAAGCCGAAGCCCGCAGGTGGGGGCGCAGCCGGCGACGACATTCCCGCGACGCGCGACTGAGGTCTCCTTGAGCGTCCGCATCCTTCGCACGTTCGACGAGGACGGCCGCACCCTCGCTCTGCGGAGGCGGGGCGAGATCCTCGAGCTCGTGCTCGGCAACGTCGTCCTCCTGTCGAGCGCTGCGCTCGAGACCGAGCGCGCGTTCGGGGCCCTCGCGGCGGCCGCGCTGACGCAGGAGGACACCGCGCCGCGGGTGCTCGTCGGCGGCTTCGGCTTCGGGCAGACTGCGCGAGGTGTGCTCGACGTCCTACCGCCCGGCGGGCGCGTTCTCGTCGTCGAGAAGCTCCAGGCGGTCCTCGACGTCGCGCGGAGCGAGGCAAGGGCGATCGTGGGCAGCGTGCTCGACGATCCGCGTGTCTCGGTCATCCATGCCGACGTCGCCGACGTGATCGCCCGTGAGCGCGAGCTCGCCGCGATCCTCCTCGACGTCGACAACGGCCCCGAGTGGGCGAGCTTCCGTACGAACGCTCGGCTCTACGCCGATGCGGCGCTCGTCTCGGCGCGCGCGGCGCTCCGCGCGGACGGCCTCTACGCGGTGTGGAGCGGCTATCCCGCCGACGCCTTCCTGCCGCGTCTGCGGAGGGCTGGATTCCGGGTGCGAACCGAGCCCCTGCAGGAGCGGGGCGTCGTCCGCGCGCGCGCTTACGTCGGCGTTCGCGCGTGAGATCGGGTAGTTAACGCGCCGCGACACGCCCGCGACGAGGGTGTCACACGATCGACGCACAGCTGCTGCGAGAGTGACTAGAGTCTGGCGCGAGCGAGAACCTCATGGGCATCCAGGACCTGATCCGATTCTTTCTCCCGAAGGAAGACCACTTCTACGACTTCCTCGAGAAGCAGGCGAAGGCCGCGCTCGACGGCGCCCACGCGCTCGCGAAGTTCACCGACGACGGGCAGAGCGCGAAGGAGTGCTCGCTCGCGGTGCAGAAGATCGAGCACCTCGGTGACAGCATCGTCCACGACATGGAGGAGGCGCTCGCGCGCACCTTCGTCACGCCGATCGACCGCGAGGACCTCCAGAAGCTCTCCTCCGAGCTCGACGGTGTCCTCGACCTCACGAACGGCGCCATCCGCGCCTGCGTCATGCTCGGGGTCGACCGTCCGACCGACCCGATGCGCCAGCTCGGGCGCGTCCTCCTCCGGTCGACGGAGGTGATCGGCAACGCGGTGCCGCTCCTCCGGAAGCACCGGTACACGGAGATCGTCCACGCGGCCCGCGAGCTCCGGAAGATCGAGAAGGAGGGCGACACGATCTACCGCGAGGCGGTCTCGGAGCTCTTCAAGGTCCGCCACGAGGAGACGGACCCGGGCCTCGATCCGCGCGTCCTCATCCGCGAGAAGACCGTCCTCGAAGATCTCGAGAACGCGATCGACCAGTGTGACGCGATCGCCGACACCCTCGCGAACCTGGCCGTCAAGCATGGTTAGCCTGCTGGTCCTCGTCATCGTCGCCGCGATCGTCTTCGACTACATCAACGGGTTCCACGACGCGGCGAACGCCATCGCGACGGTCGTCTCGACCGGCGTGCTCCCGATCCGCACGGCCGTCATGATCGCGGGCGTCCTCAACTTCGTCGGCGCGATCACGGGCACGGCGGTGGCGAAGACGATCGCGACGGGGTTCGCGGACCCGCAGCTCGTGACCCAGACGGTGGTCCTCGCTGCGCTCATCGGCGCCAGCGCGTGGAACCTGATCACGTGGTGGTACGGGATCCCGTCGAGCTCCTCGCACGCGCTCATCGGCGGGCTCGCCGGCGCCGTCGTCGCGAAGGCGGGCACCGCCGCCTTCAAGTGGGGCGCCCTCTACGACAAGGTGCTGAAGCCGCTCGTCCTCTCCCCGACGATCGGCTTCGTGATCGCCTTCGTCTTGATGATCTTGCTCGTCTGGGCCGTGCGCCGGATGCGGCCGGCGATGGTCCATCGCGGCTCGCGACGCCTCCAGCTCCTCTCCGCGTGCTCGATGGCGTTCGCCCACGGCTCGAACGACGCGCAGAAGTCGATGGGCATCATCACCCTCGCGCTCCTCGCCTTCGTCCACGACGGACACGGGGCGGGGATGCCCGCGTGGTTCCTCCCCGGCGGCCCGCAGGGCGACGCGGTCCCGCGATGGGTCATCCTCGCCTGCGCCGGAGCGATCGGTGCGGGGACGATGGCGGGGGGCAAGAAGATCATCAAGACGATGGGCGCCAAGATCATCCGGATAAGCCCCCTCCAGGGCTTCGCGGCGGAGACCGCGGGCGCGATCACGATCCTCGGGGCGAGCCATCTCGGCGTGCCCGTGTCGACCACCCACTGCATCAACGCCTGCATCATGGGCGTCGGCGCGAGCAAGCGCGTGAGCGCCGTCCGCTGGGGGGTCGCCTCCAACATCGTGCTCGCGTGGGTGCTCACGTTGCCCGCGGCGGCGGCGATCTCGTTCGTCGCCTCCTACGTGCTCGGCAAGCTCTTCCCCGGCGCGTGAGCGACGAGACGCGGGGCTACTCCGCCGTCGGCTTCGGCGGCGCCGGCTTCGTCACGGGCGGCTTCACCATCGGCGCCTTCGGAGCGGGCTTCGGGCTGACGCCGCCGTCCTTCGTCCCCCCGTCGGCGTCGCCGGCGTCGCCGTCGCCGGGGAGCGCGCTCTCCACGAACGCGCCGGTGTCACGGTCGACGACGCCGACCTCCCACTTCTCGTCGGCGCGCCGTCCGAGGCGGTCGCACGCCTCCGCGGTGCGCTTTCCGTCGAGGTAGACCTGGACGCACGCGACCGGTCCCTTCTCGACGCGCTCGTCGACGTAGCCGACCGTGACGCGCGTCCTGCCGGTCGGAGCCTTCAGCTTCATGTGCGTGAACGCGCTTCGCGTCCGGACCTCGCACGCCTCCGAGGGGGCACCCTCCGCGCACTCGCGCTTTCCGTCCTCCTGCGCGCGCAGCTTCACGCGCGGGAACGTGTCGGGGTCGTCGCTGCGATCGAAGTTCGTCCAGACGAGCTGGACGATGAGATCCTTCGTGCGCGGGGGGAGGGCGTCGATCTTCACGACCGTAGAGGCGCGGCGTCCGCTCTCGTCCGTCGCCTCGCCGCGGAGCGCGTAGGTGCCGAAGACGTCCACCGGGAACGACGCGCGCGTGGGGCCGCGGGTGTACTGGAGCTTCGCCGTCGAGCCGCCCGGAAGCTCTCCGATGGACATCACGCGGTCGACGACCGCGAATTTTCCGCGCGACTCCGCCGTGACCTCGCACTCGACGACGTCTCCGGGCTGCGCCGTGAGCGTCTCCGACCAGTTCTGTCCGTTGGCGGGGCGGCACTTGACGGTGACGGCCGGCGGGTCGCCGCAGCTCTCGGCGACGTCTTCCTCGACGTAGAAGCGGGTCGGCTTGTCGATCCGGTCGACGGTGACGACGTCGAGGACGGGGTCTTCGCCCGAACGCGCCATGCAGCCCGGTCCGCGCTTCGTCTCGTTCACGAAGACGTGGAGGGCGTTCGCCGTCTCGAGCACCTTCGTGACTCGCGCGCGGACGAGGTCCTTCGTCTCGGGGGCGACGACGATGAGCATCTGACGCTGGGGGTTCGCCGGGCGAGCGGAGGCGGGCGGCTCGTGTCCGGCGGCCCAGGTCGCGTGGAGGTCCTCCTCGTTGCGAACGACCGCGTAGCCGGTCTTGGCGCCGACGTACGCGTCCTGCTGGCCGCGCTTGATCTTGAGCGGGTCGCCCTCGACGGGCTCGGTGGCCCTGAGCGCGTCGCCGCGGAGGACGGTGACGGCCGGGGTCGAGCTGCAGGCGTTCGCAGCGGCGAGCGCGGTCGCGAGGGCGAGGACGGCGAGAGGCCAGGTGCGCATGGTCGCGAGGGATGATACAGCACCGCTCGCATCCTCAGGGGTCCCTCGTGCTCACCGATCGCTTCACCGCTCGTGTCCTCGGCGCCGTCGTCCTCCTCGTGGGGGCGCTCGTCGACATCTCGATGTTCCTCTTCGTGAAGGCGGAGATCCGCGCGAAGCCGGAGTTTCCGCTCCTCGTGATCGTCCCGTCGCTGCCGATCTTCGTGATCGGGCTCCTGCTCTTCTGGCGCGCCTCGAAGCTGAAGGACGAGAGCTGAGGGCCGGTCAGTCCGCGTCGCGCGCGCAGCGGAAGCCGATGCTCACGTTGCCGTTCGCCGGCGCGAAGGGCAGGCGAAAGGTCGTCTTCGCGCTCGCCTCCGAGTAGTCCCACGAGCCTCCGCGGAGGATGCCGCGGAAGCCTGGCTTGGCCGGGACGTGCGGGTCGGTGACCGCGCCGCTCGGATACGGCTCGTACGCGTCCGTCACCCACTCCCAGACGTTGCCGGCCATGTCGTAGGCCCCGAAGGGGCTCGTCCCTTTCACCGTCGCGGCGACCTCTGCCGTGCCCTTGCGCTCGCCGCAGGCGCCCGTCATCGCCGGCAGCACGGCCTGCTCGCACGTCGTCGGTGGCTCGTCCCCCCACGGGTAGGCGCGCGGCTCGGCGCCGCGGGCGGCGTACTCCCACTCCGCCTCGGTCGGGAGGCGCTTGCCGGCGAACGCGCAGAATCGCTCCGCCTGGCTGCGGTCGACGCAATTGACCGGATGCGTCGGGCGGTCGCGATCCGTGTTGCAGCCGTAGGTGCTCTCGACGACGTCACCGACGTGAACGCCTACGGGGGTGCAGGCGCCTCGTTGGACGCAGGCGGCGTAGGCCGTCGTCGTGACCTCCGTCCGATCGATGTAGAACGCACGTGTCAGGGTCACGCGATGCGCAGGACCATCGCCTTTTCCCTCGCGGTCGACCCCCATCGTGAACGTGCCCGCCGGGACGCGGAGCATGTCGGTCGGGAACGCGCGCAGGCCGACGAGCTCGCCGGCATCGTCCTCGCCGGAGTCGCTCCCGCCCGCGTCCGCCGGCTCGCTCGCGGCGACGGGCACGGCGACGGGGGCGGAGGCGGTCGGGACCGCGACGGTGTGCTTCGGAGCGGCGGGCACGTCGGCGCGGCTCCCGAGCACGATGCGCGCGCCGCCCGCTCCGAGGAGCGCCATGCCGACCACGGCCGTCGCGCGGAGCAAGAGCGTCCTCCTCGCGTCGCCTCGCGTCGGGGCAACGACCGCGGCCGTCCCGGAGGGGGAGGTGGAGCCGAAGGCCCCGACGCCGAGCGCGCCGGGGGCTCCGCCGATGCCGGGGATCGCGACGGAGCTCTCGGTGACGTCGACGCCTGCCGGGCGGACGCTGGGCGGGGCGGGGGTGAGCTCGGGGGCCGCGCCGCGCACGGCGTCCCAGAGCTCCTGCGCGGTCGCGTAGCGCCTCCGCGGATCCACGGCGAGCGCACGGGCGATGACCGCCTCGAGCGCGGCGCCCACCTGCGCCCCACGGGCGCGGAGCGTCGGCCGCTTCGCGAGGTCGCTGGTGCACAGATAGAGCTCGGCAGCGTCCGAGCCGACGAGCGCGGGGGCGCCCGTCACGAGCTCGACGAGGAGGAGGCCGAGACCGTAGACGTCGGTCGCGGGGGAGAAGGCGCCGTACGCGCGCTTGAAGTGCTCGGGGGCGCCGTGGGTGGGCGCGAAGCTCGGCTCGCCGCGCGCGAGGTGGGAGGCGAGCGTGAACCCCGTGAGCTTCACCGCCGTGCGCCCCTCGGCCTTCGCGATCCACACGTTTCCAGGGCGCACGTCGCGATGCACGACGCCCTTCGCGTGCGCGACCATGAGGGCCCGGAACACGGGGCCGAGGATGGCCACGACCTCGCCGAGCGAGCGCGGGCCGGGGTGCGTCGCCGCCCAGCGGTCGAGGGGCTTCCCCTCGAGCCACGCGAACACCGTGAAAGGGACGCGCGCCCGCGTCGCGGTGCGCGTCACGCCGTGGCTGACGAGCTGCTCGATGTCGGCCGAGGCCCGCCCCAGATCGGCGAGCGTCACGGCCTCCTCTGCGAAGCGCGCGAGCGCGTCGGCCTCCTCGCGCAGGGAGTAGTCGGGCGCGAGGCGGGGGCAGCGGACGGCGAACCGGGCGCCCTTCGCATCACGGGCGGAGTAGACCGTGCCGCCGTCGTGCCCCTCGCCGACGACAGCCTCGACGACGTAGCCGCCTTCGAGGGTGACCCCGACGAGGTCGTCCGTGCGGGTACGGCTCACGAGGCGTCGTCTACCACGTCCTCGGGCCCCTTCCCACGGCGCCCGGCATCCACGAGGATGGGGGCGTGACCTCCGGACACGACGCCACCGTCCGCGACGTCGACCTCGACGCGCGGCTCGAGGTCGATCTCGCCCGCACGCTCGCGGAGATCCCTCGGGAGCGCCTCGAGATCCTGACGGCGACCGTGGCGCGGAACCCGCGCTCGACCATCGAGCCCGAGCGCCTCCGAACGGATGCGCTCGGCAGGGCCGCGCTCGCCGAGCTCGGGGATGCGGGGGCGGCCCGCGACGTGGGCGCGAGCGTCGTCGTCGAGGGCGTCCTCGGCGAGGGGGGGATGGGAGTCGTGCGTCTCGCGACGCAGCGCTCGCTCTCCCGGAAGGTGGCGGTGAAGACCCTTCGTCCCGACGTGAAGCGTGACGACGCCGCCGTCCTCCGCCTTCTCCGCGAGGCATGGGTCACGGGCTCGCTCGAGCATCCGAACATCGTGCCCGTCTACGAGCTCGGTCTCGACGCGACGGGCGCTCCCGTCATCGTCATGCGCCGCATCGAGGGCGACGCGTGGTCCGAGCTCCTCGGCAAGGAAGACGCCGTCCGGGCGCGGTTCGGCAACGTCGATCTCCTCGAGCACGATCTCCGCATCCTCGTGCAGCTCTGTCGCGCGGTGTCGCTCGCGCATGCGCGCGGGATCATCCACCGCGACCTCAAGCCGGAGAACGTCATGATCGGCGGGTTCGGCGAGGTCTACCTCGTGGACTGGGGCGTCGCGCTCGCGCTCGCGCACGACCCGACGGGCCGCCTGCCGTCGGGCTCGAACGACGACATGGCCGGCACGCCCGTCTACATGGCGCCCGAGATGCTCGGGACGGGCGCGCCCCTCTCCGAACGAACGGACGTCTATCTGCTCGGCGCGGTGCTCCACGAGATCCTGACGGGGCGTCCGCCTCACGACGCGCCGACCTTCCGCGCCATCATCGCGTCGATCCTCAGCTCCTCCCCGAGCTTCCCCGAGTCGGCCCCCCGCGAGCTCGTCGCGATCGCGAGGCAGGCCATGAGCGCCGACGCCGCGGCGCGCTTCGCCTCCGTCGACGAGCTGCGCACGCGACTCGAGGACTACCTCCGTCACCGCGGATCGCTCGCGCTGTCGGCCGAGGCCGGCTTGCGTCTCGACGAGCTCCGCGCGCTCGCCGACGCGGAGCCGTCGCCTTCCACGCGAGAGCGCATCCACCGCCTCTTCGCGGAGGCGCGCTTCGGCTTCCGGCAGGCCCTCGCCGCGTCGGCCGACAACGAGGCCGCGCGCGACGGCCTCCGCGCGTCGATCGAGTCCGTCGTCGCGTGGGAGCTCACGCACGGGACAGCCGCCGCCGCGGCGACGGCCCTCGCCGAGCTCGAGCATCCGCCTGCGGACGTCGTCGAGCGGGTCCGCGCGGCGCGCGCCGTGCAGGCCGCTCGCGAGGCGAGGTTGACGGCGCTCGAGCGAGATCTCGACCCCGACGTCGGCCGGCGGACGCGCGCGTTCGTCGCGATCGTCCTCGGGGTGATGTGGACGCTCCTCCCGATCCTCCTATGGACGTACGAAGCGCGCACCGGCGCGACCGACCCGCGGAACTATCACCGGGGCACGTTCGCCATGATGGCGCTCGCCTTCGCGCTCGTGTTCTGGGCGCGCGAGTCGCTCCAGAAGTCGCTCGTGAACCGGCGGGTGATCGCGACGGGCTCCTTGATGTTCGGGCTGCAGCTCGCGCTGCAGACTGTGTCGGTGATGCTCGGTCTGCCGGCCCCCGCGCTCCACGCGCTCCACTTCCTGGCGTGGTTCGCCGCGGCGTGCTCCCTCGCGATCTTCGTGGACCCGCGCATGTGGCCGACCGCGGCCGGGTACTTCGTCTCGCTCTTCGTCACCGCCGTCCGCCCCGAGCTCGCCTGGGCGCTCGCGGCCGCGTCGAACGCGGTCCTCGTCGTCAACGCGAGCCTCGCGTGGCGAAGAGCGGGCGATCTCGCCGCGGCCGCCGCGAGGGTCCGCGGCCGGCGCGACCCTCCCTGATTCAGCGGAGCGCGCAGCGTACGGTCGCGGTGAAGACCTGCGACGGCGAGGACAGGAACGTCACGACCTCGACCGTCGCCCCTTTCGGCACGTCGACGTTCTGCTTCTCCGGGTTCACGTCCGTCGACACGGAGCACGTCGCGTCCTTCGCGCACGAGCTCGCGAGCACGACGACGTGGGACCAGCCGAACGGGACGTAGCGTGACTCGGTCGACACGCGGACGCAGGCGGTCCCCCCGCCGCCGTCGGGCGCCGCGCTGCTCGTCCCCGCGAGCACGAGCAGCGCGGCGCCCGAGGCGAGGGCGGTGGCCGCGATCCGGGGGCGCGCCGGCGAGGAGTCACGTCGGGTCATCTCTTCACGTGAACCACGTTTCCTCGCCGGAGCAACCCCCGGCTCGCGCATCCCGTCAGAACGGCGCGTCTGCGACGGCGTCGAAGGCCGGAGCGCGGAGCGAGCCGTTCGCGAGCCCGGGCGCGTCGCCCGTGGCCTTCGGCCGCATGTTCGCGAGGGGGATGACGTCCCACGCGATGATCTCGATCGAGACCTTCTTCTGCCCGTCCTTCTCGTACGTCGAGGTCGAGATCCGGCCCTGCACCCAGACGCGCGTTCCGCTCTTCAGGATCCTGCCGAGCCCCTCGGCGCGCGCGCCGAAGACCTTCACGCGATGCCACTCCGTTCGTGACTGCTTCACTCCTTCCTTGTCGATCCACGTGTCGTTCGTCGCGACACGGAAGCTGAGGACGTTGCCGTTCTGGGTGGGCTTCAGCTCCGGGTCGGCGCCGAGGTTCCCGATCAGATTCGCCTGGTTCAGTCCATCACTCATGGAGGGCCGACCTCAGCACGACGCGGGCCAGCACGTGCTTCTCGTCCTTCCGCGACGTTCCGCGGCGAGGAGCCTGGCCCCGGCCGGCTTCGGGGTGGCCTAGGCCAGTCGATCCTACGCATCTCTCGCACCCGCTCCTCGACCGCCGGGGGCGCGGGCTCAGCCCTCTCGACCGCCCCTACCGTGCAGTCCCGGGCGGCGGATCGTAGAGGATCGTGGCTTCCGTCGCGTTGAGGTCGTGCTCCGTCGTGACGCTCACGATCGCGGCCCGGGTCTCCCCGAGTGGCGTACGCGAGAGGACGGTGAACCACGTGGTCGGGCATTCGTCTCGCGGCGAGATGGTGTTCCAGCCTGTACACGAGAGCGTCGCGGTCAACCGGAGGGGACGACCACCCTCGTGCGCCGCGCGGTCCACGAAGCGTCCTCGCCCGCCGATGTCGTCGCAGAGGGGGCCGCGCGCGCCGGCTGCGCAGGCGTCCATCTGGTCGTCGTGAGGCGCGAGATCCAGCCACCCCGTATGGTCCGGGCGCTCGCCCTCCGTCGCGAGGAGCGTATACGTCTCGCCCGCCGCCGCGTCGTCGACCTCGAAGGTGACGAGGGCGGTGCTCCCGGCGCCGATTTCGACACCCACGAGCGCAGCGCCGCCGTGCGTGAGCGGGATGGCACGTGTGACCCGGTCGGAGGCGTCGCACGCGGCGAAGCTCGCCGCGGCCGTGATCGCCACCGCCCCCGCGAAGGTCCGATGCGGCCTCGTCGTGCGGGCGTTCACGTGACACCCGTGCGCGCGCGTTCACAGGATTTCATCATCCGGCCTCGGGTCCAGGAGCGTAGACGTGGCGGACACGGATGGGGCTCACCGTGCCGATCCCCGTGCTCGTGAGCTCCGTCGTCACGGTGATCGTTGCGTACCGCGTCGGTACCCGGCCCCGAGCGAGGATGGCGTACCAGGCCGCGCTGCTCCCGCTCCCGTCGTGACCGATGGCCGTGTCTTCGAGGGTCGGCAGGTGCAGGGGGCCCGCCGTGTCACGTGCGACGAAGCGCCCGGCCTGCTGGAGGTCGCAACGTGGGCCCCAGGAGGCGGCTTCGCTGACCAAGCAGTCCGCGGCGTCGAGATCGTACGGCCTCACATCGAACCAGCCGACGTGGTGCGGCGGGCCGCGACCGGCGCCGAGGAGATAGTACGTCTCTCCCTCGAGCGCGTCCTCGATCCGCACCTCGATGCGCGCCAGCTGGGAGATCGGGATGTCGACGAGCTCGAAGAGAGCATAGCCGCCCTCGAGGAGAGGGACCGTGAGCGACGTCGTCTTCGTCCCGCCGCACGCGGCGGTCGGGAGGAGCGCGGCGCACGCGAGGGCGAGAGCGACCGCGCGTCGTGGGAGAGAGTGCATACGCCCGCCCGAGCAGGACCCATACCAGCGCGCCGTCAGGGGATTCGAACGGCTTCGGGCTAGGCCATCCGGGTCGAGGACGTCGCGAAGACGCGCGCCTCGACGAGTGGCCAGGGGATCGCCGCCCGAACCGCCTCCGCGCCCTTCCCGTGCGCGTAGCCCATGACGAGCGGCATCCCGCAGTCGAGCGTCGCCATCATCATCGACTCCGCCGCGAAGGCGGCTGCACCCACGAGCATCTCGGGCTCGACCACGCCCATTCCCGTGGCGGCCGCCGAACGGAGGGCCGCGGCCGTCGTCGGCGCCTGGGCCGCGTCGGCCGCGGCCTCGGCCTCCGCCGTCGCGCGGTGGACGTCGTCGTCCGTCGCCTGCCCCTCGAGCCAGCGCGCGGTCACGTCGAGGACGAGGCGGGCCGGGGCGAGCTCCGTCTCGTCCGTCAGCGCCGTTCGCGCGCACGCGAGCGCGGCCCGCACGAGGAACGGATGCTCGACCCCGAGCCGAACGGCGATGCCGAGCAGCCAGTCGCCGCGCGGACAGCCGACCCACAGGCCGTGCCAGCGTCCTCCGCCAGGCGGCACGCGCTCGACGATCGCGGCAAGGCCGTCGATCACGTCACCTTGCGCTCCGCTCTCGCGGAGCCACACGAGCGGATCGTCCGGCGCCATCCCGACGAAGCGTACACGAACCGTGTGAGCGGGCTCACCTTCCGAGGCGCCGCGAGCACCAGGTGAAGAGCGCGACGCCCGCGACGTCGGCGGCGAAGTCCCAGACGTTCGACTCGCGCGTCGTCGAGAAGCGCTGGAGGAACTCCTCGATCGCCGCGGGCGTGAGCACGAGGGTCGCTCCGAGAGGCAGGCGAGCGCCGGCGAGCGGGATGTCGCGCCGCGCGAGGGCCCCGTCGAGGAAGAACGCGAGGAGCCCTGCCACGAGGAAGTGGATCGCCTTGTCCGACTGATCGACGGCGTTGATCGCGGCGGGTAACCGCTCCGTGTAGGCGGCGGCCGACAGCGCCAGCGCGATCGCGACCGCGAGCGCGAAGCCGACCCACCATCCCGTCCTCGCTCGCGCCGCCCCCATCCGTCCGGGCATCATAGGCGCGCGACGCCTCTTGAAGCACGCGACGGCCGACGATTACCCTCGCACGTCGTGGAACATCGTCTCCTCGTGACGGTCGCGCTCGTCCTGGCCGCCTCGGCCTCGGGCGCCTGCAAGAAGAACACGGCCGGCTCGGACGGCCCGTCGCCCGCGGCGAGCGGGAGCTTCGCGGACTTGCCCAAGGTCGCCCTCCCGCCCGACGCGAAGACCCCGGGCGCCCTCCTCGCCGATCCGAAGCTGCACGCCGGAGGCATGAGCGGCGTCCAGGTGAAGGTGCACGGCTACGCGAGGGTCCTCTCCCCCGAGAAGGTGTCGATCGGCGAGGCGCCCGACAGGAGCGTCCCCTTCGTCTTCTGCAAGGGCAAGGTGCCGGCCGGACTGCCGACGGGGGCTCACGTGCTCGCGGAAGGGACGTTCGACGACACGGGCAACATCACGGACTGCACCGTGAGCGCGCTCTGAGATGCGGACCGTGCTCGTCGCGGCGGGGATCACGATCGAGGGCAGGAGGGTCCTCCTCTCGCGGCGCAAGAAGGGGTCCCACCTCGAGGGGCACTGGGAGTTCCCGGGCGGCAAGGTCGAGGACGGCGAGGACCCGCGCGCAGCGCTCCGCCGCGAGCTCGTCGAGGAGCTCGGGATCGACGTCGAGGTCGGCGAGATCGTCGACGTGACGTTCCACCGCTACGACGACGCGGAGAAGGCCGTCCTCCTCCTCTTCTTCGAGGCCACGCGAAGGGTCGGATCCGCCGAGCCGAGGCCGCTCGACGTCGCGGAGGTGAGATGGGCGGAGGCGACGGACCTCGATCCGTCCGCCTTTCCCCCGGCCGATCTCGCCGTGCTCGCGAAGGTCCGCGCCCGTCTCACCGCCTGAGCCCGCACACCTCGGCGAGGTCACGGCCTTCGCGCTGCGCCTTCCGGAGCTGCGCGTACCGCCAGTAGGTGTAGACGACGGGGATGAGCTCGAGGGTGAGGAACGCGCTCGAGAGGAGGCCGCCCACCATCGGCGCGGCGATCCGCTTCATCACGTCGGCGCCGCTCCCCGTCGCCCAGAGGAGGGGGACGAGGCCGATCAGCATCGTCGCGACCGTCATGAGCTTCGGCCGGACGCGCTGCACCGTGCCCTCGGCGTGGGCCTCCACGATGTCGTCGAGCGACCGGATGCGCCCCTCGCGTACGCGCCTCTCGAAGGCGTGGTCGATGTAGACGATCATCACAACCCCGGTCTGGGTCGCGAGCCCGACGAGCGCGATGACGCCCACCCAGACCGCGGTCGACAGGCGGTAGTCGAGGAGCCAGAGGAGCCAGACGCTCCCGACGAGCGCGAAGGGGATCGAGAGGAGGACGATCGCCACCTCCGTCACGTTCCGGAACTGCGCGTAGAGGAGGAGCGCGACGACGAGGAGCGCGAGGGGGACGAGGAGCTGCATCCGAGCGCGCATCTGCTCGAGGAGCTCGTACTGCCCGGTCCACCTCACGTACGCGCCGCCCGTGAGCGTGACCTCGCCCCGCGCCTGCGCGGCCGAGACCTTCGCCTTCGCCTCGTCGACCCACGAGCCGAGATCGCGCCACGGCTCGATGTCGACGTACACGTAGCCGACGAGCATGCCGGCCTCGCTGCGGACCATCGGCGGGCCCTCCGTGATCTTCACCTCGGCGACCTCCCCGAGGCGGACGAAGCGAGGCGCCGCGGGGCCGGGGAGCGCGGCGAAGGTCGACGGCGCCGCGTCGCGCCGCTCGGGGAGGGCGACGAGAGCGTTCCGCAGGTCGTCGGGCTTCGATCGGAAGTCCTCGGCGTAGCGGACGGAGACCGCGAACCGCTTCCGCCCCTCCACGGTCGTGGCGACCGGCTCCCCCCCGACGGCGCGCGTGAGGGTGTCCGTCACGTCCTCGACGCTGAGCCCCCAGCGCGCGAGCGCCTCGCGGTTCGGGACGACGTCGAGGTACGAGCCGCCGAGCGACCGCTCGTAGAGGGCGCTCCGGGCGCCGGGGACGGCGCGAGCGATGGTCTCGAGCTGTGCGCCGACGCGCTCGATCGTGGCGAGATCGGGGGCGAGCACCTTGATGCCGACGGGGGTGCGCACGCCCGTCGTGAGCATGTCGATCCGCGCACGGATCGGCATCGTCCATGCGTTCGTCCAGCCCGGCTGGCGGAGGGCGGCGTCGAGCTTCGCGACGAGCTCCTCGTACGATTCGGGCGTCTCCTCCGGCCAGACACGTCCGAGCGCGCTCGCGAGCGGCCGCGGCGCCCAGCCCGAGTACCAGCGCGCGCGCTTCACCGTCGGCCACGCCGACTCTGGGCGGAGCTGGATGACCGTCTCGACCATCGAGAGGGGGGCGGGGTCCGTCGGGGTCTCCGCGCGTCCGACCTTGCCGAAGACGCGGTAGACCTCGGGCATCGAGGCGAGGACGCGGTCCTGGAGGGCGAGCTGCCTCTTCGCCTCCTCGATCGAGACGTTCGGGAGCGTCGTCGGCATGTAGAGCATGTCGCCCTCGTGGAGGGGCGGCATGAACTCGTCGCCGAGCCGGAGGTAGATCGGGATCGCGGAGAGGACGGCGAATGCCCCGATGGCGAGGGTCGTCACCGGGCTCTTCAACGCGACGTGGACGAAGGGCGCGTAGACCGCGCGGATCGCGCGCGAGACGGGGTGGCGCTCCTCGGACCAGACCTTCCCGCGGAGGAGGAGGTCGCGGAGGGCGGGAGCGAGCGTGATGCTGAGGACGGCGGCGGTGAGCATCACGAACGTCTTCGTCAACGCGAGCGGGACGAAGAGGCGGCCCGCCTGGCCAGTGAGGCCGAACACGGGAAGGAACGAGGCGGCGATGATGAGGAGCGAGAAGAAGATCGCGGGGGTCACTTCTCGTGCGGCCTCGTGGAGGAGCTCCGCGCGCGCTTTCGGCGAGAGATCCGCGGGCGCGTGCTCGAGCTTCTTGTGGCAGGCCTCGATCATGACGATCTCGGCGTCGACGGTGGCGCCGATCGCGATCGCGATCCCGCCGAGGCTCATGATGTTGGAGGTGATCCCCGACGCCCAGATCGGGATGAACGAGAGCAGCACCGCGAGCGGCATCGTGAGCGCGGGGAGGAGCGCGCTCCGGACGTGGAGGAGGAAGACGAGGATGACGAGGGCGACGGTGATCCCCTCCTCGACGAGCGCCTTCTGGAGGGTCGCTATCGCGCGCTGGATGAACGGCGCGCGGTCGTAGGTGGTGACGACCTCGACCCCGGGCGGCAGGCCCGGCGCGAGCTCGGCGAGGCGCGTCTTCACCCGGGCGATGACGTCGCTCGGGTTCTCGCCCGTGCGCGCGATGACGATGCCGGCGGCGACCTCGCCCTCGCCGTCGAGCTCGGCGAGGCCGCGGCGGATCCCCGGCCCGAAGCGCACCGTCGCGACGTCGGAGACGTGGAGGGGCGAGCCGCCCGGGTCGGGGCGGACGACGGCCTGGCCGAGGTCGGACAGCTTCTCGATCCAGCCGCGTCCGCGCACGAAGTACTCGCGCCCGCTCATCTCGAGGACCCGGCCGCTCCCTTCGCCGCTGGCGCGACGGACGGCGTTCGCGACGTCCTCCACCGACAGGCCGTACGCGCGGAGCTTCTCGGGATCACACGTGACCTGGTACTCGCGCTCGTAGCCGCCCACGCTGGCGACCTGCGCGACGCCCGGGACGCTCTCCAGGGCGAAGCGGACGGTGAAGTCCTGCAGGGCGCGGAGCTCGCCGAGGTCGAGGCGGCCCGTGCGATCGACGAGAGCGTACTCGTAGATCCACCCGACCCCGGAGGCGTCGGGCCCGAGCGTCGGCGTCACGCCCTGGGGGAGGCGTCCGCCGAGCGCGCTGAGGTACTCGAGGACGCGCGAGCGCGCCCAGTACTCGTCGGTGCCGCTCTCGAAGACGACGTAGACGAACGACATCCCGAGCATCGACCAGCC
This sequence comes from Polyangiaceae bacterium, assembly GCA_022842465.1. Lineage (GTDB taxonomy): Bacteria > Myxococcota_A > Polyangia > Polyangiales > Polyangiaceae > Labilithrix. The sequence continues at coordinate 2,058 of JALHPN010000180.1, read as the reverse complement.
GCGAACGGCGGAGACCTTCGGCGCGGCGAGGAGCCGGCTCGCGATGGGAAAGGTGACCTGGTCCTCGACGGTGGTCGGGCTCTGGCCGCGGTACTCCGTGAAGACGATGACCTGCGGGTCGGAGAGATCCGGGATCGCGTCGACCGGCGTCTCGCGCGCGCACTTCACCGCGAAGACGGCGAGCACGACGTACGCGAAGAGGACGAGCCACCGGTGACGCGCGCAGAAGCCGATGACGGCGCCGATCACGGGTTGGCTCCCATCGCGGCGCGGAGTCGGCTCTCCGAGTCGACGAGGAAGGTCGCGCCGGAGACGACGCGCTCGCCTGCGCGGAGGCCGCTCGTGACCTCGATGCGCTCGCCGCTGGCTCTGCCCGTCGTGACCGTGCGTGGGACGAGCGTGCCGCCGCCGGCGTCGACGAAGACGTGGCGCTCCGATCCCGTGTCGACGACGGCGTCGCGCGGGACGAACAGCGCGGAACGCGCCGCGTGCGGCACCTCGAGCGTCCCGGCGGTGCCGGGCACGAAGCGCATGTTCGGGTTCGCGATCGGCATGCGCACGCGGGTGGTGCGGGACTCGGGGTTCGCGCGCGGGTAGACGAGATCGATCGTGCCGTCCGCCGAGAGCTCCGGGCGGCCGGCGACGACGAACCGCGCGCGCGTGCCGACCTGCGCGGCCTCGGCGCTCGCGTCGAAGACGTCCGCGATGACGTAGACCTTCGAGAGGTCGACGATCTCGTAGAGCGTCGTCTCCGGTGTCACGTACGAGCCCAATACGACGTTCTTCCGGACGACGACGCCGGAGGCGGGGGCGACGATCGCGAACGTGCGAGCGATCTTGCCGGTGCGGAGGACCTCGTCGACGGCGCGCGGGCTCATGCCGAGCAGCTCGAGACGCGCCCGCGCGGCCGAGGTGACGCGGTCGTCGCCGGCGCCCGCGTCGCCGAGCATCGGGAAGGCGGCGCCGCCGATCGCGCGGGCGGCGAGGAGGTCTGCCTCGGCCTGGAAGACCTCCGGGCTGTAGATCGCGACGAGCTCCTGACCGGCGGAGACCTTGACGCCCGTCTCGCGCACCGCGATGCGCTCGACGAACCCCGCCGCGCGGACGTGGACCTCGGAGGCGCCTTGTTCGGGCAGAGCGACGGAGGCCGTCGAGCGGAGGACGCCGTCGCTCTCGCCAAGGCTGGCGACGGCGAAGCGCACGCCGATCGACTGTAACCGCCCTTCCGTCAGCGTGACCGGAGCCAGGCCGGCGGCGTGCTGCGAGCTGCTCGACGGAATGGGCTCGAGCTTCATCTTGCAGACGGGGCACGTTCCGGGGTCGTGGCTCCGGACCTCGGGGTGCATGGGACACGCGAAGCGCGCCGCGCCGCCGTCGCCCGTCGTCGCCGCACCGGCATCCTCGAGCGTGAACGGGAAGCTCGGCCCTGCGTGCGCGTGGGTGTCGGTGTCACGCTGGACGGGGACGAGGTCCATGCCGCAGATGGGACATTGGCCCGGGCTCGGCGAGACGATCCCCGGGTGCATCGGGCACGTGTAGCGGGCCTGGCTCGCGAGGACGCCGCCGTCGCCGTGCGCGCGCCGGAAGCTCCACCAAGCGCCGATCGCGACCGCGAGGCTGACGAGGACGATCACCCAGCGCACGATCGCCATCACGCGGAGCTTCTCGGGGGAGACGTCGCTCACGGCGTCCTCCCGTGCGCATGCGCGCTCTCGAACGAAGCGGCCGTCGCCTGGACGTCGAGGCGCACCCGTGGCACCGGCGCGCCCACGGCGGCGTCGAGGTCGACGAGCGCGTGCGCGAGCGTCGCGCGTGCCTCGACGACGGCGACGTCGATCTCGACGACGTCCTTCTCGGCGCGGAAGAGCGCGGTCGCATCTCCCTGGCCCGACTGATAGGCCACGAGCGCGGCTTCGAGCCCCGCGTCGGCGGCGGGCTTCGCGCGGGCGGAGAGAACGGCGACGCGGAGAGCCGCCGCGTGGACGTCGGCGAAGGCCGCCGCGACCTCGGTACGCACCTCGGCGCGGCCCTCCGCGCGCTCGTGCGCCGCGGCGCGGC
>JALHPN010000179.1 GCA_022842465.1 Polyangiaceae bacterium | reverse complement strand
GCGCGCGCCCTCCTCGCGCGCCTCGCATGGGACGCCGGTGACCTCGCGCGCGCCGAGACCGAGCTCGGCTCGGCGCGCGGCCCCGCCGCCGCCGAGGTGAGGGGGCTCTTGGCCTACGCGCGCGGCGACCTCGAGCACGGCATCCGCCTCGTCGACCAGGCTCGGACCGAGGCCCACGACGCGCAGGCCCTCGCGAGGCTCGAAGGAACGCGCGGGATGCTCGAGCACGCCCGAGGTAGGTCGCGCGAGAGCGCCCTCGCCTTCGCCCGCGCCGCCGAGCTCGCCACGCGCGCAGGAGCCGTCGTCGAGGAGGCCACCTACCTCACGGGCCTCGCGGCCGGCGCCGTCGACGCCGGCGACGTGACGACCGGCCTCGAGGCCGCGACACGCGCCGCGCTCCTGTGGGAGCGCCTCGGGCGTCCCGCGCTGTCTGCGCGGGCATGGCTCTCCCGCGCGAGCGCGTACGCGATCGCCTCCGCGACCCACGACGCGGACGTCGCCGCGGCCGAGGCACGGAGCCGAGCGCTCGCAGGCAACGACGGTCGCGCCGCCGCCTTCGCGCGGTGGGCCGTCGTCGAGACACGCCCCCGCGGCGATGCGCGCGCCCGCGACGAGGTGTTGCTCGCGCACGCCGAGCTCGGCACCTCGTCCGAAGAGGACCTCGTGCGCTCCTCCGCGCGCGTGCTCTTGTGGGCCGCGGAGTCACGCGAGGCGCTCGCGATCGACGTGGAGGCGATCGACGCCCGCGTCGCGTCGCTCTCGTCCGCCGCGCGCTTCGAGTGGTGGTGGGCGCGCGCCGCATCCCGCTCTCCGTCCCCTCGCGTCCTCACCGAGCTGCTCGCGCTCGTCTCTGCGTCTGCCCCGGTAGCCTCCCGCGGGCCGGCCCTCCTCGCCGCCGCTCGGCTCGCCGAGGCGCTCGGGGACGGCGATGCCGTCCGTCGTCTCGACGCCGCCCGTGAAGCCGTGGCGGAGGTCGTCCGCCGGCAGACTCCCGAAGCCCTGCGCGCCTCGCTCTCCTCGTCGGCGTGGCTCGCGACCTCGGCCGCGTCGGTCGCGACGGCCCTCGGGGCGGCGCAGGTCGAGCAGCTCGACGCGATCGTGCGTGCGCTCTCCACGCGCGACCGGCTGCGCCCCCTCCTCGCTCAGGTCGTCGACACGATGGTGCTCTGGACGGGCGTGGAGCGCGGCCTCCTCCTCCTCCGCGCACCGGACGGCAAGCTCGTGCCCCGCGCGGCGCGCAACCTCGGTCGTCGTGACCTCGCCGGCGAACAGCTCGCCCTGTCGACGTCACTCGCGCGTCGAGCGATGGACGAGCGAGAGCCCGTCATCGCGACGGACGCCTACGCGCAGGTGGGCGATGTCCACGCCTCCGTCCACGCGCTCCGCCTGCGCAGCGTCCTCGCCGTACCGCTCGTCGCACGCGGCGACGTGCTCGGCGTCGTCTACCTCGACGACCGCGTTCGGCGCGGCGCGTTCGGCCCCGCCGAGATCGCCTGGGTGCGCCTCGTCGCGAGCCAGGCTGCGCTCGCGATCGCCGACGCGCGCGACCAGGTGCTCCTCCGTCGAGCCGTGCGCCGCGCCGAGCGCGCGAATGCTCGTCTCGCCGAGGAGCTCGGCACCCGAGAGGTGGAGCTCTCCGCGGCCCGCGTGGAGCTCGCGACCCAGGTCGAGGGGACGCGCTTCCGCTACGACCTCATCGCCGGACGCAGCGAGCCGATGCGGGCGATGTTGAAGCTCGTCGATCGCGTGACCGCGAGCGAGGTGCCCGTGCTGCTCGTCGGCGAGTCGGGCACCGGCAAGGAGCTGGTCGCGCGCGCGATCCACGAGAACGGCCCGCGCGCGCGCCGTCCCTTCGTCGTCGAGAACTGCGGATCGGTGCCGGAGACCCTGCTCGAGTCCACGCTCTTCGGACACGTGCGCGGAGCCTTCACGGGCGCGCAGTCGACACGCGCAGGCCTCTTCGACGTCGCCGACGGTGGGACTCTCTTCCTCGACGAGATCGGCGAGATGTCGCTCGCGATGCAGACGAAGCTCCTCCGCGTCCTCCAGAGCGGCGACCTCCGGCCCGTCGGGAGCGAGCGCTCGCACCGGGTGGACGTGCGCATCGTCGGGGCGACCCATCGCGACCTCGCCGCGATGGTGGCGGCCGGCACGTTCCGCGAGGATCTCTTCTATCGTCTCGACGTCGTCACCGTCCGCGTTCCGCCGCTCCGCGAGCGCGCGGCCGACATCCCGCTCCTCGTGAGCCACTTCCTCGAGAAGCACGCGCACGAGGGACGGAAGGTGAAGATCTCCCGCTCCGCTCTCGACCGCCTCGCGGCCTATCCATGGCCTGGCAACGTCCGACAGCTCGAGAACGAGCTCCGGCGCGCGCTCGTCCTCGCCGAGGATCGCATCGACGTCGCGGAGCTCTCGGAGGACGTCGCCCGCGGCGGTCCGACCGCCACGCGCGAAGCCGGGCTCGGCCTCAAGGCGCGCGTCGACGCGCTCGAGACGCAGCTCGTTCGCGACGCGCTCGTCCGCACGCAAGGCAACCAGACGCGCGCAGCGGAGGCCCTCGGCCTCTCGCGGTTCGGACTGCAGAAGATGATGCGCCGCCTCGGCATCCGCGCCACCTGACGCCGAGGTCACTTCGCAGACCGACCGTCGCGTCCGCGGCGCGCCGCGTCGTCAGTCCGCGACGGCGGGCCGGACCGAGCCCCGCGGCGCGTCGTGCGTGTTCGGCGTCGGCTCGTGGCGGGGGGCAGCCTCGCGTGGCACGGGCCGAGCGCCTTCCGAGAGCCGCTGCTCGTCGACGGTGAGACCGGACTCGTCGGGCGGGGTCCACGAGGGATCGCTGAAGTCCGCCGCCGTGCTCCTCACGGGGGCGGCGACCGGCGCCTGCGAGGTGCACCCCGTGGCAGCCGAGAGGGTCGACAGCGTGACGAAGACGAGCGAGATGAAAGGGGAAAGAGCGAGCTTCATGAAGGAATGTCGTCCAGGGTGATGCGGGAAGGGCGCGTCTCGTGACGCGCACCTCGCCAGACGGTCGCCCGAGCCCGCGCATTCAGTCGTCAGGGCTGGACAGTCGCCGCGACCCGAAGTAAAGACGGACACCCTCGCTTTCGGGCGGGGACATCCCACAGGTTTCGGGGCCGTAGCTCAGCTGGGAGAGCGCATCCATGGCATGGATGAGGTCAGGGGTTCGATCCCCCTCGGCTCCACTTTCTTGTTCGAGGGGGAGCTGCGCTTCCCCCTCGAGCTCCCCAGGCGGAGGGCTCGCCGGTGGGGGGGCGGCGCGCTCGCCAGGGGGAGGGCTCGGTGCCGCGGGGGCCTCTGGCGCTCGTGCCCGTGCCGGACCGGATGGGGGCATCGCGGGTCGCCGGCGCAACGGCGCACGCGGGGGCGAGTCCGTCGGGGGCGCAGGCTCGTGCCAGGGCGCAACGGGGACGTCGGACGTGCGCGTTGCGGCCCGCGGGCACGGGTCAGCCGAGGCCGAGCTCCTTGATGTAGATTTTTTCGAGGGTGGAGTGGCTGCGGGCGAACTGGCTGCGGGCGAAGAGGGCGAGGCCGGCGGTCATGGCGGAGGCGCGCTTCCACGGGGAGGGGCGGCCTTCGGGGACGAACCCGAGCTCCTGACCCTGCTTCCAGACGCGTCTCTGGACGTGCGCCAGGAAGGCGGGGAGATGGGCGAGGACCGGATGCTGCGCGGCGCGCTTCTGGAAGGCTCTCACCGCGAACGGGAGCACGGCCATCTGGAGCTCCACGAGCCCGTAGTACGGCGTCCGTAGCCAGGGTTTCTCGTCGAGGAGACGCTTCGTCTCCTTCTCGCCCCACGCGATGTGCTCCTCCTCCTCCATGCAGACCACGCGGAGCTTCTTCTTGATGAGAGGCACCCGCGGATCGGAGTCGGGCAGCGTCTGGAGGAGGATGTCCCGGAAGATGTCGAGCACCATGCCCTCGCCGACCGCGTGCTCCATGAGCACCTTCAGCGGGTAGTAGTTGTTGTGCGACGAGAGGAGCTTGACGACCCAGTGGGCCGGCAGAGGCGTCATGTCGAGCTCGCGGAAGATGTCCGCGAAGAGCTGGAGGTGCGCGAGCTCCTGCTTCGCCTGACGCACGTAGAACTTCGCCGCCTCGAGCGAGCCCGCGGCGTAGAGCGACTTTCCGCAGTAGACGCCGGTCGCCTCTCCGTAGAGGGCCTGCGAGAGGATGAAGCGCAGGATCTCCCGGTCCTCCGCGGAATCGAGGTCGAAGCGCGCATCCCCGAAGTCGTACGTGTCGGTCGCCGTCACGGGACGGGGCCGTTCGTTCCGCTCGCTTCGCTCCAGCATGCTCGATCTCTAGCGCAGGCGCGTCCCGCTGGCACGCGGCGCCGCCGCGATCAGCCGAGGAAGCGAGCCGCGAGCTCCGGCGTGGGCACGCGGCACGACGCGCTCCGGCCGAACCACCGGTAGCGGTTCCGTCCGACGAAGCGATACGCAGCGTCCCGAACGAACCGCGGGATCACGACGAGCGCCGCCGCCCATCGCCACGGTGCCCTCAGGTAGCGGGCGACCCGGAGCGCGGCGCCCGACTCCACGAGGACCCGGTTGCCGTCCACGAAGACGAACGAGCCGGGGCCACGCTCCGGATCCCCCGTGCGGAGCTCGCGGGAGCGCGCCTCTCCCACGACGCCGTCGAGGAGGGTCTTCGCCGCGTCGCTCCCGAGGGCCGCGAACCGGAGCTCGGGGGCGCGCTCGTGGTCGAGGAAGAACTGCACCGCCCCGTTGCAGAGGTTGCATTCACCGTCGAAGAGGACCACGGGGGGCACGACCCATCACCCTAGCGCACTCCCGGGCGACCTGGGCGCTCCCCCGCGGGTCGGCTTGACGCCAAGCTTCGCGGCACGCGAAGGTAACGTCGTCTTGCCGTCCCGCTCGCCCCGTCTACACGTGTCTCCGCTCGCGATGGCGCTCCTCGCGATCGCCTGCGCGCTCGGCGGCTCGGGCTGCGGCCTCTTCCGCGGTGCGGCCAGCAGCGGCGGGGAGGAGCTCACGATCGAGTACGTCCCGATCGCGATCGCGTGGGTGAAGAAGCACGTCCCGGCGACCCCGTACGAGATCAAGCAGTGGTCTGCGACGCCCGAGGGCAAGGCGGCGATGAAGGCAGAGATCCGCCACATCCTCGTCGCCATCGCGGAGCCTCGCGGTCCGCGCGACGTCACGGCGGCGAAGAAGCGCGCCGAGGTCCTCATCGGTCGACTCACGAAGGGCGAGGATCCGAAGGGGCTCGCCCGCGAGGCCTCCGACGACGAGGAGACGCGCGACAAGGGAGGCGCGCTCGGGAGCGACCCGGAGACGCTCGCCGATCCGGTGAAGACGGTCGCGAAGCAGCTCGGACCGGGCGACCTCGCCGGCGATCCGATCCGTGGGCCGAAGGGCTTTCACATCGTTCTGCGCGACACGATCGACGACGAGAAGATCGCCAAGGCCTACAAGAAGTCCCGCGCGACGACGGTGGCCCGCAAGCTCGCCGACGAGATCCTCGCGCGCCTCCAGCAGGCCGACGCGAGCGCGTCCGTCGACGGCATCTTCAAGGACAGCGTGGCCGCCGTGCTCGGCGACGGCGCCGCGAAGGATCCGAAGCGCCACCCCGCCGAGTCGATCGCGCGGGACGGCGCCGAGAGCGCGGATCTTCCACCCGACGCGCGCGAGGCGCTCGCGGTCTTCGCGCAGAAGGCGAAGCCGGGCGAGATCGTCGACTCGCCGCTCGGCACGGGCCCCGTGCTCCTCGTCGCACGGGCCGTGAAGAAGTGACGCGAGGCGCTACGGGATCACGTCGAGGTCGCGCATCGCGCGGATCGCGTTCCCGTCGACCTCGGCCGTGAACGCCACGTCGTAGCTACCCGGCGTCGCCGGGGCGGTGAGGACGGCACGCACGGACGTCGCGTCGGTCTGGCTCAGCGCGACGGGCGCGCCGCCGCTCGGCTTGCCGTTGGGGAGGATGGACATCCGGATGTTCCCGATCCGCGCCTTCGGTCCGGCGGCGCCTGGGACGATCCGGCACGTCATCACGACCTCGCTCCCCGCCTTGGCGACCGGCGGCGACTCGAAGACGAGGCGAGGAGGCCCCGCCGTGACGCCCGGCCCCGCCTCGATCGCGCGGAGGTCGTCCTCCGCCTGCGCGAGCGTGAAGCGCGCGGAGTTGTCCGTCGGGTCGAGCGCGGCCGCGTCACGGGCGAGGTTCCTCGCGCCGACGACGTCCCCCGACTCGCGGGCCGCCATGGCCATCGTCACCATCTCGTGCTCGGCGGCGGAGCGGAGCTGCACGAGCTCGTCGTCGTCCTTCCAGCGCCGGAGGCCGCTCTCGACGAGCTCCTTCACGTTCTCGCCGGGCGGCGACACGTAGTGCCCCCGCGCGAGGAGGTGCCGCGTGCGCGCGACGTAGGCACGCCGCTCGTCCTCCTTCTGCGCTTGCATCCGCTGCATGCCGAGGATCGCGAGGGTGGTGCCGAGGAGGAACGCGAGGACGATGATCACGACCCACGGGGCCGTCGAGCGCGGCACCTCCACGCTCGACCGCGACGTCCGGAGCTCCTCTGCGGGCGCGGGCAGCGGCGTCGGCGCCGGCAGGGGCGGAGGCGCGGCGTCGGCCGGCACGGGGGCCGCCGGGACCGCCTTCGGACCGCCGACGAGGGGCGCCGTCACGTTCGCCGCGTCGTCGAGCGTCGGATCGAGCGCGCGAGCGGCGGCCCATCGCTCGGATCCCGCCATGGCCGGATCGGGCAGCTGGCTCATGCGCGCGACGATGCCGACGTCGGAGAACGACACGTTCGCCTCCTTCGCTGCGCTCGCGAGGAGGTTGCCGAACGCGCGTCCCGTCGGTGCACGCCGCGACGGATCCTTCGCGAGGTTGTCCATGACCGCGCGCGCGAGGGGCTCGGGCACGTCCTCGGTCCCGGGCAGGGACTTCAGCGGAGGCGGCGTCTCGTGGATGTGCTTCACGAGGAGGCCGAGCGGCTCCGCGTCGAACGGCGTCCGGCCCGCCAGCATCTGGTAGACCATCGTGGCGAGCGCGTAGACGTCGGCAGGGGGCCCTACCGTCGCGCCCTGCGCGCCCTCCGGCGAGATGTAGCGCGCCGTCCCGAAGATCAGGCCTGCGGCCGTCTCCATCGACTGCTCGCCGATGTTCACGCGCGCGATGCCGAAGTCGAGGACCTTCGCCCAGTCGGGCACGTCGGCGCGCCGCACGAGCATGACGTTCTCGGGCTTGAGATCGCGGTGCACGATGCCGCGCGCGTGCCCCTCGCCGACGGCGTCGCAGACCTGCAGCGCGATGGACATCGTCCGCTCGACCGTCAGCTTGCCCCCCGACGCGCCGAGCGCGGCGGAGAGCGAGAGGCCGTCGAGGTACTCCATCACGATGTAGAGCGCCCCGTCGGGGAGCTGTCCGGCGAGGTACACCTCGACGACGTGCGGGTGCTGCAGCTTGCTCGCGATCTTGGCCTCGCGATGGAAGCGCGCGACGAGCTGCTTGTTGCCCGACAGCTCGCGGTGGAGGATCTTCACCGCGACGTCACGGTCGATCCCGCGCTGGTGCGCCCGATAGACGCGCCCCATCGCCCCGGTCCCGGCGACGCTCAGGATCTCGATGTCACCGAGGACGACGCTCCCGATGTAGGGGTCGGCCTCGGGCTCGTCGCGCTCGAGGTCGAGCCGCGCGCCGTCCTTCGGGCAGAAGACGGCATCGGCTTCGAAGTGCGAGCCGCATCGCGGACAGGTCTTGTGGACGGCCGCGGCCGCCGAGGAGGGCACGGACCGAGAATACCATGCCGCTTCTCGGTTTCGACGTGGGGTTACGCTCGGGCGGAGGCGGCTCGACCGCTCCTGGGTCCCCTCCGCCTGCGGGCGACGACGAGGGCGCCGAGGGCGACGGCGAGGCCCGTCATCGGCGTCGTGCCGTTCGCCGCGCTCCGGCTCGGCACGCTGCAGCCCGGCGACGCGTAGGGCATCACCGCGGCCTCGTCCTCGTCCTCGTCCTCCTCGTCCTCGTCGTCCGAGGCCTTCTTCTTGGGCGACCGCGAGCTCGGCGTCGTCTCGTCGGTCTCGTCCTCCGCCGCGGCGGCGGAGCCCGGGTAGAGCTGACGCGCGCCCTTGATGTCCGTCGGGCTGAGCTGGACGGGGAACACGGTCTCGCGGTTCGGGTAGCAGTAGTTCATGATCGACATGAGGTCCCACGCGCCGATCGTCGTGGAGCCGGGCTCCTCTGGCGGGGTCTCCTGCTCGCACGACTGCGGCGTGTCCTGGCGCTCCTGCTCGTGCAGGAAGCCGAGCGCGTGACCGAACTCGTGGATGGCGATCGCGCGGATGCAGCGCTCCTTGCGCGCGTCGCTCGAGGTGCAGGCTTCCTGGAACATCGGATCGGCCGTGAAGTCGAAGTCGAGGACCATCCCTTCGCGCATGCCGTCGATGCGGTTGCCGATGTCCTTCACGTGCGGGCCTTCCTCGTCGGCGCGGACCGTGATGCGGATCCCTCGCGCGCTCGCCGTGCAGGGCCCCCATCCGGTGAACTTGATCGCGGGCGCCGCGGTCTCCCACGACTTCTTCTGCGCGTCCCGGACCCAGTCCTTCTCCGCCGCGTAGCCGCTCGTCTCCCAGCAGACGGGGATGTTCGAGGGCGTCGTCCACTTCGAGCTCGCCATGACGTAGAGATTCTGGGCGACCGTCCCGGTGGGGCCCTCGTGCGCCACGACCTTCACGTCGTCGTGGCCCGCTCCGCAGGCGACCGCCGCGAGCGAGGTCGCGAGCAGGGCCGTCCAGCGAGCCAGGGAGCGCAGCGGGTTCGTCATCGCAACAGGGGGTTCAGCATCCGCTGTGCCACCTCGTCACCCGCCGATCTGTCGAGAATCATGGGGGTGATCGCGCCACGGACCGATCCGGAAGGGCCGGCCGGCGACCAGGGGGTGATCCTCGTCCGGGAGCTGGGCGCGTACGCGCGCGTGCGCGGCCTCGCCCGCCCCACGGCCTCAGCGCGCGCCCATTCTCTCGAGGGTGCGCATGGCCTTCGTGCGGAGTATGCCGACGACGTCCGCGTCGTCGGCGATCGCCCGCAGGTCCGCGATCGCGGCGTCGCGCGCGCCGAGCTTCGCGAGGTCGAAGCGCGCAGAGCCGCAGAGCGCGCCGAGCAGCGTCTGCTCGAGCGGGCGGAGCGCGCGGCCCGAGCGCGTGTAGCGCGGCGGCTGGATCGTGATCGGCATCGCTGCCGGCCGCGCGAGCGCGCCGGTCCCGCCGGTCGCGCGGTAGATCGGCGAGCTGCGGACGACCGTGCGCTGCCCGATGCTCACGATCGGGGGGCTCGGGATCTCCCCGGTGAACATGAGGTTCCCCTGGTCGGGGCAGACGGTGTTCTGCTTGCGGTTCGGGCACTTCGGTGTGTCGCCGAGCGCATCGAACGCGGTCCCGTCCGACTCGGTCGTGTGCTGGAGCCCGACGAAGTGGCCCATCTCGTGGAGCCAGGTGAGCGCGTCGGTGGTCACGTCCGTCGGTTGCCCGTCTTCGTAATGCGCGGCCATGACCGCGGACATCGAGGTCTTCATGTGCGTGGGCGCGCCGGGGATCCCGGGGGAGAGGCCCAGGAGCTCACCGTCGAGCAGATCGTTCGAGAGGACGAGGTGCAGGGCCTGGGCGTCCTCCATCCGGCTCGGCACGCGCGCCGCCTGGCTCGTCAGGGCGTCGGTCGACAGCATGCGGAGCCCCGCGGGCGCGGCGTGGAAGGAGACCTTCCCGCGCCCGATCCCGAAGGACGCCTGGAGGAGCCCGAAGAACGTGTTGACGCGCTGCGAGATGTCGGGGTCGCTCGCCGCACGCGTCGCGTCCACGGTGTGGAGCGGGGACGGAACGGACATCTGGAGGCCGGCCGGGATCCAGACGTGGAGATCGAGGACCCCGCCCTTGAACGCGCCCCCGTCCGACGTCTGGATCCGCGCCTCGACGGTGCCGCTCCCCGAGCCGCCGAGCGTGATCGACCAGGTGCCCTTCTCGAGCGGCATGGTCTGGGGAAGATCGTTCGCGGGGACCTGGACGCTCGCGGTGCCCTCGAAGCTCTCGCCGATCGTGAAGCTGCCGTTCTTCGGCTTGAACTCGTCGAACACCACGACGCCGGACGGGCTCTTCAGCCGCTGGATCCCGAGCTCGGAGCCGGCTGCGGAGACGGCGACGAGGTGGAACCCGAGGGCGTTCTTCGGCACGTCGAGCGTGAGCGTCTTGCCCGCCGAGGCCTGGCCGAGCGGGGTGACGAGGGCGCTCCCGACCCGATTTCCCGAGGGCTCGTCTTCGTCCGTCGGCTCGTCCTCGTCACGCTCCGCGCGCCTCGGCCGGTCGTCGTCCTCGTCGTCCTCGTCGTCGGCCTCCGCCTGGGCGATGGCGACGGGCGGGGCGCAGGCGAAGGCGGTGCCGGCGAGGATCGTGGCGAGCGCGAGGAGCCTCAGCGGTCGCGAGCAGGCGGCGAGGAGTTCCCCCATGAGGGGGACGAGCAGCATGCGGTATGCCGTCGGGGCGGCATGTGTTTCGCTGCGGAGACGGCGCGATCTGGATCGCCGTGACCCACGGCGGGGTGAGGGCTTCCCGCGTCAGGGACGGAGGTAGAAGGGTGTGACGACACCCGTGCGGCACTGCCAGTTGAAGCTGCGGAGCTGGCCGACCTCGCCGTTCGCCCCGAAGCCCGCGACGAGGTCCTTCGCCACCGCCTCGAGCTTGGCGTCGGACTTTCCGCTCCACGCCCACGCGAGGGCGACGAGGTACGCGCTCTCGCCCCAGTGCTCGTCGTACTGGTCGGGCTCGTCGGACGCGTTGCCGACGCCCGCCCAGTAGTGCGGTCGCTTGTTCGGACCGAGGCCCTGCGCGGCGACGAAGCGACCGAGCTTCACGAGCCCGGCTCGGACGGCCGCGGCGCCGTCGCTGTTTCCGGCCCGCGCCAGGCGGTCGGCGTGGGTGTCCATCCCGTCGGCCAGGATCGCGCTCATCCACGGGCTGCAGCCGACGTAGCCGTAGCCTTCGCCGTGCGCCTGGGCCTGGTGGGCGAAGCAGCGCTCGTCGGCATTCGTGTACCCTGCAGGGAAGGTCGCCTGCATCTGGAGATAGGCCTTCACGGCCGCGTCGGCCCACCCCTCGAACGTCGCGCGCCGATCGTCGCTCACGGCAGCGGCCCACTCGTAGGCGAGGAGGGCGAAGCCCGCGTGGCGCTCGGTCCAGAAGTCCGCGCCTCCGGCGTAACCCGGGTCGAGCCACAAGTCGTGGGCGCGGACGGTGATGTTCTCCGCCGCCTCGCGGAAGCGATCGTCGCCGGTGAGGAGGTAGTGGACGGCGAGGCCTTGTGCGTAGTGGTACTTGAGGTCGTCGGCCGTCCCGGTCACGCCGAGCCGCGTCGCCGAGCCGGTGCCGGTGATCCGCGTCCGGTAGATCGCGGTCTCGCGGTACGCGGAGCGCAGCACGTCGAGCGCGCCGGTCCGCTGGTAGCCTCGGTAGAGAGCGGTGCCGCGATCGAAGAGCCAGCTGCCCTGCTCGCTCTGGGCGGCGAGGAAGGCCGTGGTCCCGAACTTCGTGTAGTCGCAGAGGGTCGCCCACGCGGCGCTCGGCGAACCAGCGGCGCTCGCGACGGGAAGCGCAGGGCCGGCCACGCGGCTCGCCGCGAGCCAGGCGGCCGGCAGGACGGCCCAGACCGCGGGCCCCGTCGTGCCGTCGGGCTGCGCGAGCGTCTGCTCGACGGGGACGGGCGCGAGGTCTCCGCCCGTCGCGGGCTTGCCGACCTCGACGTCGATCGTGGTCTTCGCGGGGACCGCGAGCTCGAGCTGGATCCCGACGCTCCGCACGGACCCGTCGGGCCACGAGGCGAGGGCGCGCCGCGCGGAGGCGAGCGCCTTGCCTCCGGCCTTCACCTCGACGCGCGACGCGTCGGTGAGGAGCCCAGGGGGGAGCGGCACGCCGAAGCTCACGCGACGCACGGTCGCCGACGGCGCTGCGGGCTCGAGGTCGATCGCGAGCGAGCTCGGCAGCGGGAGCTCTCCGCCAGGCGGCGCGGTCGCACCTCCCTCGCCGGACATCGACCCGGGCGGGGTCTGTGGCTGCCCGCCGCCGTCGGTGCTCGAGGCTCCTCCGCCGCAGGCGCCGCACGTGAGCTGCGCGAGCAGCGCGGTGGTTCCGAGGACGCCCGAAGCCGAGAGGCGGAGCCGCATGGGGCGTATCTCTACCTCAGAAGGCGCCAGGCACCCAAGGCGACGTGGCGGTCGGGAAGTTCACGAGCGTGCCGTCGTGACCGTTCGGGACCGCGTCCTTGGCGATGGTCGCCGCGCCCGTCTCGTCGAGCTTCCAGTAGCCCTGGAGCCCGGCCGTCGCGGGGGCGATCGTCCCCTTGTAGTTGGCGACGATCTCCGCCTCCGTCCGCTCGACGCTCCAGAGGCGCACTTCGTCGAGCGCGCCTCCGAAGTAGACGAGGGCCGAGTTGAAGTCGGTGTGGCCGTAGCCGAGGCGGAAATTCGTGTCGAACGTGAAGTTCGACGTCGTCGGCGTCGCGGCCGAGGCGACGGAGACCCCGTCGACGTAGAGCTTCATCCCCGACGCCGCGCCGAGCGTCCCCGCGACGTGATGCCACGCGCCGTCGTCGTAGCCGGCGTTCGGCGTGCAGATGCGGCGGATCGGCGTGCCGAAGACGTACCAGCAGACCATCCCCGCATCGATGAGGAGGAAGCGGTCCGCCGAGGTCCCGGCGTACACCTCGAACATCGTGCCCTGCGCCTTCGTCGTCGCGAACCAGAGCTCGACGCTCATGGCGGTGTCGTTCGCTGCGCCGGCCGCGGCGGGCAGCTCGACGATGTCGTCGACGCCGTCGAACTGGAGCCCCCCCGACGTCTTCCCGCCGTCGTTCGCGTCGGCGGTCGCCGCGTCGACGGGAGGCGACGGCGCCGCATCCGGCGGACGGACGGCCGCGTCCGCCGTCGGAGGCGCGGACGCCTCGAAGCCCGGCGAGGACGCATCGAGCCCTCCCGTCCCGTCGTTCGTCGTCTCTCCGTCGCAGGCGGCGAGCGGTGCGAGGGCGACGGGGAGCGCGAGGAGAGAGGTGCGGACGAGAGAGAGGAGACGCATGCCGCACTCCTATCAGCAACGACGGCGCCGTGCGAAGCGCGATCCGTTCCCGCGAACCATGGCGTCGAGGGACGCGTGCGCGTAGCCACGCCGCGCGACATGCGTGCTCTGCTCGCTGCAAGTCGACACACGGCGCGACCATGCCTCGGTGCGTTCTTGCACTCGACCTCGCGCTCGGGCGCGCAAACGCTCGGTGACTCCGGAGGAGCGTGCGCGAGCGAGGCTCGGCCTCTCGCTTGCACACGCGGCCGAACCCCGCGCGTTGCGGGAACGAACGGAGGACGAGCCCATGAACGAGCGGCGCGGCTATCGCGGCATCGACACGCAGTCCGGTTACGGCGACGACGATCGGTTCCGTCGTTCCGCGTGGAACGACGACGAACGGTACGGTCGCCCGGAGCGCGGCGGCCTCTGGGACCGCCTGCGCGGCGAGGTGCGCGAGGGCTGGGAGACGCTCTCGGGGCGTGACGAAGGGCGCGACCAGGGCCGCGACTTCGGCCGGCGTTCGTCGTACGAAGGGGGCGGCGGCTACGGCGGCGGCTACGGAGGCCAGAGTGGCTACGGCGGCCAGGGTGGCTACGGCGGCCAGAGCGGCTACGGGGTCCAGAGTGGCTATGGCGGCCGCGGCACGGACATGGGCTATGGCTACGGGGGGCGGTTCGATCGCGACCGCGAGGAGCGCGGCGTCTGGGACCGCGCCAAGGACGAGATGCGCGAGGGCTGGGAGAGCGTGAAGGAGACCTTCCAGGGCAAGGGCCCGAAGGGCTACAAGCGCTCCGACGATCGGATCCGCGAGGACGTTTGCGACCGCTTGACACGCCACCACGGCGTCGACGCGAGCGAGATCGAGATCACCGTCCGCGACGGGGAGGTCACGCTCTCGGGGACGGTGCAGGACCGCCGCCAGAAGCGGATCGCGGAGGACATCGTCGACGACATCGACGGCGTCCACGACGTCACGAACCAGATTCGCGTGAAGCGCGTCGGTCTCGAGAGCGCCGCCACGCGTGAGCTCGGCCGCGACAACGGCACGACGACGACGACTTCGGCGGGCCGCATGAGCAACCCGACGTCGCACGTCTCGCGCTGACGGCGAAGGGGGGGGCCGTGGCCGCGCGTTCACGTTCACGGACGCGAACGCGCGATCACGGCGCGCGTCAGCCTTCGTAGCGATCCGCGACGACGTCCGACGGCGCGCGCCAGAGTGACAACGAAGGGCGCTCGGAGGCCGATTTCGGTCCCTTTCGGAGACGCGCCCTCGCCAAAGTGACGAGCGACCTCGGGGAACGCGTCGTGCTAAGGGCGCGGCGATGATGAAGCCGCTCCTCGCGGCGATCGTGACGATCGCCGCGTTCCTCTCCACCACGGGGCCCGCGTCCGCCGCAGCCCTGTCCATCGTGCAGCCCGAGTCGTTGCCTCGCCTCGACCGAGACGGCCGCCAGATCGCCAAGCGGCCGTTGACGCTCACACCCGAAGGCATCAGCCTGGCCGACTGCCGCGAGGATCAGCGCATCCGGTTCACGCTGCTCCTCGACCAATTCGCTGCGAACGCGGAGCTCCAGGCGTGGGCATCGGTCAGCGGCGGCGACTGCCGCGCGCAGACGTCCAGGTCGGGGATGGCTCCGACCTGCTGGCCGCTCTCGCTCGGGATCCCGCTCCAGCCCGTGGCGTCGCTCGACGTCCCCGTTCGGAGCATCCTCCGTGGCGTGAACGACCCGCGTGGAGCGAGCGACGACGCCTCCGTGTGCGGAACGGTCGATCTCACCACCGTCTCGGTGCAGTTCCTCTACTTCGAGCCGGGCGCGCCCGCGACCCCGGCGGTTGCCGCGATGGTCGGCATCGCGGCCGACACGATCCCGAGCGCACCTCCGGCGAGCGTCGTCGCGACGTCGGGCGAAGGTCGCGTGGTCGTCTCCTGGGAGCCGCGCGGCGCGGAAGGGGCACTCGTGGGCGATACGGCCACGAACGTGTACTGTGCACCTACGACGCGCGAAGCCTGTGGCAGCATCGACGCCACCGCTCCCCTCTGCGCGACCGCGGCCGGAGCGCTCGCGAGCGTCGTCGCCGTCACCTCTCTCCCCGAGGGCGCGCCGCATGCGTTCGCTGCCGCGTCGGTCGACGCGTTCGGCAACGAGGGGGCCGTCTCGCCGCCCAGCTGCGCGGCGGCCGGCCCCGCCGTCGAGGGTCTCGTCGCCGAGGGCGGCGGCTGCGTGGCCGCTCCGACACGTCCGCGCACGCAGGGAGCCCTCGCGCTCGTCGCGGCGGCCACCCTGGCGACGCTGACGCGTCGGAGGCGGGGGTGCACGGCTCTGCCGTCGCGGGTGTAGCATCGGCCGAGATGACCACCCTCGTACGCGACCGCATGACCTCTCCTCCACGGACCGTGCCGGCGGCGATGCCGCTCCCCGAGCTCACGAGGCTCCTCGAGGCGGCCAAGGTCTCCGCGTTGCCGGTCGTCGACGAGGAGCGCCTGGTCGGCATCGTCTCCACGACGGACCTCGTTCGCGCGCGGGCGAGTGGCGGGCTCACCGCCGACCGCGCGGCGCGCGACTGCATGACGCGAGACGTCGTGAGCGTGCGAGAGACGGACCCGCTCGACGAAGCGGCGCGGCGCATGGTGGCCGCGCGGGTGCACCGGCTCGTCGTCGTCGACGAGGCCGGCCACGCCGTCGGGGTCCTCTCGACGCGCGACCTCCTGCGCGACGTCGTCGCGACGCGCGTGGCGACGCCGATCGCGAGCGTGATGACGGCGGACCCGATCACGATCGACATCGGCGACACGATCGATCTCGCCGTACAGCGCCTCGCGGAGAGCAACGTGCACGGCCTCGTCGTCGTGGAGGGCATGCGGCCGACCGGCGTCTTCACACATGCGGAGGCGCTCGCGGGGCGCGCGCTGCCCCCGGCGCTGCGCTCGCGTCCCGTCGAGGAAGTGATGAGCTACGAGACGATCTGCCTCGACGCGGAGACGCCGATCCACCGCGCGGCGGCGCACGCGATCAGCATGAGCGTGCGCCGCCTCCTCGTGGTGTCGAACCGCGATCTCGTCGGCATCCTGAGCTGCCTCGACCTCGTAGGCGTCGTGGGACGCGCCTCGGCGCTCGCGCCGCCGCCCGCGTGAGGGAAGGGCCGAGGACGGCCGTCACGCCTCGTGGCGGACGTACTCGAAGTCGACGGGCCGGCCCTTGATGCCCTGCTTGGGGGCGGCGATCCAGTTGGCCATCTGCTTCGGGTCGTAGACGGGCTTCGTCATGAGGCTCTGGACGTAGGCCTTGTCGGCCGCGCTCGGGAGCCAGGCGTCCTTCTTCGCCTCGAAGGCGTCCTTCGAGAGGAGGTTGCCCTCGGGGTCCGCGCAGACGTTCGCGTAGATGCCGATGTGGCGGTGGAAGCGGCGGCTCGGGAGCTTCAGCGTGAAGTCGATCCCGTGCGCGGCGATCGTGCGGTTCCACTTGTCGACGCCACGCTGGCAGTCCTCGACGTACGCGTCGCGGAGCACCTCGTTCATCGCGTTCCGCATCGCGACGTCCTCGCGGACGATGGCACCGTCTTTCGGGACGTCCATGGCGTACGTGCCGGTGAGCGCGAGGTGGTCCTCGAACTGCTCCTCCTTCGCGCGGCCCTTCATCCCGGTCGCGAAGTAGGTGGCGGCGTTGGAGCTGATCTCGCCGCCGAAGAGGTCGAGCGAGAGCGTGTACCAGAGGTTCAGGTACTTCTGCATCGTCGGGAGATCGACGAGCCCGAGCTTCCGGACGGCGTCCACGTCGGCCGCGTCCTTGATCCCGTGCGCCGCCATCTGGCCCGCGGTGCGGTCGCAGACGCGGAGCACGCCCGTCTCGCCGACGAACATGTGATGCGCCTCCTCCGTGAGCATGAAGCGCGTCGTGCGCGAGAGCGGATCGAACGCGCTCTCCGAGAGGGCGAGGAGCTGGAACTTTCCGTCGCGGTCGGTGAAGAACGTGAACATGAAGAAGGAGAGCCAGTCGGTGCACGGCTCGTTGAACGCACCGAGGATGCGCGGCTTGTCCTGATCGCCCGAGCGGCGCTCGAGGAGGGCCTCGGCCTCCTCGCGGCCGTCACGCCCGAAGTACGAGTGGAGGAGGTAGACCATCGCCCAGAGGTGGCGCCCCTCCTCGACGTTCACCTGGAAGAGGTTCCGGAGGTCATAGACGCTCGGGCAGGTCTGCCCGAGGAGGCGCTGCTGCTCGACGCTCGCCGGCTCCGTGTCGGCCTGGGTGACGATGATGCGGCGGAGCGCGTTGCGGTGCTCGCCCGGGACCTCCTGCCAGACGGGCTGGCCCATGTGGTCGCCGAAGCCGATCCTCCGGTCCTGGACGGGGTCGGCGAGGAAGATGCCCCAGCGGTACTCGGGCATCTTCACGTAGTCGAAGTTCGCCCAGCCCTCGGAGGTGACGCTGATCGCGGTCCGGAGGAAGACGTCGTCCTGCTGGAAGCCTTCCGGCCCCATCTCCGTCCACCACTTGATGTAGTTCGGCTGCCACGCCTCGAGGGCGCGCTGGAGGCGCTTGTCGTCTCCGAGGTGGACGTTGTTCGGGATGCGCTCGT
The DNA here is from genome assembly GCA_022842465.1 of Polyangiaceae bacterium. Classification (GTDB taxonomy): domain Bacteria; phylum Myxococcota_A; class Polyangia; order Polyangiales; family Polyangiaceae; genus Labilithrix. The sequence continues at coordinate 2,085 of JALHPN010000179.1, read as the reverse complement.
TGTTGACGCTCGACATCGTGCTTTGCCTCTCCTCAGGTCCTGTTCCAGTTGAACTCGGGGCGCTCGGGGCGTCCGTAGAGCGTGAGCGCGCCCTTCTCGCCGACGGCGTTCGGGCGCTGGAAGATCCAGTTCTGCCAGGCCGAGAGGCGCGCGAAGATCTTCGTCTCGAGGGTCTCCGGGCCGGCGAAGCGCAGGTTGGCTTCCATGCCCGTCATCGCGTCGGGGGACATCGCGGCGCGCTCCTCGAAGGCGATCCGGATCTCGTCGTCCCAGTCGATGTCGTCGGGGGCGAAGGTGACGAGGCCGAGCTTCTGCGCGTCCTCGGTCGCGATGGGCCCCGTCTGCTCGAGGACGCGGGAGACCATCTGCGGATCCTTCAAGAACCGCGTCTGGAGGCGGGAGAGGCCGTTGCCCATCGGGAAGGCGCCGCCGTTCATCGAAGAGACGCGGACGGTGACGCCGTCCTCGTCCTTCATGTAGACGCGGTCCGCGGCGAGGGCGAGCTCGAGGAGCGACCCCGCGAAGCACGAGTCCGGGTCGACGAGCGCGAAGAAGGACTTCGCGGTCATGTCGAGGCGCTTCAGCGCGCGCTTCACGAGGAGCGTGACCTCGCGGACGAGGCCGTCCTCCTTGTGCGCGGCGAGCATCGCGTCGACGGCGAGGACCTTCTCGGGGTCGCCCGCGGTGCGAAGCGCGACGACGCCGATCTCGGGCTGGTTGAAGCGGAGGTCGAGGAGCACGTCGTCGAGCTCACGGAACGCCTGGACGGCCCAGGCCGAGGAGCCGGCCTTCGCGAGCTCGGCGGGCGTCGTGGGCTCACTCGCGGAGGGGGCGCGCATCGTGAGCGTCGCCATTCGCGCCTTGCGATCGAAGCGGATCGACACGTACTTGTACTCTGCACCCGCCTCGGTCCGCTTCACCTCGAGGGGGGCGAGCTTCATGGCGGGGAAGTCCTTTCGCTTCGACTTGCCGACGAGGGCCTCGGTGCGGCGCTTCACGACCTCGTCGAACTTCGCCTTCGGCGGCGCCTCGTCGACGAGGCCCCACTCGACCGAGCGCTTGCCGCGGACGCCTTCCGCGATCGTCGAGAACGCATCGGCGAGGTCGCGCCGGATCTTCCGCTTGTCGACGAGGCGCGTGAGGCCGCCCGTGCCGGGGAGGACGGCGAGGAGGGGCGCCTCGGGGAAGGACACCGCCGACGAGCCGTCGTCGGCGAGGACGATGTCGTCGCAGGCGATGGCGAGCTCGTACCCGCCGCCGGAGGCGGTGCCGTTCAGCGCGGCGATCGTCGGGATGCCGCTCTCGGCGCTCATCTCCTCGAGGTAGAGGCGCGTCTCGTTCGTGAACTTGCAGAAGTTCACCTTGAAGCCGTGGGTCGAGCTCCCGAGCATGTAGATGTTCGCGCCCGAGCAGAAGATGCGGTCCTTCGTGCTCGTGACGACCAGGGCCTTCACCTCGGGGTGCTCGAAGCGAACGCGCTGGATGGCGTCGGCGAGCTCCACGTCGACCCCGAGGTCGTAGGAGTTCAGCTTGAGCGGGTAGCCCGGGCGGAGCCCGCGCTCCTCCTTCACGTCCATGACGAGCCGCGCGACCTTGCCGCCGTGCTCGCTCGGGAAGTCGAGGCGCCAGTGGACGTAGTGCGAAGGATGGGACTCGAAGCGGACGGGCTCGTGGTTCGTGGTCGCGTGGTCGGCCATGGCGGAAGGACGGTGTAGAGCAGGACACGCGCCCGAGCAAGTAGTATAGTGCGGGTCATGGGTGCGGCCATGAACTATACTGCTGGTCTGCCCGGGCGCCGCGATCGCTCGGCGCTCCTCCGCGAGCTGGGCACCACGGTCCGCGCTCGCCGCAACGAGCTCGGGCTCACGATGCGCGTCCTCGCGCAGCGGGCCGGCGTGAGCGAGCGGTTCCTCGCGCAGCTCGAGGCGGGGGAGGGGAACATCTCCGTCGCGCGCCTCGAGGACGTCGGCGAGGCCCTCGGCGTGAGCGGGGCCGAGCTCCTCGGGCGCGCCTCGCAGGCGCGGCGGGCGGCCGCGTCGAAGGCGCGCGCGGTCCTCGCCCTCGTCGGCCTCCGCGGCGCGGGGA
>JALHPN010000178.1 GCA_022842465.1 Polyangiaceae bacterium | reverse complement strand
TGCCCCGCGTGCGCGGCCGAGGCGTCCGACACGGCCGCCATCGCGCTGGCGCTCGCCGGGGTGTCGGGGAGGCGCGTCGCGGCGGCGCGCTCCGCTGCGGGCGGCTCGGACGTCGTCTTCGAGCAGGCGACGGACGCGAAGAGGGCGAAGGAGAGGGCCATCGGGAGGCGCGACATGGAGCCTCCTTCTATCACGTCGCTCGCCGCGTCCTGGAGTATGGAGAGCGCCGTGGTCACGCCGTTCTCACGTCGGTCGGCACGCGAGGGCACGCTCGACACCAACCTGCTGACGCGCGCGCTCGACGCCGCACGCGCCCGCGGCCGTCGCGTGCTCGACCTCACCGTCTCGAACCCGACCGCGGCGGGGCTCCCCTACCCTCGGGACGCGATCCTCGACGCGCTCGCGAGCCCTGGCGCGCTCCTCTACGCACCGGACCCGCTCGGCCTCCGCGCGGCGCGCGAGGCCGTCTCCGCCGAGCTGGCTTCGCACGGCACGCCGGTGCCGCTCGCGCGCATCGCCCTCACCGCGAGCACGAGCGAGGCCTACGCCGTCCTCTTCAAGCTCCTCTGCGACCCGGGCGACGAGGTGCTCGTCCCGACGCCGAGCTACCCGCTCCTCGACTGGCTCGCGGCCTACGAGTCCATCGCGCTCCGCCCGTACCCGCTGGTCTACGCCGGGCGGTGGCACGTGGACCTCGCGGCGCTCCGGGCGGCCGTCACCCCGAGGACCCGCGCCGTCGTGGTCGTCGCGCCGAACAACCCGACCGGCTCGTACCTCGGCCGCGAGGAGCTCGACGCGATGCTCGATCTCGGCCTCCCCCTCGTGTCCGACGAGGTCTTCGCGCGCTACCCGCTCTCCGCCGACGGCCGCGTGCCGGAGGACCGGGTGTCGTCCGTCCTCGTCGCGAGGCGCGGCCTCGTGTTCTCGCTCGCGGGCCTCTCGAAGCTCGCGGCGCTCCCGCAGCTGAAGCTCGGGTGGATCGCGGTCTCCGGCGACGACGCGCGGGTCGCCGACGCGATGAGCCACCTCGAGCTCGTGCTCGACGCCTACCTCTCCGTCGGAGCGCCCGTACAGCACGCGGTCCGTACGATCCTGGCGACGCGGCACGTGACGACGGACGCGATCACGGCGCGCACCCGGCGGAACCTCTCCACCCTTCGCGAAGCCATCGCCCGCGCCCCGGCCGCTTCCGTCCTCGACGTCGAGGGCGGCTGGTACGCGACGGTGCGCGTCCCCGACACGACGAGCGACGAGGAGCGCGCCGTGAGGCTCCTCGAGGACCACGACGTGTTCGTCCACCCCGGGTACTTCTTCGACATGCACCGCGGGGCGCACGTGATCGTCAGTCTCCTGACGCCCGAGGCGACCTTCGCGGAGGGCGTGGAGCGCCTCGTCGGCCATCTCGCCGGAGCATGATCGCGGCGCCCCGGGGCGCGTCCGCGATGTCATGGCCTCGCCGCGCGAGATCCGCGCGTTCTCCCGGGATCACCAGGTGGCACGCGCGTTGCGACTGCGGCTCGCCATGAAGACTTCGCTTCGACTCCTCTTCGTCCTCTCGGGTGCGCTCGTCTCCGGAGCCGCGGCGCTGGCGTGCGGCGCGTCGGACACCTCTTCGGCCCTCTCCGGCGGCGGCACTCCTGGTAACGACAACTACGCGCGGTCCGACGCCGGGGCCGCGCCGCCCGCCTGGGCAGGCGACCCCGACCCCGCCACGGTCGGCAAGCTCGTCGAGAACGACTGGGTCGAGACCGCCACGGAGCCGACGTCGACCTTCGGCATCGACGTCGACACCGGGAGCTACACGCTGGCGCGTCAGGCCCTCCGCTCGAACACTCTCCCTCAGGTCGACAGCGTCCGCGTCGAGGAGTTCATCAACTACTTCCGGTACGCGTACCCCGGTCCGCAAGACGACAAGCCCTTCGCCATCCACCTCGACGGCGCCCCCTCGAGGTTCGGCGACGGCCATCACCTCCTCCGTGTCGCGATGCAGGGCAAGGTCGTCCTCCCGGAGAACCGGAAGCCGGCGAACCTCGTCTTCCTCGTCGACGTGTCCGGCTCGATGGGGGCCGCGAACAAGCTCCCGCTCGTGCAGTACACGCTGCGCCGGCTCCTCGAGAAGCTCGGACCGAAGGACAGCCTCGCGCTCGTCACCTACGCCTCGAACGAGCGCGTCGTGCTCGCCCCCACGCCCGTCACCGACAAGGCGAAGATCCTGCAGGGCATCGACGCTCTCTCCGCGGGCGGCAGCACGAACGGCGAGGGCGGCATCCGGAAGGCCTACGACCTCGCCGAGGGGATGAAGCTCCAGCAGCAGGTGGACTCGGTGAACCGCGTCATCCTCTGCACGGACGGCGACTTCAACGTGGGGATGACCGGCAGCGCGCTCATCCAGCTCGTCGAGCAGGAGCGCGAGAAGGGCATCACCCTCTCGACGTTCGGCTACGGCACCGGGAACTACGTCGACTCCTTCATGGAGCAGCTCGCGAACAAGGGGAACGGCAACTACGCGTACATGGACGCCGAGGAGGAGGTCGACCGCATCGTCGACAAGAAGCTCGTCGCGACGCTCCAGGTCATCGCGAAGGACACGAAGATCCAGATCGATCTCGATCCGGCCTTCGTCCAGCGGTACCGCCTGATCGGGTACGAGAACCGCGTGATGAAGAACGAGGACTTCGCGGACGACAAGAAGGACTCGGGCGAGCTCGGTGCGGGCCACTCGGTCACGGCCTTCTACGAGATCGATCTGACGGCGGCGGCGAAGGCGGGTGAGCTCGCCGCGACGAACGTCGCGACGGTGAAGCTGCGGTGGAAGGCTCCGGACGGAGACGTGTCGACGGAGGCGGCGTTCCCGATGCCGGCGGCGAACGTGGCCCAGACCTTCGAGGCGGCCTCGGCCGACTTCCGCTTCGCCGCGGCGGTGACCGAATTCGCGGAGATCCTCCGCCGGTCGAAGCACAGCGAGGGCGCGCGCTTCGACGACGTGATCGGCATCCTCGGGAGCACGGCCAACGGCGACGCCGACCGCCTCCAGCTCGCTTCGCTCGCGGGCAAGGCGAAGTCGCTCTGGAAGTGACCACGTCACACTCGGCCGCTCTCGGACGAGATACGCTCGGACGATGGGGCGACGGGCGAGACCGAGGGCTGCATGGTGGACGGGGCTCGCCCTCGTCACGATGGCGGCGTGTGCGAGCACGCCGCCCCCGGCTCGGACCACACGGGCTCGCAAGGCGGCGACGCCCGCGTCCGCGTCTTCGCCCGCGCCGCCCCGGGCCCGCCCGGCGATGCCCACTGCGGAGGAGCTCTGCCGCATGGCCCGCCCTGTCCGGTCGACCGCCGCCGCGACCGCGAGGCCGTTCTCGCGTGCGGATCCCGCCTGCCCGGAGGACAACCCCTTCTGCGACCGGGCCCATCGCGCGCCGGACCCGACGGACCTCTGCTTCGTCTCCGACGAGAACCTCGCCCGCGCGGAGCGAGACGCACGGAGCGCCGCGACGGGGCGAGCCGTCCCACGCTCCCCCTGGGACGGCCGGAGCCGCCCCGAGCACCTCGACAAGGTCGACGCGCACTTCCACCTGACGGACGCCGAGCACGCGCTGCTCGCGAACAACGGCCTCGTCGTGCTCGATCGCGTCCCGTTCGCGAGCTACGCCGCCGCGTTCCACGACGTCTTCCAGGAGCAGCTCCCCGTCTACGTAGGGGTCGACGCGGTGCTCTACGCGATCGGTCGCGACACGGAGCTCGCGCTCGAGACCGTGGAGCGGAAGCGCCTCGTACCCGCCGTCGCGCGGCTCCTCCAGAAGCTGCGCGGCACGCTCGCGGCCTCGCGCGGACGCTACACGCGGGAGACGCACGAGGATCTCGACGTCTACCTCGACGTCGCCTGGGGGCTCCTCCGGCCGGACGCCGCGCGACCGAAGGGGCAGGCAGCCGAGCTCCTCGAGGCCGCGCGCGCGAGCACGGAGATGGCGACGGTGACGCTCTTCGGACGCGAGCGCGTCGTCGACTTCTCGCAGCTGACTCCGCGCGGCCACTACACGGGTGGTGACCTCGACAAGGCGTCCCTCGAGAACTACTTCCGCGCGGTCATGTGGCTCTCGCGGACCGAGATGAACCTCGTCTCGCGCTCGAGCGCGAGCTCCAGCCCGACGCTCGCCCCGGCGGAGACGCCGCGGGAAGGGCTCCTCGCGATCGCCCTCGCCGACCTCGCCGAGCGTAGCTCCGCGAACGTCGAGCTCGCAGCGTTCGAGGAGGTCTATGGCGCGTTCGCGGGCGCGCGCGAGGACGTACCGCTCGGCGAGGTCGCGCGGCTCGCACGCGAGGGCGGCCTCCGCCCGAACGATCCCGAGGCCGCCGGGAAGCTCCGCGCGGCGATCGGCGACCGCTTCCGGCGAAAGGCGCGCACGCACTTCACGGCCGAAGGGGCGCGTGAGCTCCCGGCGATCGCGACGATGCTCGGACCGCGCGTCGTGCCGGACGTCGCCCCGATGACCCGCCTCGTCCACGACGCGGTGCCGGAGCGCTACGACCTCGGCGCGGCAGACGTCGGCTTCCTCCTCGGACACGAGCGCGCGCGAGCCCACCTCGCGGGCGACCTCGCGCGCTTCCCCGGCCTGGGCACCGCGCTCGCGTCCGGTCGCGACGAGCTCGCGAACGAGGCGGCGAAGAAGGGCGACCTCTACGGCTCGTGGCTACGCGCGATCCTGGCGCTCGGGCAGGCGCCGCCGGAGACGGCCCCGAGCTACACGCGCACGCCCGGCTACGCCGACTTCCGGATGGGCTCCGCCCTCGCGGGCTTCGCGCAGCTCCGTCACGCCTACGCTCTCCTCGCCGCGCAAGGCTACGACGCCTACGGCTGCGAGATTCCCGACGGCTGGGTCGAGACCGTGCCGGCCTTCTGGGACGCGCTCCTCGCCCACGTGAAGAACGTCGGCAAGCTCGCGCCGGGGACGACGCGCGCGAAGGAGCGCGTTCTCACCATGCTGCGGGACATCGCCCGGACGGAGGCGAGCGGCGCGCCGCTGTCGGAGCCGCAGAGACGCTGGCTGGGGATGGTGAGCGAGAACGTCCCGGTGGGCGGATACGGGGGCGACTCCGGCGCACCGCCGAAGTGGACCGGGTGGTACTTCGACCTCTTCTCGGACCGACACAACGGCGCGACCGCGGCTCCGGCGCTCGTGGCCGACGTGATGACGCTCACGACGGCCGGTCACGTGCGCTACCTCGGGACGGACGGGCCGCGCCTCGCGGTCTTCGTCGTCGACACGGGCGGGAGACCCCGGGTCGTCGTCGGTCCCGTCGCGAAGGGATGGGAGACGACGTCCTCGCTCGAGGGCGAGCGTCTCGACGACAAGGCCGCGGCGACCCTCACGTCGAAGACGGCCTCCTGGCGCGCGACCTTCGCGTCGCTCGAGCGGCCCGCGCCCGCCCTCGGCCTCGAGAGCGCGATGGCGGACTGCGGAGACGCGAAGGATCCGAGCGCGCCGGTCGAGATCCGGATCGCGCTCCGCGCCGAGACGCGCGTCGGGAAGGTGACCGTCACCCTGCGGGACCACCATGGGGACGCGTCGCTCGCGGCGGCGACCGCAGAGATCGGCGACGAGTGGACGACCTACGCCTTCGAGCTGCCACCGGCCTTCCGCGGCCCCGGCGACGGCGTCGCGGCCCTCGACGTCCACGTGCACGAGCTCGCCGTGTCGGGGACCGGCACGGGGCCCTACCATCACACGACGACGCCGAGCCGCTTCGAGGCCGGGCAGCTCGCGGGCATGGGCACCTTCGCCCTCCCCGAGCGACCGAAGGGTCTCGAGAACTTCGTGATCGGCGGCGCCGGCACGCCCGACGTGAAGGGCCGACCTCGACCGACGCTCCGACGGTACCGGCAGGATGCGCTCGACGTCGTCGGCGGCGGGTTCTAGCGGACGACTCGGGCGGCGCAGCCTTCGAGACCTCCTCGGTCAAGGGACCGAGGGATCGCCACGCGCGACACGAACGTGATCCGCGAGCGCCTCGCGGCTCACGCCGAGGCGCGCGGCGAGGTCGTCGGCCCAGACGTCGGCGCGCGCGCGGACGACGGCGTCGCTCACGGCACGTGCGAGCCGGAACGAGAGCACCATCGGCCCCGTCATCGCGAGCGAGGCCGTCAGATACGGGTTGTGCGCGCCGAAGTACCCGAAGAAGAGGTCGCGGAGGAGCCCATAGCCGATCGCCCCCACGAGCATCCCCGCGAGGAGGAGCGTCACCACCGACGCCTTGCGTACGAGCTCGGCGCGACGGTGGATCACGCGAGCGCATTCGAGCTCCAGGTCAGGAGGCTCCTCGAGGACGTCTGCCTGCTGCCGGTAGGGCTCGGTCACGCTCACAGCCTGACGCGTATGCATCCCCGACGCCAGCAGGGCAAGGTCACCTCGACGGCGCGGCCTCCCTCTCCGTCGTCGCGTTCGCGCAGCAGCGAAAGCCCGTCTGGTAGAAGGGAAACGTCTCGCCGTGCGCCGTCGTCATCGGGCGACAGGCGTTCCGTACGCGCCCCCAGTACCCGCCCTTGAGTCCGCTCTCGAAGGGCTTCCCGCTCTCGTTGACGACCCACTCGTCCACGTTGCCGGTCATGTCGAAGACGCCGTAGGCGCTGACGCACGCGTCGCGCGCGCCGCTCGGCTCGCCCTGCCAGAGACGCGCGACCTCGCCGCTCCGCTTCGCGGGCGACAGGATCGCGGCGGGGACCACCGCCACGTGGGCCTTGTCGATGTTGCACGCGGCCTCGTCGCGCTTCCGGCCGTACGGATAGGGCGCGCGCAAGGGCCCCTCGCAGGCCAGCGTCCACTCGCTGTCGCCGCAGAGGCGCTTGCCTCGTCGCCGGCACGCGTCCCGCGCGTCCTGCCACGACTTCATGACGACGGGCCTAGCCCCCCGCTCGTTCGGGAACTCGAAGCGGTCGATGCAGAAGTGCTTCTTCTTCGGTCGGCCGCGGCAGATGCTCGTGGCTGCGTACTCGGCGCAGCGCGGAGGCTCGCCCTTCTCGCGCGGGAGCTGGGTCACGCACACGTGGTCGAGGTCCGGGCAGTAGTCGCCGTCGATCTCGACCATGTCGCGCGGGCACGGGGCGTGGAGGGGCTGCGCCGCCCCCGACGTCACGACCACCAGCGCCGCCACGAACGCGACGCCTCCCCCGATCCGAGCACGCACGAGGCCATCATCCCGCCCCCTCGGGGGGCGCCGCAACACTCATCGCGGCGGATGGAACACGAGCGGGACGAGCACGCCGCTCGCGGCCCCGAGGAGCGCGCCAGCGACGACGTCCGTGAAGTAGTGGCGATCGGCCCCGATCCGGAGCCAGCCCGTCAGGAGCGCGAGCGGGATGCCGACGCTCCACACCGCCGGCGCGAGAGAATACCGGCGCATCGACGCCACCGTCCCGCTCGCGCACGCGACCGACATCGCGATCGACGTGTGCCCCGAGGGGAACGACAGGTGCTCGTCGTTCGAGAGCGGCTTCGGCGCGCGTTCGTCGAGGTCCCGCGCGTGCGCGAAGGGCCTCGTGCGCGCGACGAGGACCTTCAGCACCTGCGTCGCGGCGATGGAGATCGCGGAGGCCTCGGCGATCACGAGCGCGTCCACGGGGAACGCCGCGCCGGCGTGGTCCGCGCCCTCGGCGACGGCGATGCTCCCGAGCGCGATCCCGGGCGCGAGCACGAGACCCGTGACGTCGCTGATCCGCGCGGCGAGGACCGGGCTCTTCCACACGAGCGCCTTCCTGACGCCCCGATCGACGCCGTTCAGGTGGCTCGCTCCGTCCTTCCCGCGATCGCAAAAGCGACAGAGCGGCGGCGCGATCCACGGCTTCCCGACCTCGATCGCATACGCCAGCGACAGGGCCGACACGGTGACGCCGCCGGCGATCGCGGGGTCGAGGCGGAGCTCCGGCACGCCCGGCGGCAGGCGATCGGGCTGCGAACGCGACGTGTCGACCACGTCTTGGGCCGAGGCCGCGCGCGATCCGAGGAGCGCCGCGATCGCGACGAGGACACACGTCGCGCGCATGGACGCCGAGCCTACACGGATTACACTGCCACGAGTCATGCGCGGCGGCTTCCAGACGACGGACAGATCGGAGAGCGTCACGGCGCCGCCCAACGTGCGATCCGACGTCCGGGTCGTCCCGCCCGTCGCCTTCGCCCCGACCCCCCTCGAGCGCGCGAAGACGTTCCTCGCGCGTCACGGCCGGAAGCTCTGGTGGCTCCACTCGGCCTACGCGCTCGGGCTCGGCATCACCGTCGTCGTGTTCGCGCGGAAGGGCTTCGACCACGCGCGGTGGCTCGCCGTCTCCGTCGGCGCCGTCTGGCTCCTCGTCGTCCTCTTCTTCCGCGTCTTCACGGCGGGCCGTGAAAAGGAGCCGCTCGAGGGCGCCCTACCGTCGCACCGTCTTCGCTTCTTCGCGATGACGTACGTGATGAAGAACCTCTACCAGGGGATGCTCTTCTTCCTCCTGCCCTTCTACTGGAAGTCGACGACCTTCACGTCGCCGAACACATGGTTCGTGGTCCTGCTCGGCGCCTGTGCGCTCCTCTCCACGCTCGACGTCGTCTTCGATCGCGTCCTCTTCCGCGTGCGCGCGCTCGCCTCGGTCTTCCACGCCGTGGCCCTCTTCGGCTGCCTCAACCTCGTCGTCCCCGCGCTCGTCCCCGAGACGCGCACGGTCGTCTCCCTCGTCGTCGCGAGCGTCGTGAGCGTCGTCAGCTTCTGGACGATCCACGTCGACCTGAAGACGTTCCGCGACCGCCGGTGGCTCGCCCTCTTCGGCGTGAGCATCGTCGCGGCCGCGGCCCTCGCCTACGCCGGCCGGAGCGCGATCCCTCCCGTCCCCACCTACGTCGCCCACGGCGCCGTGGGACCGATCGTCCTCGACGACGGTCGCCTCGGGATGGAAGTCTTCACGCTCCGCCCGTCGGTCATCGACAAGCTCATCGCGATCACGGACATCGTCGCGCCGGGCGGCAAGGGCGACCGCCTCGTCCACGTCTGGCGTCACGACGGCGTCGAGGTGCAGCGCGCGACCGAGACCACGGCGCGGGTCGAAGGCCCCGAGGGCACCATCCGCCTCCGCTCGGGGATGACGGGGCGCCAGCTCCCCGCTCGCCTCGTCGGAAGCTGGGCCGTGGACGTCGAGACGCAGGACGGCCAGCTGGTCGGCCGCGTGAGCTTCCAGGTCGCCGATTGACCGCGGGCATCCGAGCCTTAGTTTCCGAGGCGATGTCCCGCTCCGTCCGCCCCCCGCGCGTCGGTCGCGCGCGCGCGCTCGTCCGCTACTTTCGCGATCCGAGCGCGTCGCTCTTCGGGAAGCTCTTCGTCTTCCTCGCCGCCGCGTACGTCGTGTGGCCGGCGGACCTCGTCCCGGACGTGCCCCTCATCGGGTGGCTCGACGATCTGGGCGTCGCATCGCTCGCCGCGGCGTGGCTCGGCCGCGTCTCCGGGCGCTACCGGACCCCTGACGCGATCGACGAGAGCGCCGCGCCGCTCCCTCGATGACCCTGGGCGACGACCTCACCAGCCACCCCACCCCGAGCTCGCCAGCCACCACGCCCCGAGCGCGCCAGCCACGAGCTCGCAAGGCGCCACGCGACGCGTAGCGGAGCGTCCGGCGAAGCCGTAGGACGCCGCAGACTCCTGCGCCCATCGAGACCGCGACGGCGTCTCGAGAGCCTCGAGCAAAACAAAAAAACCAGCCTAATCGCGGAGAGGCCGGCCCTGGGCGTCGGTGACCTTGCCCATGAGCATCAGGATCCCGTCGACGAGGGGCCAGATCCCACACGTGACCCAGCCGAAGAGCAGCTGGGCGACGGCGATGCCGGTGTGCCCCGTGTAGAAGCGGCCGATGCCGAAGCAGCCGAGGAAGATCTGGAGGAGCCCGGCGACCATCTTCGACTTGTCGGAGAAGGGCAGGCCCGTGAGCGGGTCGACGCCGAAGGGCGCGCCGGCCTGCATCGGACCGCCGGGCATCATGCCGGGCATCATCCCCGGAGCAGGAGCGCCGGGATAGGCGCCGGGAGGCGGCGCGCCGTAGCCGCCGGGCGGAGGACCGTAACCGCCGGGGGGAGGACCACCAGGAGGTCCGCCGTAGCCGCCGGGGGGAGGGGGGGGATAGTTCATCGCTCGTCTGCTCCTCGTTCGAACCCCCCCGAGGGTAGAGGTTCCATCGCCCAACGCAAGCCGCACCCCCGCCGCCCCCAATAGGCTTGTCCCTGAATCGAGCCGCCTCTCCCCTCGTGCCCGTGCCCGTGCCCGAGGGGCGCGATGCCGCCGGAGCGCAACCGTGCGTAACGCATCGGTCGCACGGGCCGAGCGCGAGCCGCGTCCGCGACGCCGCCTGACGTCACCCATGTGGCTAGGCAGGAACGTCAGCTCTCTGCGTTGTTGCACCCGTCGTTGCACAGCGGCTTCGATGCCCCCATCGCCGGGCACGGGCACGGGCACGGGCACGGGCACGGGCACGGGCGAGAAGGAGCCCTGGATTCAGGGACACGCCGCGCGCCGCTCGTCGGCAGGGCAGCCGCCGCCCGACCGCGTCCGATCACACCCCCGCCACGTGCACCACGACCGACCTCGCGTGGGGGTCCCGCCGGTGCTCCCAGAGGTAGATCGCCTGCCACGTCCCGAGCGCGAGCCGCCCGTCCGCGATCGGCACGTTCTCGTTCGTCCGGGTCACGCTCGCGCGCAGGTGCCCCGGCATGTCGTCGGGCCCCTCGTCGTCGTGCTCGTACGCCGTCGCGCTCTCCGGGGCGAGCCGAGCCATCCACGCCTCGAGGTCCCGCAGGACCGCGGGGTCCGCGTTCTCCTGGATGACCAGCGACGCGCTCGTGTGCCTCACGAAGACGGTGCAGAGCCCGGTGGTCACTCCCGACGCCTTCACGACGCCCGCGATCTCCCGCGTGACGTCCACGAACCCCTGCCCGCGCGTCGCCACGCGAAGCGTCTCCTGGTGGACCCGGAACTCGGACGACGGCATCTGGACCCCTCCCTCCTACCCTGATCCCCCTTCCGCGATCCACCTCACGGCAGCCCCCCGAAGGCGCTGATTCCGCGGACAACATGCTTTTTCGAGCCTTCGCACGCGGCGGGCCGTGTAGGTGCCGCTGGCACGTTTCGCGCTGAACGGGAGGACATGAACCGTCTGGTCGCTGCCTCGCTCCTCCTCGCATCGAGTGTCGCCACGTCCGCCCTCGCGGGCTGTGCCTCCGAGACCCAGGACGACGGCGCCGCCCCGGGCGGCGGTGAGGCCGCGCTCAGCGCGAAGGTCGACGAGCACTGGTTTTACTCGGGCAACCTCCCCGTCCTCGAGGACGCGCGGATCATCGTCTCGCTCAAGGGTCACACCGCGCGCATCTCGGGCTTCCTCCCCGCCGGCGCGCCGACGCCCGCCGCGCCCCACGTCCGCGCCACGGACGAAGCCGGCCGGAAGAAGCTCGACATCGTCTACCCGATCGCGACGGCGCGCGCGGGCAAGAGCAACTCGACGCCGGGCACCTACGCGCTGCAGTACGTGAAGCCCTATCGCCCCGACGGCAACGCGTTCACCCGCGACGAGGGCGACCACTTCGTGCCGTGGGGCGGCTTCCCGTTCTTCGCCTACAACGGCGGCATCGCCGTGCACGGCCCCATCACCTACGCCGACAACAAGTCGGAGGGGAACCAGGCCGTCTGGTACCTCGAGCGCGGTCAGGTGTCCGGCGGCTGCAACCGGATGATGGGCGAGCACGTCATCGAGCTCACGCACGTGATGGGCGTCAGCATGCGCAAGGTCTACGACCCGGACCGCGCGGTCACGCCCTCGAACAAGGCGCCGGTGGAGGTCATCGAGGACTACGACCAGTGGGGCGGTCGCTACATCGACGTCGACTACCCGACGTCCACCGGCGTCGTCCGCCCGGGCAAGGCGTTCGGCGTCGACAAGGTGGAGATGTTCGGCTCGTGGGTCGCGACGGAGGCGCCCGACGGCAGCGACCTCCCGCACGACATGAAGTGGGAGGGCGGCGTCACCGGCAAGCCCTACGTCTTCGCGAACCACGCGGTCGCGAACACGGTTTGCTCGGTCCCGAAGACCATGCTCCCGAAGCTCCGCGAGCTCCAGCGCACCCGGCGCGGCGAGCTCCCGGTCGACTTCTGCGCGAAGAGGCGCTGCGTCGTCGACTTCATCGGCATCGGCTACTCGGCCGCCCAGGTCGCGAGCGCCTGCGCGCTCTGATCGCGAGAGCGGCTGCACCGAAGGCGCAGCCGCGTTCACGCTACGAGCTACGGAGCGGGCTCAGGGACACTTCGCGGCGTACTGCTGGTAGACCGCGTCGCAGGTGGCGTCGCCCTGCGCCTTCACGCTGTCGTAGACCGTCTCGCAGGTCGTCTTGTCCTGACCCGCCGGGATCTTCGCGCAGCAGGCCTGGAGGTCCGAGCACGTCTTGCCCGTGCCGCCGGTGAGGCAGCTCGGCGCCGGGCACTTCTGCTGGATGCAGTTGCTGTACGTCGTCTGGCACGTCTGGCAGTTCTGATCGAGCGACGTCGCGCACGCCTGGTAGCACGCCGTGTCGTTGCACTCGCACTTCTGCGTGCACGTGATGTAGGGGCCACATACGCCGCCGAACGACCCGTTGAGGTAGCTGTCGCCGTAGCACGCCTTCGCCTCGGTCTGGCAGTTGCTCTGGGTGCACTGCGAGTACGTGTCGAGCTCGGCCTGCGTGCACTTCGTCGTGCCGCTGCTCGTCTGACCGCTGCAGTCCTTGAAGCCCCCCGAGGAGGAGGAGGACGACGACGACGACGTGCTGCCGCCCCCGTCCGCGCCGGAGGTGCCGCTGCTCGCGCCCCCGCTGGTGCCGCCGCTGCTCGAGCCCGAGTCCGAGCTGCACCCCATGGTCGAGGCGATGCCCACCGAGAGCGAGAGCGCGATCACGACGCCGATACGAAGAAAATTCATCGAAGCTGCTCCTGACTGATCGCGGCGCACACGCGAGGGCGATCGACCGAGAGTCGCATCCGCAGCCAGCCGGTGGCAACAAGATGCACGCGGCCCGCTCCGGGACACGGAGGCTGACGTCACGGTACGGGGAGATCGATCCCGTCCTCCCGCCCGAGCGAGCTCTCCTCGGCCGACCAGCGCGGTGCGGGTGACGCCTCGTAGCCGACGAACCGAGGAGCCCGCGCGATCATCGCGTCATGGTCGTCGTGCACCGTGCGGAGCCGCGCGATGCCGGTGACGAGCTCCGCGTGGTCCACGCCGTCGAACTGGTACGCCCACGGTGTCCCGACCGGCCGCCGCTCCGCCGTGCGGAGAGGATGGTTCGTCACGAGCGACGCGACCTCCGAGGGCAGCACCCGCGCGAACGCGACGCGCGTGCACTGCCGACTCCGCTTCGCGAGCGGCCCGTCGATCTCTGCATACGGCCCCACGCGGACCCGCGCCGCGTAGAGACGCCCCGGAACGACGTCGACGTCGAGCGCGCCGACACATGCCGCGTGCACGGGCCCTCGCTCCTCGTGTGCCGCCGCGGCGAGGAGGTGCTCACCGGCGGGAAGATCGACGATCGCATGGCTCCCGGGCGCGACGTCGACGAGGACGCGTGCGTGCTCGTCGTAGATCCTCACCTTGACGTGGCGACCGTAGGCCGCCACGTCGGCCTTCGACACCTCGGGGTGAGCCTCGGCGACGAGGAGCACGCGCGCGCGATCCGGCGGAGGCGTGTCCCCCTCGGCGGTCGGGCCGCGCGGGCCGCTCGCGGCACGAGTGCAACCGAGACCCGCGCACGACACCGCCACGATCAGAACACGACCGCGCTTCCCGACCATCGGAGCCCTCCCTTCGCCGCGTTCCCGTTCACCACCGGCACCTCGTCGGCGACACGCAACGTGCTCGTGCCCATGATCCAGAAGAGGACGCCCGAAAGCGCGAAGCTGATCGTCGCGGCACCGAGCATCACCGCCGGCCCCGAGCGGTCCTCGTCCGACGCCAGGAGGAGCGCCGTCCCGACACCGGACGCGGCACTCGCGGCGAGGAAGCCGACACCGAGGCCCATCATCCAACCGGTTCCGACCTCCGCGTCGAGGACGAGCCTTCCCGACGCCGGCGACGAGGCTGGAAGGACGAGCGACGTCGTCGGTCCCCCCGTGCGCCCACGCACGCGGAGGCGCGTGCCAGGCTCGAAGCGGCGCAGGCACGGCGCCTTGCAGGCCTCCTCCCACGCGCCTGCACGATCCCGATCGAGGTAGGGCAGCGGCCCCTCGGCGGGGAAACGCACGACGACGAGCGGTCTCTCCTCCGCATGGGCGGTCGACGGAGGCGCCGCGAGAGCACACGCCGCGGCAGCGAGCGACGCGGCGACGCTTCGCCTCGCTCCGGGAGAGGAGATGATCATGCGCCGCGCGCCAAGCAAGTCGCACGCCCACGCCCTTCCCGCGTGGCGTCGGGGCGAGCCGAGCCCGTGTGAAGCGGGAGCCACGTGACGACGTCGCGAATCGCGACGACGACGTCAGCTCCCGATCAGCATCTTGAGCGCGAAGTCGAGGGTGCCGCCGTACGGCTGGCGCATCATCGAGCCCGCGTTGATGCGCGCCTGGTAGACGACCGGCTTCTTCTTCGTGAACGTGTCGAAGCCGTCCTTGCCGTGGTACGAGCCCATGCCGCTGCCGCCGACGCCGCCGAACGGGAGATCGCTCATCGCGAAATGGAGCATCGCCGTGTTCACGCAGGCGGCGCCCGAGACGGTCTCCCGGAGGACCTTGTCCGTCCGCTTCGCGTCGTCGTCGAAGAGGTAGAGCGCGAGCGGCCGCGGGTGGTCGTTGACGTAGGCGAGCGCCTCGTCGAGCGTCTCGTAGGTCTTCACCGGCAGGATCGGGCCGAAGATCTCCTCCTGCATGAGGAGCATCTCCTCCTTCGGGTGGAGGACGAGCGTCGGCGCCATCTTCCGCGCTTCGGGGGTGAGGTCCTCCTTCGCCGGGTTGATCTCGACGAGCTTGCCCCCGCGGTCGCGCGCGTCGTCGAGGTAGCCCTTGAGCCGCGCGTAGTGCGCGTCGTTGATGACCGCCGTGTAGCCGTCGTTCGAGACGAGCTTCGGGAACATCGAAGCCACGGCGGTCTTGCACTCCTCGACGAAGGCGTCGGCCTTGCCCTTGGGGAGGAGCACGTAGTCCGGCGCGAGGCAGGTCTGGCCCGCGTTGAACATCTTCGCGGCCATGATCTCGACGGCCGCGCGCTGGAGCGAGTACCCCTCCCCGAGGATCGCCGGGGACTTGCCTCCGAGCTCGAGGGTCACGGGGACGAGGTTCTCCGCCGCGGCCTTCATGATGATCTTCCCGACGCGCGTGGAGCCGGTGAAGAGGAGGTGGTCGAGCGGGAGCGCCGCGAAGGCCGCCGACACCTCCGTTCCGCCCGTCACGACCGCGACGTGGTCGGGCGCGAAGGTCTCGGTGATCATCGTCCGGAGGAGCTCCCCCGTGTCGGGCGTGAGCTCGCTCGGCTTGATCATGACCCGGTTGCCCGCCGCGAGCGCGCAGACGAGCGGACCTACCGCGAGCTGCACGGGGTAGTTCCACGGCGCGATCACGCCGACGACCCCGAGCGGCTGCATCAGCACCTCGGCGCGCGCGGGGAGGAACATCCACGGCACCTCGCGCGGCTCCGTCTCCATCCACTCGTGGAGGTGGGCGCGCGCGTGCTTGATCTCGTTCACCGCGATCATCACCTCGGCGATGAGCGTCTCGTGCTTCGAGCGGACGCCGAAGTCCATCGCGATGGCTTTCACGATGTCGTGCTTGCGCGAGACGAGGACGCGCTCGAGCTTGTCGAGGTGCTCGAGCCGCGTGTCGTAGTCGGGCGTGCCGGCCTTCCGCGCTGCGGCCCGCATCTTCGCGAGCGTCGCGCCGAGGTCGGCCGGGCTCGAGTCGGTCCCCGGGCGGACGGAGCGCGGAGGCTTCACGCTCGCGGTCCCGCTCGGGGCGACGTCGCCTTCGCCCGGCGTGCTCGCGCTCTTCGGCTTCCCCGTCTCGTTCCCCGTGTCCTCGACGAGCGACATGTGCGCCTCCTCTCGGGCCCCTCGGCCGAGCGCGCACTCTAGCAAAGGGCGACGAGCCTCGCCGCCGTCCATCGCGCCCCACGCGTCGGCGGCCCCTGCTACGCTCGGGATCGTGCGGCAAACCGCGCGCTCGGGTGGGGCGGAGGACGACAAAAGGCATGTGGACGCGCGGGTATCGTGACGAGGTCTGGAGCCGCCTCGACCAGGAATGGGACCTCCTCGTCATCGGCGGAGGGATCACCGGAGCCGGCATCCTCGGCGAGGCCGTCCGGCACGGGAAGAAGGTGCTCCTCGTCGAGGCCGCCGATTTCTCCTCCGGGACCTCGAGCCGCTCGACGAAGCTCGTGCACGGCGGGCTCCGCTACCTGCGGCAGGGACAGTTCCTGGTGACGCGGAAGAGCGTGCGCGAGCGCGAGCGGCTCATGACGGAGGGGAAGGGCCTCGTCGATCCGCTCGGCTTCTCGCTCGCCGTCTTCCCGGGCGACCAGATGCCCAAGTGGATGTACGGCGTCGGCCTCGCGATGTACGACGCGCTCGCGTGGAAGTGGGCGCACGAAGCGCAGTCGAAGGAGTCGATCACGTCGCGCATCCCTCCCCTCACCGGCTCGAAGGTGACGGGCGGCTACCGCTACTTCGACGCGCAGACCGACGACTCGCGCCTCACGATCCGCGTCCTCCGCGAGGCCGTCCGTCAGGGCGGCACGGCGGTGAACTACGTGCGCGCCGAGAAGCTGCTCCGCACCGACGACGGCCACGTGCGCGGGGTCGTCCTCCGCGACGTCGCGCCGGGGGCGACGCGGACGAAGGAGGTCCAGGCGAAGGTCGTGGTCAACGCGACGGGAGCCTGGGCCGACGATCTGCGGAAGGAGCTCGGGAAGGAGCGGCGCCTCCGGAAGATCCGCGGGAGCCACCTCACGTTCCGCCACGATCGGCTGCCGCTCCCCGAGGCGGTGAGCCTCCTCCACCCGCGGGACCAGCGCGCCATCTTCGCGATCCCGTGGGAGGGTGTGTCGATCTTCGGGACGACCGACATCGATCACGGGCAAGACCTCGAAGCCGAGCCGGCGATCAGCCAGGCCGAGACGGAGTACCTCCTCGAGGCGGTCCAGCGCGCCTTCCCGGCCCTCGAGATCACCGAGAAGGACATCATCCAGACCTGGGCCGGCGTGAGGCCGGTCATCGACACCGGCAAGTCCGACCCGTCGAAGGAGTCGCGCGAGCACGCGATCTGGAACGAGGACGGACTCCTCACGATCACCGGCGGCAAGCTCACGACGTTCGCCGTCATGGCGCGCGACGTCCTGTCCGCCGCCGAAGAGCAGCTCGGCGGCCTCTCGGAGCGGACGCACGTGCTCGAGCCGAACGAGACCGAGATCACGTGGCCCGACAGCCTCGACGACGCCGCGCGGGCGCGCCTCCTCGGTCGCTTCGGCGCCGAGACCGCAGAGGTCCTCGGGAGCGGGCGCGAAGCGCGCGGGATCGCCGGCTCGGTCGCCCTGTGGTCGGAGATGCGGCACGCCGCGCGCGCGGAGGGCGTCGTGAAGCTGGAGGATCTCCTGCTCCGGCGCGTCCGCCTCGGCTTCCTCCTGCCGAACGGCGGGCTCGATCACGAGGCCGCGATCCGGGAGGTCGTCCAGCCCGAGCTCGGATGGGACGACGCGACGTGGGAGCGCGAGGTCGCCGACTACCGGCGCACCTGGCGCAAATCCTACTTCGTTCCCGGGGCGGCCCTGCCCCCCCGCCCTCCCGCGGGCGGCTGAGGGCTCGGCGTGATCTCGCGACGGAGCTGATCGACGAAGGCGCGGAGGAACGCGACGCGCTCGGCGGCGAGGCGTCGCGCGGCCTGGGTGTGAAGGCGCTCGGGCACGACGAGGAGCTTCTTGTAGACGTGGTCGAGGCCCCACGCCTTGTCGTCGGGCGCGCGCGTCTCGCAGAAGGGATCCTCCGGGGCGTAGAAGGGCCGCTTCATGTCGGCGCAGGTGGCCCACATGCGCGCGAGGCCGATCGCGCCGAGCGCGTCGAGGCGGTCGGCGTCCTGCAGCACGGCGGCCTCGCGAGAGGGAGGCGCGGCCCCCTTCGAGAAGGCATGATCGCGGATGGCCTCCGTCACGCGTCGCGTGAGCTCCTCCGGCGCCCGCTCGCGCGCGAGGAGCGCGCGCGCGTGCTCGGCGCAGACGTCACCGGCGCGATGGGACTCGGGGTGACTCTTCGGGAGCGTGAAGAGCTCGTGGAGGAGGGCCGCGGTCGCAGAGACGGCCTCGTCGGCGCCCTCGTCGCGCGCGATGCGGACCGCATTCTCGTGGACGCGGAGGACGTGGAACATGTCGTGGGCGGGCTCTCTACCTTCGAGCTTCGCGCGGGCCTCGCGTTCGAGGACGGCGAAGAGCGCGGGATCGACGCCGGGCGGCGCGGCGAGGGTGGACGTCATCGCGACGACGTTACCGCGACTGCGCGCGACGTGATCGGAGGGAGTTCGGCTAGACTGCCCCGCCATGGCGGCGGACGAGCTCGGTCTGGTCGGTCGCACGGTCGACCAGATCCGCTTCGATGCGTGCGTCGACGCCGGCGGCTTCGGCGTCGTCTACCGCGGCTTCGATCTGCGCAGCGGCATCCCGGTGGCGGTGAAGTGCCTGCGCATCCCGTACGGGACGCGATCGAACCCCGAGCTCGCGCGCTCCGTCGAGGGTCGCTTCGCGGACGAGAGCAAGATCCTCGCGAAGCTCTCCGCCGGTCATCCGGACATCGTCGCCTGCCTCGGGAGCGGGACGCTCGACGCGCCACAGACCGGCGAGCGGACGCCCTACATGGTCCTCGAGTGGCTCGCAGGGCGGACGCTCGCCGCAGAGCTGCGCGACCGCCGCGGCAAGCCGGACGCCGCGCGCTCGCTCGACGAGACGATGGTGCTCCTCGACAGCGGCGTCTCGGCCCTCGCCTACGCGCACGCGCAGGAGGTCGTGCATCGCGACGTGAAACCAGCGAACCTGTTCCTCGCGAAGACCGACGCGGGCGTGCGTCTGAAGGTGCTCGACTTCGGCCTCGCGAAGATCCTCGCCGACGACATCCTCGGCGTGAAGCCGAGCGTCGAGACGCAGGTGGGCGTGCAGTTCTGCTCCCCCTCGTACGGAGCGCCGGAGCAGTTCTCGCCGAAGATCGGGCCGATCGGGCCGTGGACCGACGTCTATGCCCTCTCGCTCGTCGTCCTCGAGCTCCTGCTCGGGCGGCGGGTCCGGCAGGCGACCACGCTCGCCGACGGCGCCATCAAGGCGCTCGATCCCAAGGAGGGCTCGCCGACCGCGACGAAGCTGGGGCTCTCGTTGCCGCCCGGCGTCGAGGACGTGCTCGCGCGTGCGCTGGCGATCGATCCGAAGGTCAGGCCTCACGACGCGGGCGTCTTCTGGTCGACCCTCCGCGACGCCGCGCGCGCCGGCGTCCCGCGCGGGAACGCCGCGTTCGCCGGGACGATGTTGATGCTGCCGAACGCCGCCGGCACCTTCGCCCAGGGGGGCACGGCGCTCCTCCCACCGCTCGGGGGGACGACGACGATGCCGCTCGCGCCCCCTCTGCCCGCCCGCCCCGCCGCAGCCCCCTCCCCCCTCGCCGCCTCCGTCTTCACGGACTCGCGTATCCCGGTCGCCCCCGCACCCGCACCCGCACCCGCACCCGCACCGGCCCCCGCCCCTGCGTTCGCACCGGCCCCCGCCTACGCCCCCCGCCCCAGCACGACCCCCAGCCTCCCGCCCGCAGGCGTCCCTC